>NZ_JAYMEU010000026.1:0-70627 GCF_037029575.1 Alteromonas sp. CH_MED4-4 | reverse complement strand
ACCTTGTTAACTTGATTGTTCAATTCCAAGTTTGGCACATTGCGATGCCGTTTGAGGGGGGAGACCATTCCATCGTTATATACATCGAAATAGAAAATGGCGTAAACAAGTATGCACAATAAAAAAGCGACTCACTCAGGCAAAAGTGAATCGCTTTGGTGCAATTTGTTGGTAGTAGAAAACGCTGTTAGTGGCGTTTGAACGGCGGGCGAGTACCGCGTTTTTGCGTGTCAGTTTGCTCTTCTAGCATTTCAAGTTGGGCAACGTCATATACAGGCATCATGGTTGTCACTCTTCGATACGGTGGCTTACCGCGCATGATGACTTCTTTCACTTCTACGTATTCAATAGCTTCTTGCCCTACTGATTCTAATTGCGCTACATCGTTAACCGATAAGCTTACGATCTTGCGTTTGAATGGCGGCTTTCCTGAATAATCAACTACTTGTACATCAACCGTTTCATCAGTTGATGATGTCATAGCTTGCGCTGCGTTTGCAGAAAAACCAAGTGAAACAGCCGTAATTAATGAACCCAATACATAGCGTAATTTCATGTCGTGTCCTCTCGTTGACATACTTACCTTTCTACATTGTATGAGCGAAAAAGTTCTAAACAATGACGATTGGTGATAGGTGATTGCTATCACCTAATTGGATATAGAGAATTTGAGTAATCAAGAGGATAGAGAGCAGTTGAAAGAGAAGTTACTGCGTTGAAAACGGAGTGTTTAACGTTGGTGCGGAGTAAATGGTTTTGTGCACTATTATGGTGCTGCGGCACCGTCTGGTATTGTAGAGTTTCGGTAAAATCAATCATTTACCCTTTGGTCTTTATCTTGCTGTCAATCAACACCTATGTAAAGTGTCGACAAAGGGTGTATGTGCGGTGAGTTTAAAATCTAAAATTCCCTTATTTTTTCTGCTAACTTTTTGGTTAGCGTGCACATCTGCCGTGTCAGCGATAGAGCAAAATATTCCTCTTTCACAAAGCAAAGGCGGAACACTGTACCTAGAAGCGACCCTAGAATCGAACATAAAGGCTTCGTTTCTATTAGATACGGGTTCAAGCTTATTAACCCTCAATCAAGCTACGTTCGACGCGCTAACAAAAAATCAAAAGCTTCTTGCCACCAGAACCTCTGCTGCCAGAATGGCAAATGGAAAGATCGTTAAAATATCTCAGTATCAATTAAACTCGGTTCGTATAGGAAATACGTGCGAAGTGGGGCCAGTGGAAGTGGCCGTGCTTCCCAAAGGGAACAATATTTTAGGTATTAATACGTTGCTTAGGGTCGCACCTTTAACTATAACACCAGACGCTGTTATTTTAGCCGGGTGTGAATAGCGTGAATGATTCACTTTTGTTTGATTAAACAGCAATAAAAAAGCGAACCCGAAGGTTCGCTTTCAAATGTGCTTTTCGCTGGAAGTTTAAATTAATCGTCGCACTCGCTAACGTCGCCGCCCATTTGCTCTTTCATTTTTACGCAAGCTTCATAAGCTTTCTTCGCTGCGGCGTCTTTAAATTCGCCTGCTTTCTCAGCTGTTGCGTCGTATGCGTCAGAGGCCATTTTCTTGCCATCTTCATATGCGTCTGAAGCCATCTCTTTGCCGTCATCAAAGGCATCAGAAGCCATTTCTTTACCTTCTTCGTAAGCTTCAGAGCTCGCGTCTTTGGTTTTATCCCAAGAATCTGCAGCACTTTCTTTTGCGCTGTCATAGGCGTTTGCTGTCGCTTCGCCCGCTTTTTCCATCTCTTTTTTTACTTCGCTTTTCGTCTCTTCGCTAGACTCAGTACAGCCCATTAAAGACAGTAACAGTGCTAACGCCATTGCTTTAGTTTTCATTGTGAAGCTCCTTTTGCTGGGATAGTGGCTTGTTTCAAAGCCGGTCAACATGGTGTGTTCAAATATCCATTGTATACGTTCAAGATGCCTACCGTTTTATTGTCATATTCGGCAAGCTGAATATTCGACGAGACCAGTCTAGCCTACTTACCTGATAAAGTGTAAGTAGACTTTATACCGAAAAATGAAAGGATTATAACCAAAAACAAACCTAGCTAAGATTGAACAAAGAAGTTGGGTATCCTGTTCTGCAAAGCGTGATGTGGGTTACTCTTCTGGGCCTTGTGTGGTGAATATAAGATGTCGACGCATATCTTTTAACACTACGCCTTTTTTAAGTAGCGCTGCGCTTAATTTTCGCTGCCACTTCTTTAGCTCAGGTTCAGCGTTTGACACCGCTTCTTCATTTTCGAATTGAAAGCGAAGCAGTAACGAGCCGGGGAATTGGTGATACTGAACGTCAAACCAACACTGTTGCATACCATTTAACTCTTCAAGCGCTTGGGCTTCAAGGCTATCGGCTACACTAAAAACCAGTGCTTGCTGTTTGAGTTGAACGGCAGAGAGTTTTTTCATTACAACTGCTTCTCTATAGACACTTCAACGCTCTCGGTGACATCTGCACCTTCAATGGTTAGCCACATTTGTCCATCTTGAATAGTAACCTGTATTTGCATAGAGCGATGAACAGCATTGGCCAAAGTAGCGGCAAGCGACTCTGGCAAGGTAAAAACTGATAAGTTCTTTTTGGTTTGTAGCTTGTTATGTTCTTTCTTCCACCACGCGTCGAAGCTGTTGTCGGCGTAGGAATAAATCATCATTTGTTGGCTTTGATTGCAGCCCTTTTTGATGCGCTGTTCAGAGGGTTGGCCTAACTCAATCCACAGCTCTATTTCATCGCTAAAACTCTTTTGCCATAAATCTGGAACGTCATCGTCAGACAGCCCTTTGGTAAACTGTAGGCGTTCATGAGCATTAACAATAAACGCAACCACGCGCAACATCATTCGTTCGTCATTTTCAGAAGGGTGACGGGCAATAGTAAGGTTGTGGTCGTTATAGTAACTGCGATCCATATCCGTTATGGATATGTCAGCTTTAAAAATGGTCGCTTTAAGAGCCATGGTGTTCCTGCTTTGTTCTTAGGAGGCTTGAAGTTAACCCCGTGTGCTATGTAAAAAAGTGGCATAGCAAGTTTTGGCGCTATAGTAGCAGTAAAAAGCAAATTTCGCTGTAGGTGAGTAGCGCCCATTACAAGTATTTGTCGGTTTATTTATTGGAGTGCGAAATTTCTAGTGAAGCTTCTCGGTCATATTGGACATCGCGCAAAGCGCGGATAACCAAAAACTAAACAAACAAAAATGATAACGGAGAGGGTTGATGAAGAGACTAGTGGCTATGGCGATGTTAATGTTCGGCTGTATAGCAGGCGCATCAAATGCGTATGCTTTGGAGCGCGGCACTATTGCAGAAGATGCAGATTCAGTAACGCCGTTGCTTAATGGTCAAGTGGCGCCTAAAACAACGCTTAAAATGGCAGATGGCTCGCCGGTAAGCTTACAAGCGCTTACTATGCAAAAGCCCAGCATTGTACTTTTTTATCGCGGCGGGTGGTGCCCGTATTGTAATGAGCAGCTTGCCCAGCTTAAAGATATTGAAAAAGACTTGGTGGATATGGGCTATCAGATTTTGGCCATTTCACCTGAATCACCAGAGCGCTTGCAAGAGCAAAAGCTTGAAACAGAATTCTTGGTTACGCTTTTATCCGACGACAAACTAGAGACTATTCGTGAGTTCGGCGTTGGATTCTACCTAGATACTGTGACTGAGTTAAAGTACAAAACCTATGGCATTAACTTAACAAAAGATGAAAGTGGTAATAGTGTTTTACCAGCACCCAGCATCTTCATGCTCAATAAAAAAGGGCAGGTTTTGTTTAGCTATGTTAACCCAGACTTCAAAGTTCGTCCGTCGGCAGACTTAGTTTTAGCGGTTGCGAAAACCCTTAAAAAAGAAATGTAATGCGAATAGCCTTACCAAGGCGTTGTTCCTGGTAAGGCATGCCAAAAGAACTTTATGATATCGAGCACTACATTTCATCGTGTCTAATATTGATTCAGTTAGATTCGCACGTATTTGACTGTCATAACGAGCTGTACTTAACCATTCACCAAGTCACCCTATCTCAAACTGTAAGGAGTAAGCATTTACACTGAGATCAATGAAGTGATGTGCGTGGCTAGACGTTTAGGTTCAATATAAGTGTCGCCTTTACAGTTGTTTACGACGCTTAATAGCTGAGTAAGTAAGTGTTTATTCGCTACGTTCCGCTGACATATGGCGTGAACGGTATTGAGTTCAAGTGTACTTGCTAACGCGTACACACCTTTCAAATTGCGATTCATTAGAAGCGTGTTTAACACGCGGTTAGCGGTGTATCGACGCCACGCCATATGAAAGCTGTCGAAATCGCACGTTAAGTCAACAGTTAATGCCACACGAAGCGCCCAAGACAATGGGCGAAAGTGTAAAAGATGTTCGGTTAGTAAGAATATTTCAAGTGCATGGTCAACAAACGGTGACGGCTTAGCAGTATCAGTAAGCTCAATAATGGGGAATAGCCCTTCGGCGGCGAACATAGACTCTACGAATTCAAAGGTGTAATACCCGTTACCATGAAGAGCAAGAAGGCATGTCTCAATTTCATCGAGAAGCGCTTCATCGAGGGTATTAGCAACGTCTTGAAGCGTTAGGTTATCTAAAAACTTCGCAATGTTCGGGTAGAGGGCATTAATCTCAGCCCATTTACTTTCTTTTGAATGACGTAAGGCCCTCTGATATTTGAGAACGTCGTCATGCCGTGTTAAATCGATTTGGGTGTGCGATTCGTTTCTCGAATAAATCCATCCTGCCCAAGCTATCATTGGCGAGTCCGCTAATCCAAGTGCGTGGAGCTCATTGAGCGAAGAACCTAATGAGCATACCGCTTCCACCAAGCCATGGGCTGCCTTTACATCTTTCCCCATAAAATCGGGTTCTTCTTGCATATGTTCGAATGAATACACGCCATTACGCCAGCCTGCTAAATAGCAGCCTTCTATACATTTTCCGCACATGACTGTGCTCCTGTTAGTGTTTTTTGGTGATAATGAAAAGGCCTGTTGCTCTTTGGTGGTATTTAGCCTGTGTGACAAGGCGCACGCCAACGAGCAACTGGCTCGTTGCTATTGAAAGTTATGAAAAGTAATCAAGAAAAGCATCGATAGAGTGAAGTTAGATGCCAAGAGCGAACTTAAGACAAATTTTGATTCAAAAAAAGTACTGTTTTGTCCCGCTATAAAAAAGTTATTTTCTGCAAGAGTGCGAGGTTTACAGTGCCAAGTGGTATAGTAGGGCTTACGCCTTAACTCATCGTATTTCCATGATAAATAAAAACTTTCCATTACTTGATTTGCATCGTCATTTAGATGGCAATGTACGTCTGCAAACCATTCTGGAGCTTGGTCAGCAATTTAACATTTGTTTGCCTGCTTATTCGTTAGAGGGCTTGCGACCCCATGTTCAAGTAATGGAAATCGCCCCCGATTTGGTGTCATTTTTAGATAAGCTTACTTGGGGCGTTAAGGTGTTAGGCAGTCTCGACGCCTGCAAACGGGTGGCGATAGAGAATGTAGAAGATGCAGCTAAGCAGGGTATTGACTACACAGAGCTGCGTTTTAGTCCTTATTTCATGGCTGAAAGTCACGGGCTACCGACACAAGGTGTGGTTGAGGCCGTAATAGACGGTGTAAAAAGCGCAACTAAAGATCACGATGTTAAAGTTAATCTCATCGGTATTTTGTCGCGTTCTTATGGCGCAAAAGTATGTCAGCATGAGCTAGATTCAATCTTGGCCTGTAAAGCGCATATAACTGCAATTGATTTGGCGGGTGATGAAAAAGGCTTTCCTGGCAACATGTTCATAGAGCACTTTACAAAAGTGCGCCGCGAAGGGCTGCCTATCACAATTCATGCAGGTGAAGCAGTAGGCCCGCTGAGCATTTGGCAAGCCATTAACGACTTAGGTGCTGTGCGAATAGGGCACGGCGTTAATGCTATTAATGATGCTAAGCTAATGGACTATTTGCGCGACAACCGTATTGGTATTGAAAGCTGTTTAACCAGCAACGTATTGACGAACACGGTCACATCATTAACTGAGCACCCGTTAACCACCTTTTTGGATCACGGCATACTCGCCTGCCTGAATACCGACGATCCGGCAGTTCAAGGTGTAGAGCTAGAACACGAATTCTCCGTTGCAGCTAAGCAAGCTGGCCTTATGCCTTCTCATATTAAACAAGCGCAAGAGAATGCGCTGGCAATTGCTTTTTTAAGTGAAAGCGAAAAAGCCGCACTTAAGCGCAAAGTAAACTAATCCCAAAGATAAAAATCGTGCCGTGGTTAAGCGGACAGTAACATTATTTTGATTAATAATGCCACCGGTGGCATTATTATCGTGATGTGAATATTTTGTTTCTTAAACGTAATAAGTTGCGACTTAAATAATGGAGCTTTTATGCTGCGCTTTATACCTGATGTTGACCGTTCTATGAGTAGCTACCCCAGCCGTTTCACACACCGCCGGGCTCTGGGATGGGTGGCGTTTATTGTGACCCTTCTAACTTGTTCCTATGTGTCGGCATCTACTGACGAAGACTGGAAAATTGCTGAACAGATTGTAAATCAGATTCAGCTGCCGAATATTCCAAATGAAAAATTTGTAGTTGATGTGAGTGATACCTCACTAAGCGCAGCGCGAGCGCCAATTCAAAGTGTAATTGACGAGGCTTCTGCCAGCGGCGGCGGTATTGTTGTGGTGCCTAAAGGAACATGGCAAGTAGACGGTCCTATTCGTCTTAAAAGCAAAGTGAATTTGCACCTAGAGGAGGGCGCTACTCTGCTGTTTTCCGGCGACCCTTCGCACTACCTACCCGTGGTTAAAACCCGTTGGGAGGGGACTGAGGTATTTACCTATTCACCGCTAATTTACGCGCTAAATGTAGAAGATGTGGCCATTACGGGTAAAGGCACTATCGACGGAAATGCCCAATCGGCGTTCATTGGCTGGTATGAGAAACAAAATACAGATATGCATGCGCTTCGTAAAATGGGGTTTGATGGCGTTCCAGTAGAGAAGCGTCAGTTCGGTGAAGGGCATTACTTGCGCCCTCCGCTTATTCAGTTTTTCCACGCCAAGCGTGTGCTGCTTGAAGATTATACAGCCCTTAATTCCCCGTTTTGGGTTAATCATCTGGTTTATACGTCTCATGCTATGGTGAGACGAGTGAAGGTAGAAAGTCACCTGTACAATAACGACGGATTAGACATTGAGTCGAGCCAGTTTGTGCTTGCTGAAGATAATCACTTTAGAACCGGTGATGACGGTATCGTTATTAAGTCTGGCAGAGACGCCGACGGTCGAAATATAGGTATACCTAGCACAGACATTGTTGCGCGAAACAATGATTTAGGCGGGGAAGACGGCATTGGTCTTGGTTCGGAAATGTCTGGCGGCATTAAGCGCGTATTTTTTGAGAACAACATCTTGCATGAAGGCGACTCAGCATATCGCTTTAAGAGTAACTTAGACAGAGGCGGGCGCGTCGAAATGGTTCGAATTAGAGGCAGTAAAGTGGCTTCGTTTAAACACTTATTCTGGTTCCAGCTAAACTACCCAAGTAATTTACACGGTAATTTTCCGGCTACCTATACCGACATTATTATTGAAGATTTAACGGTAGAAAATGTAGGAACGGTTTTGGAAATTCACGCTCCAGATGCAGCTCCTGTGCATAACGTTAAGTTTAAAGACATTAAAATCAAGGAAGCAGAAGAAATTCTTATCCTAGAAAATGCCGACGATATTAGCTTTGAAAATGTCACCATAGGTGAGCAAATCTGGAACGGCACGTTTTCTTCGCTGCACATTGAATCTGTTACTCGCTAGAAAACAGGTTAAACGCGATAGGTTGTTCGCATTGGTCGTGTATTTTTGATAATTTACTGACGACTCCCTTAAGAGATATAGATTGTGAACCGAAACTTTGCTGTCAAAATACTGCTAATACTAGCGATTGTGTTGCAATCGTTTAATGCAGTGTCAGCTTTGTTAGACGCTCACCAAGTCGATGCACAGCATCTTGAGACGGTTCACGATCATGCCTCTGACAAGAAAAGTGTTGCTGAAAATCAAGTCACTGACGCCGATGGTGATGATCACAGCATAAACGACGGCCATCACTGTGGACATTGCAGCGGCAGTCATTTTTCTTGGGTTTTAGTAAAAGCCTATTCTCCAAACATTGCTTTTGTTAACTCGGGAAAAATTCTCAAAGAAGGGGCTTCTCCCTTTCGAATAAGTGGTTTCATTTACCGCCCTCCCATTGCTTAACGTTTGAACTAATTGGCCCTTTGGCGCCGTGGAAAAAATTTAGTTAAAACAAACGTTGAGATCATTATGAAGAACTCTAAAACGGTCGTAGGCGCAGTCCTGACGACATTGTTGTGCGTGCCTGTCAGCCGTGCAACTACAGCGATAGAAAACGACAAGAACATTGATGCACCTATTCAGTACTTCCTAGCACATGAAAGTGGCTCGCATCAGCATGAGAAAGCGCACGAGCCTGAGGAAAATCATAAGCCTGAGGTAAGTCATCAATCTGAGGTGAATCACCAGCCTGAGGAGGTAGCCCTTACTGAGCAGCAAAGGCAACTTGCAGGCGTTCAAACCTCCGTAATAGAACCTCGTATTTATAACCAACGCGTTTACGCGCCTGGTGAAGTAAAAGTAAATGGATACTCAAGCTCATTGGTGTCTCCTCGGACTGATTCGGTAGTGATTAGTCGACACGCGTCTCTTGGGGATGAAGTGGAAAAAGGGCAGGTGCTTGTCACCTTGTTCAGCGAAACCATTGCCCAGTCTCAAGCCGAATTTCTTATTGCTTCATCCAATTACAGTCGGGCAAAAAAGCTAGACAAAAACACCATAAGCGAAAGCGCGTTAGTTGAAGCTGAGAATCGTTACAAAGCGAGCTACGGAGAGCTAATTGCATTTGGACTTACTCCTAACGCGATTTCAAGCATCACTGCTTTAGACCTTGACGCTTTCGGTCAGTATGAGCTTGTCGCCGTGCGCGATGGCGTGGTGTTACAAGACAACTTCATGCAAGGGCAAAGGGTGTTAGCTGGCGAAACAGTCATGTTGCTGGCAGACGAGAGCGATATTTGGATAGAGGCCAGCTTGCCAGCCACTAGCACGTTTCCTGTTCAGGTAGGCGATACGGCGCAAGTCATATTTAACGGTGAGCATTTTACCGCGCAGGTTATTCAACAGTCGCACATTATCGACCCACTTACCCGTACTCGCACTGTCCGCTTAGCTATACGCAATACCACCCATAGCCTTCATGCCGGTATGTTCGTCGACGTACTGTTTAGTGTGCCCACTCCATCTCCTGTAATGGCAGTACCTGAAACTGCAATGGTGAGAAGTACCGACGGAGACTGGGTTATCTATGTTGAAAACGAAGCGTCGGGGGCATTTACCCCTGTTGAGGTACAGCGAGGGGAAGCGCTCGGCGAATACCGACGTATAGAGGGCGTAGAAACTGGAACGCGGATTGTTACCCAAGGTGCATTCTTTGTCGCCTCTGAACTAGCGAAAAGCGGATTTAATCCGCACAACCATTAGGAGGCTAATTATGTTTAATCGAATAATAGATTGGTCGGTAGACAATAGTATTTTAGTGGTTGGGCTGCTGTTAGGCATAATTGCGGGTTCGGCGATGCTTTTGCCGTCGCTGAATTTGGACGCTTTCCCTGATGTAACCAATGTTCAGGTAAGTGTAAATACCGAAGCGCCGGGGCTTGCCGCAGAAGAGATTGAGCAACTTATTACCTACCCAATTGAAGCTGTAATGTATGCGTTGCCTGATGTTGAAGAAGTGCGCTCCATCTCTAAAACCGGGCTTTCAGCGGTTACCGTTGTGTTTAAAGAGGGAACCGATATTTATTTTGCCCGTCAGCTTGTTTTCGAGCGCTTGCAAACAGCAAGAGCCTTCATTCCTGAAAACGTAGGAACGCCAGAAATGGGGCCAAATACGTCTGGGCTAGGTCAAATTTATCAATACTCCCTCATTGCAGATGACGGTGCGAAATATGATGCAATGGCGCTGAGAAGCCTTAACGACTGGGTAGTAAAGCTGCTACTTATGCCCGTAGATGGCGTGACAGATGTGCTGTCTTTTGGTGGGGAAGTTCGCCAGTACCAAGTGAACGTAGATCCGTCAAAGTTACTTGCTTATGGGTTATCTCAACAGGACCTTGTTATAGCGTTGCAACGCAATAACACTAATGTTGGCGGGTGGTATCTTGAACGGGGGCAAGAACAACTTGTTGTGCGTGGAACGGGGTGGTTGGCAAGTGGTGAGCAGGGAATTCACGATATTGAGCAGGTGCCGGTAAAAACGGTAGATGGCGTGGTGGTAACGGTGTCTGATCTTGCTGATGTTAAAACCGGGCCTGAAATACGACAGGGCGCGGTCACTCTGTCTCAAAGGGCATCTGATGGCAAGGTAGAACAGCTTGGTGAAGTGGTAACAGGCATAGTATTAAAACGGATGGGGGCTAACACCAAAGCTACCATTGATGGCATAAATTCAAGAGTTGCGCTTATTAATCAGGCGTTACCTGAAGGGGTACGCTTCACGCCTTTTTATGATCAGGCAAACCTGATTGAAAAAGCAATTTCTACCGTAGTTAAGGCATTGACCATCGCCTTTGTTTTTATCACCATCGTTCTCGCCCTTTTCTTAATGAACGTGGGCGCAACGTTTCTTGTGCTCATCACTATTCCAATCGCGATAGCAATGGCGTTGGCCATCATGGCTTTCATGGGGCTGTCTGCAAATTTGATGTCGCTTGGCGGAATAGCGGTGGCTATTGGTATGTTAGTAGACGGTTCCGTAGTGATGGTTGAAAACATCTTTAAGCGATTAAATACCAACACTTCGAGCTCGCATGAAGATGCCCAATCTTTCAAATCATCTGTAAAACTAGCGGGGAAGGAAGTCGCTAGACCTATCTTTTTCGCTGCATCGATAATTCTAGTGGTCTTTGCTCCTTTGTTTAGTTTTGAGGGAGTAGAAGCCAAGCTTTTTCAGCCTATGGCTATCAGTATTATGCTTGCTGTACTTTGTGCCACTGTCGTTGCGCTGTTCTTCGTTCCTGCCTTAGCCACATTTCTATTTAAACGAACTAGGGATGTGAAGCCGAGCGCTATGTTGATACCTGTTGAGCGGGCTTATCAAAGGGCGCTTTCTTTTACGTTGCTGCATACCAAGTGGCTAGTGTTAGTGGTTGGTTTGCTTCTGGTTTCCGCTGTTGCCCTTGTGCCAAAAATTGGCACCGAGTTTGTTCCTGAACTAGAAGAAGGAACAATAAACTTGCGTGTTACCTTGGCACCGTCTTCAAGCCTAGAGACTTCATTAGCGGTAGCCTCAACGTTAGAAGAAAAGCTGTTGGCGTTTCCCGAAGTATCTTATGCGCTAAGTCGTATAGGCCGCGCTGAAATAGGCGGCGACCCAGAACCGGTCAACAACATCGAAATTTACATCGGGTTGAAACCTGTTTCAAAGTGGGAAAGCGCGAGAAATCGTGATGAGCTACAGCAAAAAATGCAGGCTGAATTGTCGGAGTTCCCCGGCCTTCTACTTAACTTTTCTCAGCCTATTGCCACCCGTGTAGACGAACTGCTTTCCGGTGTGAAAGCACAGCTAGCCGTTAAATTATTTGGGCCAGACTTGGCTGTTCTAAGTGCTAAGGGACGAGAAATAGAGAGCGCTATTCAAAACGTAAAAGGAACCAGAGACGTGGCGATGGAACAAATTGTGGGGGAAGCTCAGCTGGTTATTGCTCCTGACAGACAAGCGTTATCACGCTATGGCTTATCGGTGAGTGACATAATGGAAGTGGTACAAGACGGGGTAGGAGGTGTAGCCGCAGGTCAAATCATTAACGGAAATGAACGCTACGATATTTACGTTAGGTTAAAAGAAAGCGCTCGAAAAAGCAGCGACACCATAGCAGATATTCGACTTCAATCGCCCAGTGGTGCCTGGCTTCGTATTGGCGATGTAGCATCGGTATCTTATGTATCCGGGCCTCCGCAAATACGCCGAGATGACGTTCAGCGTCGCGTAGTGGTGCAAGCGAACGTCCAAGGAAGAGATATGGGCAGCGTGGTTCAAGAGATACAAAGCGCCATATCTTCAAGGGTGAATTTGCCCTCAGGGTATACGGTGCAAATAGGCGGGCAGTTTGAGAGCCAACAGCGTGCTCAGAAAAAATTGTCGCTCATCGTGCCGCTTTCTTTGGTATTGATTGCGGTTCTGCTTTACCTCGCGTTTAATTCTCTGGGTCAAGCGATGCTAATACTGGTTAATGTGCCACTTGCCATCATCGGAGGCGTGTTCTCTTTGTACTTATCCGGCCAATATCTGTCAGTACCAAGTTCAGTCGGCTTCATAACACTATTTGGTGTTGCCGTTTTAAATGGCGTAGTGATGGTGGAAAGTATCAACCAACGGATGAAAAGGGGGATGACTGTTGAAAGCGCTGTTTTCACTGGTGCTACATCCAGGCTAAGGCCAGTTCTGATGACGGCGGTAACGTCTGCACTAGGGTTGGTACCTATGTTGATGTCAAACGGTGTCGGCGCCGAAATTCAGCGGCCGCTCGCAAGTGTTATCGTGGGTGGGCTGGTTACTGCAACGCTTTTAACGCTCTTTGTGTTACCTGCCTTGTACAGCGTATTTTCGCCCAAACAAGCGGCTAATTAATTGTGGGCGAACCTATTTAGGTTCGCTGGGTTTCAGTTTCGACCAGCTCAACAACAAGGCGTAAATTACTTTGTGTTGATACCGCATTAAATGGGTAGCAGGTAACTAAATAGAGCTGCTGCCCATTTACATCTACTTTCATTGCCGAGGCAGCATCGACTATCGTCTTCGATACAACCCGATAGGTTACCCATTGTGAGTTCGGCAACTGTAATTGCATAATATCTCTGGCTCTCACCTTCTTTAAGAACGTGAAGTGAGTATCTCTATGCCCGCCAATCACACTACCACCCTGTCCGAGTGGGGGCGAGTCGGTGTGGTGTCCAGGGCCAAATGCAAGGGCGTTTCCCTGTGCGCCTTCTAGTACATACAGCTGCGTCTCGCTTTTTGCATGAACCAGCTTGCCCACTGGCCAAGTATCAGACCAACGCCAAGGCTTCTGGTTAGCGCCAGTGGCTAGCGTTTCTTCCCACGAAGATTGAATTAAATATTGCGCCAGTTCAGCTTTCAATAATATCCAGCCAGCTTTGCCAAAACTGGCTGTGGCGATCAAGACTAAGATGATGGTAAAAGAGTATTTAATCATTGTTTGTCCAAGCCATATTAAGTCAAAAAATAAAGAAATGAGTTTAAGGTGCTAACCTCGTCCCCCCCTTGTTTCGCAAAAAGGCGATGCTGTGAAAAAGCGACAATAAAAGTATGGCAATCATGCCTAATACGACATGTTCAGATACACCCGCTGCGGTTTGGGGGTAACTGATTTGTCTGAATTGCGTTCCCTGTGGCATTAGGTTTCTTACGTTTTCGGTGGAAGACGGTATGCGCTGTGTATTTGCTATTTTTTCTTCAATAGCAACGAAGCTGGTGAACTCTGTTATAAGTTTATGGGGCAGGGCTACAGCAAGAATGTCCTGTTTTACTTCATCTACATTTCGCCCTAACGCTTTTTCATCCATTAACGCCGCCACTTTCTTTCTTGCCCAAGCAGTCGCTACGCCAAGGTGTTGAGTAGAACCTGTCGACGTTGGTGCTATAGCTACCGAACGGGTCCACTCGCGAGTAGTGCCCTGCTTGTCTACAAGTGCGCCTTGAAGAGTTATTTTTCCGCTTGTACCGGCGTTATGAGGCAGTTTCACATTCAAAAGCAAAGGAACTCCCGCGTATAAATCAGGGATCTTAGAAGGGTAAATCTCTGCTGACTGTGCATAGCCAGCTGGTAGAGTGAGGCTTAAATCACTCAACACAGGGCTTTCTAATTTATAAAGCAAGCTATCCATTTGCTGTTTAATATCTGCCGTATTGCTAACAAATACATAGCTTCCGCGACCAAACTGAGCGGCTCGGGTCATAAAATAGCTATTAGGCGCGCTGCCTATGCCTACTGTAAAAAGGCGCGCATCACCCAGTTCGTTCTTTATTTGCGAGAACAATGCAGCTTCATTGCCTACCGCACCATCGGTAATAAAGACAACTTGTTTTATAAAATCTTTAGTTGTCGTGCGCTTAAGTGCGGCATTAAGCGCTGGCGCCATTTCAGTGCCGCCCCCTGCATTGAGGTGCTTTACAAAATCCCTCGCATATTGCTTGTTTCGTGTTGTTCCCTCTACGGAGGTTTCAAACAAACGCGTGGTATCATTGTTAAATGAAACAACATTAAATCGGTCTTTCTCACTCAAGCGGTCTATCGCTAATTGTAAACTCTCTTTTGCGTCGACAATCGGGCGACCTCCCATAGAGCCTGACGTGTCGATAACGAAGGTGATATCGCGATCAAAATCCTGTAAATCTTGGCTCTTCACTTGTGGCGGCATTAGCATAACAAGGGCGTAGTCATGCTGACCTTTCGATTCAGTGAAAATAGCTGCTTGTGGTGCACTAGAGGGCGAGGGCTGCCACTCTAGCCAAATGTCTCGGTCCATTTTGATATTGCTTTGATTAAAGGTGACAAGATAATTACCTGTCGATTCTGACAAATTCACACGGTGATTTCTGCTAGTGACGCTATTAAGCGTTAAACCAGTATTTAGTGTTGCGTTGAACGTAAGTTGCGGGCCTTCATTGCCTTCTCTCATATAAGGCGTGATAGCTCTGGCATCGGGTACCTGATCTGTGGGTTCTCCCCAACCTGTACCTGATATTTCAGCCTCTATATTCTCGTTAAACTGATTTAGCGGAATGCCGGGCGAATAGCGAGGAGTGAGCGTAGTAGGCAAGTGAAAAGTAAATTTTCCATCGCGGTAGTCTACCTGTTGGACATACTGAAGTGTCACCATTATTTCCTCACCTGGCGCTATATTCGCGACCTGCTGGGTGAATAAATTTGGGCGTTGTTGCTCTGTTAAACTGGCTTTCTTTCCCGCTTTTTTGGCCGCTTCAAATGCTTCTTTCGCTTCTGCCTTCGGCTTAATTTGACCCCGGATTATTCTGTCTCCTATACGCATTTCCATACTGTTAATCGCCGCGTTTTCATTAAGCGGAAAGGTGTAAACGGCATGCTTCCATTCATTACTGGTGTTAGTGAATTTTTGAGAATAGGTAACGTGCGCAATCATGCCATTCACCTGTAAATTTACGTCAGTTGAATGCAATAGAGCGGGGGAAGACTCACCGTCCACGCTTTGCAGCATCAATTCGCCAGACTCAGCGCGACTTAGCGGACTAACTACTACACCAAGCAGAAAGCAGAGGAAGGAAGTAAGGATAAGCAACCTGTGATTACGCGGCTTGGCTGCATGTTGCCGTTCCCTCAACCAAGGTTTGTGAGTATTGGCAGGCGTTAAATAATCCCGTTTGGGTGTTTTGGAAAATAGCATGATAGTGGCACTGAGTTAACGAACGGTAACTTCTATTTAAAAAAACAAATAGGGCGTTCATAGGCGAAACAATGGGGCAAGTTTGTGATGAATTGTGTCGTTGTTAATTTAATCAGGCTGTTCGTTGAATTGGCGGCGCTTTTAAAGGTGGAAGGTAACACGCCTTGTATTGCTAAATTCCAAAGTAACCGGTTCAGGCAACTAATGCGTCGTTTTAGGCAAGGTTCGCTATCTCCCAACACCTATACTTAATTCATGGTTTGACGAGGTAATCGTTAAGCAGGCAAGAACATCATTTTCACCTAACGACGAGTAGACATCATGAACAAAGTATCATTTCCAAATACCAACGGTTTAAACATTACTATGTCTGGTCTAATAAATTTTCCAGAGAATTTTGATTCAACTAAAACTTACCCAGCCATTGTGGTTTCACATCCAGGCGGTGGCGTTAAAGAGCAAACTGCTGGAACCTACGCAAAAAAACTAGCAGAAAAAGGCTATATCGCTCTTGCGTATGACGCATCGTATCAGGGCGAGAGTGGTGGTGAACCACGCCAACTGGAAAACCCTCATGTTAGAACTGAGGATGTAAGTGCAGCGATTGATTACCTGACAACCTTAGATTACGTCGACAATGAACGTATTGGCGCAATGGGTATTTGTGCGGGCGCTGGCTATACCGCAAACGCTGCCATCAACGATAGACGTATAAAAGCGGTGGGCACAGTAAGCATGGTCAACATTGGTCAAATGTTCCGAAATGGTTGGGACAACAATGTAAAAGACAGTGAGGCATTGCCTTACTTAGAAGCGGGCTCTGCGTCTAGAACCTCTGATGCCAGCGGTAACGATATAGCGACTATGCCAATGGCGCCTTTAAAAGAAGAAGATGCTCCGAATGAAGAACTTCGCCAAGCGTGGGAATACTACCATACCGATCGCGCAGCATACTGCACAGCGCCAGGATTTGGTACTGCGAGAAGTTTAACGCAGCTAATTAGTTATGACGCCTTTTTTAAGGCAGAAGCTTTCCTTACCCAGCCTTTGTTGACGGTGGTCGGAAGCAATGCTGGAAGCAAATGGATGAGTGACGACTTAATGGAGCGTGCTGCAACATCGGATAAAACCATGCATGTCATTGATGGCGCAAACCACATGGATTTGTACGACGGCGAAGCAGAAATTACAAACGCAATGAGTGCGTTAGAAACCTTCTTTAATCGCACGCTATAAGCAGTTATTCCTAAAGAACTTCTGTTGCCGACATTGCATTTGCGATGACGGCGCAAACAATGCTTGAGACAAGGAGCATAAAATGAAAAAGGTCAGTTTTAGAAACTCAGACATGGCATGGGATATTTCAGCCCTTATTCTAACTCCACCCGATTTTGACGAGGCTAAACAATACCCGACAGTCATTAGTGTACATCCATTTGGTAGTTGTAAAGAGCAGACATCAAGCGCTACCTATGGGAAGGCACTTGCGGAAGCAGGCTATGTGGTCATTGCGTTTGACGCAAGTTTTCAAGGGGAGTCTGGAGGTGAACCTCGCTTTGTGGAAGATCCCACCCAACGGGTAGAGGATGTGAGTCGAGTCATTGATTATGCGGTTACCTTGCCTTACGTTGACGCGGAAAAAATTGCAGGCATTGGTGTATGCGGTGGTGGTGGCTATGTTTTTAATGCTGCTTTAACTGAAAAGCGAATCAAAGCCGTAGTGGGGATCACACCTGTCAACATTGGTCGACTCTTTCGAGAAGGCTTTAGCATGTATAACCCCATTGGTGCATTAGAAGGAATGGCTGCACAGCGAACGGCAGAAGCCCGAGGTGGTGAGCGACTAGTAAATGAACTGCTCCCTACAAGTCTCGCTGAAGCCAGAGACAATGGAATGACGGAACGCGATGTTTATGAAGCAACTGAATACTACAAAACCCCGCGAGGCCAACAGCCGGGTGGTGCTACAAGAATGTTGTTTTCACATGCGCAAAAGACACTGGCGTGGGACGCATTTTCTTTTGCAGAGACCCTTATGACGCAACCCGTAATGGCAGTTATTGGTCAGAAGGTTGGGGCATTTGGTGCCTACCGTGACGGCATGGAAATTTACGGGCGCGCAGCGGCATCTAAAGATCGCCAATTGGTTGAATTAGAAGATTGGTCGCATTACGACCTTTATGATAAAAGTGAACCTGTTGGGCTGGCCATGGCGCAAATTGTACCTTTCTTCAAAGAACATGTAGGTTAGTAACTAACTAAGAATAAGTAATGACAACTTGCGCCCAAGGCAAACAGCCGAAGGGCGTAATTATTGTTTAATTCTTTTCTTTTCGAAGTAATACTTGTGGGAGATCGAACGGTGTTTTTTCCAATCAGTGATGCGAAAAAAGCGTTAAGTGAAATGGTGCTGGACTACAGTCGAAAAGAGGGCGACCACGAAACGCCGATTTCAGGCCTTACCTTTCACGTAAGAAATGCGCCGACAGAGCCTTTACACTGTATTTATACGCTTAGCCTAGCGGTCGTTTTGCAAGGGGCAAAGCTCCTTTCTTATGAAGACCAGCTCCATCAGTCCACTGCTGGCCAATCTATGCTAACTACCTTTGATTTGCCGGTAATTTCTCATGTGTCAGAAGCGACGAGGCACAACCCCTTTGTAGCGCTGGTTCTGAAGTTAGACTATACCCTCATTCTGCAAGTTTGCGCCGAGCTTAATCTGTCAAAACCGCCAAGAGATATTCGTTATCAACCAATATCGACACAAGATGTGGATGAAGGCTTGTACGACGCTCTAGGTCGCCTTATTAAAATGTGTGCCCAGGGAAAGTTTTTGGATAGCCTTTACCCATTGGTTGAAAAAGAAATTGTTATTCGTTTACTTGATGGACCACACGGATTGCACCTTCGCCACCTTGTGTCGTCAGGCGCGCCAAATGCACATATTTTAAAAGTGGTGACGTGGTTAAAACAGAATTTTACTCAGTCAGTGGGAATGGACGCATTGGCGGATCAAGCCCACATGAGTGCCTCTACTTTCAGGCAGCGCTTTCGAGCACTTACTGGTACCAGCCCTTTGCAATATCAAAAGACACTAAGATTACAAGAAGCAAGGGATCAAATGCTGATGAATGGTTTGGACGCGACACAAGCAAGCTCATTGGTTGGCTATGAAAGTGCATCTCAATTTAGCCGAGAATACAGCCGATTGTTTGGCATGCCGCCTCAAAAAGATATTCAACGTTTACGCACAGTGTAGAAGTCTTAGCTGCTCAGAGCATCAACCAGCGTACTGAATTTAGTTCTTCCTACTGGAACACTCGCGCCCGAGTGCAGGTGTGCAATGTACTTCGCGCCTGAGTGTTGTTCAATATGCTTAACTTCATCAAGAGGTATCGCATAAGAGCGATGAACTCGCATAAATCCTTGAGGTAGAATTTGCATTAACCTGTCTAAATGCTTGTCATGCAATATGGTTTGATTGTCTTTAGTGGTTATTTCACTGTAGTGCCCAGCGGCTTGAATGAATTGAATGTCATCAACTTGAAGAAAGCAGAGCACATTGTTTTTGCGATATGACAACCGCTGACATTGGCCCTTAAATTGATGCAGAGAAAAGCGTTCTATCGCTTTACTTATTCTTTCTTGAGTAAATGGCTTACCAATAAAATCGAGTACGCCAAGCTCAAACGCTTCTAAAGCCCTGTCGGTATTCGCTGACACCACCACGGTGTGATAAGGGGCGGCAAGCTGTTGATGAATTAATGAAAAACCGTCTTTTCCATGCAAATTCAAATCTAGAAAAAGCAGGTCTGTGTCGCGGTTAGACAAATGCTCTTCTGCATCATCGAGGTTGGAAAAGCGATGAATAGTGGTTTTATCGTCGGTACACTGGTCGATAAAACGAGCAAGTCGTTTGGCAACCATGGGTTCATCTTCTACTAGGGTAATATTCATCATAGCGTTTGTAAGGTGATTTGTTCGGTCTGCTCGGCGTGCGCGTTACTTTGCTCACCCGAAACGAACGTTGTTGGAAATGTGAGCTTAGTTACCCAATACTTATCTTCAATAAATTCCACTAGCTTCCAGTTATTACCAAACGCTTCTGTGAGCCGGGCTTTAATATACTTGGTGCCAACACCGGTTCCTTCTTTATTCTCTAATGCTGATGTCTGGTAAGAATAGTGTTGAGTAAGCTGAGCTTTAAACAGCAAGGTAGTTGAATGTCTTTTATTCTTATCATGCTTGGCATTCTCTACGGACACACCCTGTGCTTCATCCTCTTGTTGTTCAGAAAAGCTGAGACTAAATAGATACTCTCCCGAGCCGTATCTGTTGTGGCTAAACGCATTTTCTATGAGGGTGAGTAATACTCCGGGAGGAATAAGCTGCTGCCCTTTGTTTTCTGACATCTCCGGCTTTTGCAGTGAAAAGTGGGCGTCGAAGCGGTATCCCATAATTTTAAGGTGACTTTCACAAAGGGCGACTTCCTGCTGTAAAGCAATTAAGGCTCTATCGCTTAAGCTGGCCATTTGGCGAAACTCCGATGCTAACGCCTGAATAAACCCAATGGCTTCTTTTGGGGCGATTTCAATCCACTCTTCAATTGCCGTCAGGGTATTGAGAATAAAGTGAGGCTGTAGCTGCTTCTTTATAAGCTCAAGCTGCAGACGCTGGGTGGTAAGCGTTGACTGCGTAAGTGCACGCTGTCTCTCAGCATGGGTTTGGCTTAGCACGAGTAGTAATAAAAGCGCTAAGCCACTAAACGAAACAAAGAAATATTGGTCCATAAACGAAAACCGGTTAATGAGAACGGGTGAAACAAATACCACTATTCCCATGGTCATTAACCACGCGTACTTCTTCCGTTTATAAATACTGGCCACACCAATAATAAAGCTAATGAGCAAAGACACACTGAACAACAAAAAGCTGCGGTAATCGTAACCATCGAAATATAACAATACCCCACAACTAGCCATAACCAACACAAGCAAGGTACTGATAAACCATGTTTTTGAATAGCGGAAGAAAGACAGGAAAAAGAGCGGTAGCACCAGGCTGATAACAAGGGTTAAGCCAAGGACGATTTCCATTCTAAGGATGTGCCACTGGTAGCTGTAACCGAATAGACCTCGCCATGACTCGGCCAAGATTAATAGAATCAGCATGGTGCATAGGCAGCTAAACCACAGGTATGCAGGCTCTTTGAGCGATGAAAAGTACACCACAAATGAATACATGGCGACAAGAACCAAGCCACTTAGCATCATTAAGGGCAATCGGATACGCCACTCATTAATGGCGGCAAGAGTTTCGAAGTCGTCTGTAAATACCCAATATCCACTACTTTGCGCGGTATCTGGACGAAATTTGCTGCTCAGCCTTACCATCACCGTGTTATCACCAGTATTCAGGTGCTGTGAAGGTAGTATGAATATACTGTCTATTTCACCTGGCAATTCTTTGCTCTCGGCTGTTGCAGGCATGCCGTTATCACCAATGTGATAACCGTTCAAATAAACAGAAAACGCGCCAAGTATAGAAACAAACAAGCCTTTAGGCGCACTCTCGGTTTGTTGTACACCTTGTGACCCATTTGATGTTGCGTTGAACGCAAGTGTGAACTTGAGCCACCTTACTTCATTAGACAGTTCGATGTCCGACTGGGAGTGAGCCTGCCATCGAGGATCGTTCTCCGCTGGTACTTCCTCTTGCCCAGAATAGAGGATGCTGACCTGAGAAGGAAATGTCAGTGAATGGGTGGGCTGTTCGTGCAAAAGTACAACGCCCCAAATGAGCATTGTCATAAGCATTAAGTAGAACCAATTGAGTTTTTGCACGGGAAGTTAGGGCGTGTTGTTTGTTGTTATTGTTAACACAGTACACAGTTTTTAACTGTTAATGAAGTCGAAGTAATGCACTTGGGGAATGCCTGATGCAGTTCAGGAAATAGGTTGCCGTAAACCGAATAATTGACGCTAAATTTGGCTGAAATTTATACGGAGAGTAATGTATGACACCCATTAATAAACTAGTAGCCTTTATCCTTTTACTTTTGTGGTATGCGCCACTTGAAATAGCCCACGCAAATGACAACCAACTGTTGTCTCAAGCAGAACTCAACGAGCTCTTAAAAGAATACAAATTAAGTGGCGTAAGCGTCGCGGTAATCGACGACTTCAATGTTGTCTATTCCGCCACAGCTGGGGAAAAGGTGTTCGGTTCAGGTGATTCTATTAACCAGTCAACGGCCTTTTCTACCGCTTCTATTTCCAAGCCGGTTACCGCGCTACTAGCGGCTATGCTCGAAGATCAAGGCAAGCTTAGTTTAGACGACTCTGTAGCTAAGTATCTCACCCGTTGGACACTGCAAAAAGAGCAGTTTCCCAACCCTGAGGAAATTACTTTTCGTCGGTTGCTCAGCCACACTGCGGGCACCACACAAAGTGGGTTTGCTGACTTTTATAAAGGAGACGCTGTGCCAACGGCTATCGATAGCCTAAATGGAGTAAACGTCCCCCGTTATGACTCGCCCATTAGCTTAGCATTTAAGCCTGGTGAAAGTTGGTCGTATAGCGGCGGTGGCTACGTTATTGTGCAAATTGCGCTGGAAGATCTAACTGGAAAGACATTGCCTGAATTAGCAGAAGAAATGCTATTTAAGCCGCTTAACATGGTTAACACCACAATGTATCAACCTGACAGCCCGCTATTTTTGCAAAATGTGGCAAGCGTTCATCACGACGATTTGAGCGTGATCCAATCTGGATATCCAATTTGCCCGCAAATCGCGCCTTCGGGAATGTGGAGTAATGCTCTTGATATGGCAACATTGATTATTGAAATGCAAAGAGCACTAAATGGCGATGATACAAAGGTAATCTCGCAAGCAGTGGCGCGTAATACTACTCAAATTGAAACCCTCGATGTTGTAGGTGGTTGGGGACTAGGCTGGATGCGTCTTGAGGCTAAAGGCAACCTAGAGTGGTTCTCTCATGGTGGTTCAAACACGGGAACAGGAGGGCAAATCATGGGCACAATGCGCGATGGTAGAGGTATCGCTATATTCGGTAACGGCGGCAACCCTGCTCGAATTCCGGTTATTGAAACAGTTATTGCAACGGTTGTGGAAAAGCTCGACTGGAAGAAAAGCTTGCCCGTGGTAAAGCAACAGATTCCCCTTAAACTGTTAAATGACTTTGAAGGTAAATACCTCGCAGGCTTTGGAGAAACCATCGAAATCAGCAAGCAGAATAACCAGCTTTTCTACCAAGGAAGACTGTTGCTGTGGAGTCATATTGAAAGTGGGGAGCTTGTTTACCTTGGTGACGGAGAATTTGGTGTGGAAGGTTATCCAAACCGACTTTCTCTTGAAACAGTAAGCGGTAAAAAGCGGCTGAAAGTGTCGCGAAAAGGAAGCGATAAGGTGTCGTATTTTGAATCTGCCCCAGAATAGGGGCAGTAAGATGGACAAGGCGAGTGTGTTACTCGCCTGCCATGGCGCGCCCTTTGGTTTTAACACTGGCTATCAGCATATAAATACTGGTAGCAAGTAAGCACGCAAATAAGTAACCCATCAACCCTTGAGGGCCTACTAAAAAGTTATCGGCAATAAGTGGGCCTACTACTGAACCCACGCTGTAGCTGAAAAGCATGACCTGTGTGGCGCATACAATGAAGCTAGCATCGAGTTTGTCGCAGGCCAGATTTATTGCCACTGGGTATAGGGCAAATATTGCCATCCCTAATAGAAACAGACCAGCTCCCAAAGCGTATATACCACTAACCGCTGCGGTTAATGTTATGGCGGCGACACCTAGTAAACAAAATAGCGCCATGAGTAACGTGCGGCCTAAATGCTTGGATAACGCAGGAATTAAAGGTTGAACTGCCATAGCGCCTAAAATAATTAAGGCCATTAAGCTACCCAAATCGTCATGAGCAATGCCCCGGTTTAATAGTTCAAGAGGCATTAAGCCGTAAATGGCACCTAGGGTTAAGCCTGACACTATGCAACCAATAATTGCGGCATGATTTAGTTTCGATATTTGCTTTAGCGACAGTGGCGTACTGTGGGAAGCTTCAGGCTGCTCGCTCTTTGCAAACAAAAGTACGCCAATGGCTAAAATCAACATGGTGAAAATGGCAGCAAAAGGAAGCATGCCGCCTACGCCAATAGCGCCAATACCTAACTGACCTAAAGAGCTTCCCCCGTACAGTGCGCCCATGTACAAGCCTAAACGTTTGGCTCTATCGGCTTCGTCGCCGTGTAAAAGCCACGACTCTACGATAACAAATACACCCGCTACAGCAACGCCAGCCACTAACCGAGCCACAAGCCAAACTGCGGTGTGAGCAAACAAAGGCATTACTACAATAGTTAGTAATAGTACGCCTAAACACAGCGCAAAACCGTGCTTGTAACCAACGCGGGTTACCAACGGTTCAATACTAAGGGCACCCACTAGTAGTCCAGCGTAAAAGCTGCTAGCCAGCCAACTGGCGATAGCCGTGTCTAGGTTGTAATGGCTGAGCATTAGTGGGATCAGACTCATCAAATAGCCAGACGCAACTGCGTACATACCCAGCGCAATAACGGGAACAGAAACCCGCGCTTTGGCTGGCGGGATAAGGGTGTTGTCCAAGGTAATGCCTTACATCAAAGGAAAGAGAAGATAATTTCGCGGCGCGAATATGAGGCAAATTCAGATATAGGTAAAATGAAAAGAAATGCTCGTAAAGATGCTAAAAATTGATGGTGAGGAAGGCGCTGCTAGATAGTGCATGCGCCTCAGATAGTTTAAGCATTAGCGCCTTAAATCATCCGGTGTATGGTCTGCCACAAATGCGTTTCTTTCGCCCATGGGTCTGTCTTCACCCACCGTACTGTCTGCAGTAGTTTGGAGCTCTATCGACGAGTTCACCTCTGCACCGATTAGAATGATATAGGCGGTTAAATACAACCACATAAGCAAAATAATAATGCCCCCAACGGAGCCGTAGGTTTTGTTGTAGCTTCCAAATTCATTGAGGTATATCGAAAAACCATACGAGGCTACCACCCATAATAAGGTGGCAAAAACTGACCCCGGCGTCACCCAGCGCCACTGGGCTTCTCTTCGGTGAGGGGCATATCGATATAGGGCTGAAAGCGCAATATTAAATAGGGCCAGCATAACTGGCCAAGTCACCCACATGGCTTGCTCGGTACTAAGGGCATTTGACGTCATCCAGTTTAATGCTTCGGGTAAAATAGTGATGCAGGCAAGGGACACAATTACAGTAAGGATCATAAATATGGTGCAGGTGATGCGTGCCAGGATACCTTTGAAAAAGCCTCTTCCTTCCGCCTCGCTATAGGTAATGTTGCATGCTTTTATCAGTGCGTTGGCGCCTTTGCTACTGCTCCACAGTGATAAGAGCAGAGTAAATAAAAAACTCCAGCCCAATGCAGTATTCGACTTCTCGGTTAAATTTTTAAGCTGTTCTTCAATGATGTAGCGACTGTCATTTGGTACTACATTTACCAGCAATGCCATGTGGCGTTGCAGTTCATCGGGAGAGACAACGAGCCCATACAAAGCAATAGTTGCCCCTAGTAGTGGGAAGATAGCCAGCAAGCAGTAAAAGGCAACGCCAGCGGAGATAAGAGGAATGTTGTCTTTTTGCAGGCTAGTGAAAATACGCTTTGAAATACTCCACCAACTTTTCAAAGAAAGCTCGAATGCAGATTTAGCGTGGTTGAAACGTTCCTTGCTCATGTGTCCTCATGTTTTGCCTAAACGATAGAACTCTTAGAGCTTGATACATGAAAACTTCGCTGTCGGCTTACATTAACTTAAAAAAGGAGCGAGAAAGAAGCTCTGTAAATCGTTCACAAAATCTGAATATGTGCGTGGCTATCAATGGTGGTGAAATTGTTGGTATTTCATTTATTGTAATTGAATCAATGGTTTGCGTTTCTTGGTTTGGATGGTTTGTAATTTGCACCTTCAACAGCATCGTAGCTAGATAGTAAGAGCTAGGTTATGCCATGCACAAACTAACGCGTTCACCTGATGGGATTTGCTAAAGGTGGTAGGCGGACAGTTATTCCTATTGTGTGGCGCCCCCTGTTTTTACTAGCTTTACATTTCGTCTTTCAAAAGGAGTGAACATTATGAGCAACACCCAAAACCTTAAAGGCAAAAAAATCGCTATTTTGGCAACCAATGGTTTTGAGCAAAGTGAGTTGATTCAACCAAGAGACAAGTTTATTGAGCAAGGTGCTGAAGTTGATGTGCTATCTATTGATGATCAGACAACAATTAAAGCATGGGACGAAGACAACTGGGGGAAGGACGTCAATGTTGATAAACAAGTTACGTCCGTTAATCCTGAAGATTACGATGCCCTTGTGCTACCTGGCGGTCAAATCAATCCCGATGTGCTGCGTACCAACGAAGATGCAGTTGCCTTCATCAAAAATGCAAACAGCGCGGCAAGTATTAAAGCTATAGGTGCTATCTGTCATGGTCCATGGTTGCTGGTGGAGTCTGGGTTAGCGAAAGGTGCAACACTCACTTCGTTTCCTAGTATCCAAACAGATCTCAAAAATGCTGGTGCGACCTGGGTTGATGAAGAAGTGGTGACCCACTCAAAACTAGTCACTAGTAGAAACCCAGATGATATTCCAGCTTTCGTAAGCAAAATTAGTGAATTGGTTGCCCAGTAAAAAAAGGAGGAAGTGTATGTCCACCTCAGCTACAAATAAAAAGGTTATCGCGATAACGGGGGCTTCCAGCGGCATTGGCGAAGAAACGGCAAAGCAATTGGTAGATAACGGTTTTAACGTTGCCCTCTTAGCGAGAAGTGAGGACAAACTGCGTGCCTTGGTTGAAGAGCTTGGCAATGATAATGCATTTGCTGTCAAAGCTGACGTAAGCGACTTTAATGAGTTAGATAAGGCGTTTAAACAGGTAAGCGAACATTTCGGTCGTATTGACGGCATTTTCGCCAATGCAGGGCGCGGCGCGAAAGCCGCCGGCATTGAAAAGGGGGACGTAGATGACTGGGATGGCATGCTGGGCGCAAACGTAAATGGACTGCTTTATACCGCAAAAGCCGGATTGCCGTACTTGCGCGATACGCAAGGCCACTTCATCATTACGTCTTCGGTCGCCGGTCGAATAGCTCTCAAAGGCTCTGTATATGGGGCAAGTAAGTGGTTTGCTTATGGTTTCGGTCAGAACCTCGCAGAAGAAATGCGCGAGTGGGGCGGCCGCTGTACAACTATCTGCCCTGGTATGGTGAATACGCCATTTTTCGATGAACCTAAGGAAGATAAGCTTCAGCCAGCGGATATCGCAAAATCGGTATTGTTTGCCCTAAGCGCAGAAGAGTCAGCCTGCGTTCGCGAGGTTTATGTTATGCCGGCGAAGTAAAGCAAAAGGCTAGTTGAGTATAATGATGTACCGTGTTTTTACAGTTCTTAATTGGCGTCAGCACGTTAACAAATGGGTCAGAACTGAATTTTATGTAGCTTTTGGCCTATGTGAAACCTCATGCAGAGGACGGTTGAGTTTAAACCGTCCATCTTTTTTTTTTGAGTTTGGAGCCAAGGAAACGGAGACAAACGAAGGGGTATTCGCTGGTGAATTTACTCAACGATCATTTTCTATAACAGCTTAAGGTTATCTTAATTGTTGAAAAAATGAACACATCGAGATAGTCTAATATAAGCCTTGAGCTGGTCTTGTTGTTCAAAAAGGGAAAGCAGAGTATGGATGCTCATGATGTTTCCGAGCAATAGATTATCAATAACTTCCCCATTTTTAGTGTTTATCAGTGAAAAGGTGATAACTAAAATGGAGACTGAATATGATACATCATGGCATCAATACACCTAGCGGTATGACCCCTAAATGCACCCATCATCAATCACAAGGCCGATTCAGGCGTCTATTTCCTCAACTCCCTCGACTTATCAGTAACTCGCATGATCTTCGTGAATGCGGTAAAAAGAACGGACCCATGGATTCCGAAGCAGAAGCCAAGTTGTCAAATATTGACCTGGGTTACGTATTCTTAGGCCAATTCATCGATCATGATATTACCCTTGATGTTACATCGAGTTTAAGTTCACGAAATACCCCTGATGACATCAATAATATCCGAACGCCTACCCTGGATTTGGATTGTATCTATGGTTCGGGTGTTGAAGGGACACCGCATCTCTACTATCACGCACCACCAAACGCCTCCGGCAAACCTAAACAAATAGACAAGTTGCACCTGCTGACGAACGGTGATGATTTACTTAGAGCAGAGAGTACTCCTCAGGGGCATTTAAACCAAGTGGCGTTGATTGGCGATCCACGTAACGATGAAAACCGAATAGTCTCTCAGCTTCAATTACTGATGCACTATTTTCATAATACGGTTGTCAATGAGTTACTAACGAAGGGCACTTATACGACGAAAACTGCTCTTTTCGAAAAGGCGCGAGAGATCGTGACCTGGCACTACCAATGGGTCGTTATTTATGACTTTTTACCCAAGCTAGTAGGTCAAACGGTCGTCGATGATATTATGTGTAACGGTCGACGATTTTTTACTGAAGATAACTCTCCATTTATTCCGGTTGAATTTTCCGTCGCCGCCTATCGCTTTGGTCATACAATGGTTACCAACCCATTAGACTTTAACGAAAGTCATAAAGGCGTAACGATGTTTGGTAGCGAGTTAGGTACAGGGTTCCAGAAGAATACGGCAGGAGCGATTAACTGGAGTTGGTTTTTTGGAGAAGATTCTCAGAAAGCGGGGGCGGTCGATGAAAAACTTCCTTCAGAATTACTGGAGTTGCCGTTTATCAAAAATGCTGAGGCATCGCTTGCCGTAAGAAATTTGCAACGTGGTCAGAGCTTTTCACTGCCATCAGGCCAGTCAGTGCACAAATACATGGAGTCTGTTTTAGGCGTAAGCCTGGATTCTCCCGATATGTCGATGTTCGAACTGCCGGGCAACTTAGCTCAAGCAACTCCGCTGTGGTTATACATTCTTTGCGAGGGAAGCCTCTCAGGAGGCAATCATTTGGGGTCTGTTGGAGGTTATATTGTAGCTGAAGTGCTTATAGGTTTGATTGAAAGTGACCCTCACTCGTTCTTAGGATCTAACCCTTCATGGTATCCAGAACTAAAAGTACAGGGCAGTCAACCCGCTGGAGCTTTCGAAATGGCTGACATCATCAAATATACTGATTTCGCGGCTTAACAAACAAGCGGAAGTATTTACTGAGGCGTGAAGATATCGACTCCTGTAAGTACGCTCTGTCAAAAGCCATTGTTGAGAATTAGATTAGTAGCACCAGAGTAAAATCGAACAGTCGGTTAGGTTGATGTAGAACGGATGAGACAGTTTTCAACATAGAAATATAGTAGCGGGGTAATGCAAAGGGCAGGGTTAGTCACTGCCCTTTTTTATTTGCCCCGCCTTTACGTTTAACCTGACTTATTAATTTCATGAAGCTATTCAGATTAGCCAAATAAAGTATTTTCCCCATCCTGTTACCCCTAATCTAGGTGTGTAGATAAGCGCTAGTTGAGTGAGATAGGCGATTGCAAACTCCTCATTGAAATGGCTTTCCCAAAGGGCCCGCGGCGCAATAACAATAACAGGAGAGTAAGATGTCTAACGAATTTACGGGTAAGACCGCTATTATTTCTGGCGCCGCTGGCGGCATAGGGTTAGCGCTGGCAGAGGCATTGGCAAGGCAGGGTATGAATATCGTCATGGGCGATATTGATAATGCTGCATTAACCGAATCGGGTAACGACTTACGAGAGAAAGGTTTTGATGTATTGACTTGCGCCCTTGATGTTACCGATTACGCTCAGTGGGAAGATATTGTAGCTAACGCCAAAGAGAAGTTTGGCAAGGTTCATATGGTCATCAATAATGCTGGTGTTGGCGGTACGCCGGGGAAAGTCGAAGATTCGGAGCATGAGACCTGGCGCTGGGTAATGGACGTCAACGTTATGGGCGTACTCTATGGCGCACAAGCATGCGTGCCAGCTATTAAAGAGCACGGCGAAGGAGGTTGGGTGCTAAACGTGGCGTCGATGGCAGGAATGATGGGCATGCCATATGCGGCGGCCTACTGCGCATCAAAGGCTGCGGTTGTCTCTATGACGGAAAGCTGGGTACCAGAATTAAAACCTTTTGGAATCCATACTTCTGTATTGTGTCCAGCATTCGTGAAAACCCGCATTCACGAGTCGTATAGAAATAGGCAGCAAAAATATGCAGTAGCCGCTGAAAAACGCATTGATAAAGAGAAGCTTAAAGCCGGAGCTCAAGCAGCCACTAAAGCAGTAGAGTCGGGAATCGATGCCTCTGTGCTAGCTGAACGCGTGATAGAGGCGCTTCAGTCAGAGCAAACTTATATTTATACCCACCCGAATTATCGAAAGGTTACTACGGCGCGCTTTAGCGCGATTGATAGCGCCTTTGTCGATGCTGAGCAGAGTCAGGCTGTAGGTCATCTTATTGATGATGAAATCGTGACTTTTTAGTTCATTCGCGGCTACGGTTTGCGTATAAACACACGAAAGTCCCCTGAAACTTGTCTTCCAAAAGCCGTTATATAACGGCTTTTGATGTTGTGAGAGTCTGAAGGTCAATGACGCGGTCACAGACTTTTTCTAGCTGTGTTCTATCGTGGCTGATAAAGAGCACCGTGCAATTTTCTTCTCTGCATTGATCGACAAGTAAGTGAGTAATTGCCTTACTTGTAATGGGGTCGAGCCTAGATGTTGGCTCGTCAGCTATAAGTAGCTTGGGCTTTAGTAGCAGCGCGCGCAGCAATGCAATGCGTTGAAGCTCACCTCCACTTACCTCAGAGGCGCTGCGCTCAAACAATCGCTGGTTAAGGCCTAGTTGAGATGAAAGTAAATCGGCACGCTTTTTAGACACCTTGTGGAGCTTTATTACGTCATCAATCAATGATTTAAGCGTAGTGTGATCGGCAAATGAACTGGGGGGATCTTGATACAGCTTTAGGGTTTGATAACGGTGTAAAAGCGTATGAAACGCAATATTGCCTTGATAGGGTAGAAGCCCAAGTAGAGCATCACCTAGAGACGTTTTTCCACTGCCGCTATCACCACAAAGCCCGACAATTTCGCCTTCCCCTAAAGAAAAACTAAGGCCAGTAAATAGTGTACGGTTACCTCTCATAATTGTGAGATCATTCACCGATACCAGCGGTGCAAACCTATGCGTTTTTTTTGTGGTAGCCGTCCAGTGTTGCGGAGCCGACGCAATAAGGGTTTTGGTATAGTTTGAAGACGGGGAGGACAGTATCTTGCGGGTATCACCTGTTTCAACCAGTTTCCCGTTTTTAAGCACCATACATTTACCACCCAGTGCCTCTGCCACTGAAACATCGTGCGTAATGGTAAGTAGCGTACCGTCGTTAGCTTTTTGCTTTAGTTGCTCAATAATATGATGTTTGCGTCCGGCATCTAGCCCTTTTGTGGGTTCGTCGGCTAGAAATAAAGGTGCATTAGTCGCTGATGCACAGGCAAAAGCGACACGCTGTGCCATTCCACCGGAAAGTTGAGAAGGGACCTTATCACTGTCGTCTTTAAGAGCCAGGTTTTCTAGCTGTGTCTTCGCACTCTTTTGTGCTTCGCGAGCACCGTTACCCAATGTAAACCGAAAAACTTCGGCGACTTGCTGGCGAATTTTCATCATTGGGCTTAGAGAATGCCATGGCTCTTGCGGCAGCATAACAATGTCTCGCCCCCACAATTGTTCACATTCACGTCGGTTGGCACGAAGCATATCTACACCGTTTACCAGAACATTTCCCGTAACCTTCAGTGCAGACGGTAAGTCGCCCATAATTGCTTGCGCTAGCAGACTTTTACCTGCCCCGGTTTCACCCAATATAGTCAGTGTCTCGCCTTGTTCAAGGCTAAGGGATAGATCCTCTACAATAATGGTGTCTTGCGCGTAAATTGATAAGTGTTCAATAGCAATGTATTGGCTCACAGTTTGCGCTCCAATGCATCATTCTTTGATAGTCTACTGCTGCTGTCAAAAATGAACTTATTTAAACGAGGTGTTTTGTCACTCTTCGCAGAAAGTAAGTGAAAGCCCAGTACGAGAACGAATAGGGTGGAAATAGGTTGTGCGAGCAGCCAAGGTGCTTCGTGATAGTATGGAAAAAGCTCAACTATCATCAGCCCAAGCTCAGGGCTGGGTGGTTTTAAACCAACATAAACGAAGCCCACCGATGCCATGGCGATAATTGAGGAGGAGGCACCAAAAGCAGCAAGTGATAACACGTCTTGTCGAATGGCGGGCCATATATGCTTATTAAATAAATAGCGTTTTGGAAAACCCATTAGCGCAGAGTTTTCCAGTGCAGGGCCTGTCACTACTGGTAGAGTGATAGCACGTACCAGCCTGAAGTACTCGACGGCCAGTACTAAGGAAATGGCTAAATACAGCATAATGAAAGAGCCTGGTACTAGCGCCGCGAAAAGAAGAATAAGTACCAGTCCGGGGAGCGCCAATATTGTATTGGCAATGAAATTCAACGTCGTATCTACCCAACCTCTACACCACGCTGCAATTACGCCCGTTAGCACGCCAATGATTGATGAACTTAGTACACACAGTGCAGCGAGAGAAAGTGATATGCGCAGACCCTCTGAGATTCTGGCTAACATGTCGCGTCCGAACTGATCTGTACCTAACCAATGTTGCGCACTTGGGGCTTCGAGCACTTGCTTTAAATTTTGTTGATTACCGTTTGTTCCCAATAGAACAGGCTCGCCCAACGCAAGTAATAAGAGCAGCATCAAAAGTGAAAAGCCAATCACTTTTTCAACAGGTAAGGCGGGTGTCTTCATTGGCTATACCCTCGATTCTCTCTCACCCTTGGGTCGAGTGCATACTGACTTAAATCGACTAGTGTGTTGACCAATACGAATAAAATGCCCATCAGCAAAGCTGTGCCTTGCAACATAGTGATGTCGCGGGCAAAGACAGCATGGGAAAGTCCGTGTCCTATGCCGGGCCAAGCAAAAAGGCTTTCAATCATAATTACGCCTTCAATTAACCCGATAAGCTGTATGCCCATGAAGGCTAGAGCAGGTATTACAATGTTAGGTAGCGCATGGCACCTAAACGCCTCTAGAGCGCTTAACCCTTTTATCTTGGCGAAATGGAAGTAACCCGATTGAACCGCATTAACAGTACTATTGCGAATTACGCGGTTTGATATAGCCGCCAGGCTTAACCCTAAGGTCATTACAGGTAATATGGTATAGACAAAGCCTGAAGAGCCCGCAACCGGAAGCCAGTTGAGCTCTAGAGCAAAAATAAAGATGAGAATTAGCCCCAAGCAAAAGACCGGTTGAGAGCGCACGAACGTGGAAAACACTAATACTGCTTTATCAAAAAGAGAAGCACGGCTTTTAGGAGTATTTTCACTTTTTCGAGCGCTTCTGATGCCGCTATAAATTCCCAGAGGAAACGCAATTAATGCGGATACCAGAATAGCGAGTCCAGCGAGAACAAGGGTGTAAGAAAGCTGATTTTGTAGCTCAACAACAATGGGGGCCCCCGTGACCAAGCTATTGCCTAAATCCAGTGAGGCTAAATCAGTCATCCAGCTTACGTACTGTTCGAAAGCGCTTCTGTGCAGACCAAGTTCTTCTGCTACGGCGTTAGCGGCACTTGTGCTTACCGCATCGTCACCGTAGCGGCCAGCCGCTATTTTGTAAGCCATATCTCCAGGTAGTGAACGGGTTATAATAAATGTGAGTGTGCCTACACTCCACGCCATCAGTACAGCTTGAAGCAGCCGTTGAAGTAGGATTTTTCTCATTATTATGGGGCTATTCTCATTTGAGATACGCGAAAAGAACGCTCGTAAGGGTCGAAGCTGAAGTTTCTTAGTCGGCTAGATGTCGCCGTTTGCTGCACATAGTACATAACGGGGATAAGAGGAACGTCTTGCTGAACTTCTTGCATAATTGATGATATCAATGATTTGTAAGCGTGTTCATCCGTGGTGTGACTCAAGGTCTTTAAATCGCTAAACACTTTTTCATTTTGCCAGTTCATTGGCCCCCAATCGCCGCCTTCTTTTGAAGAAAAGTCAGCCAGCATTATACCGAGAGGGTCTGGGATGTTAGCAAAGTTACGCGCCATAAGTGCAGTTTGCAATGTACCATCAGCATGCCCTGAAGGAATGGCACTTACATTTTCCATATGGACAGAGAGCTTCACTCCAATGCTAGCCCATTGATCTTGAATTGCCGTGGCAATGGTAATGAGTTCTGGCCGATTGGCGTAGGTAATCATGTCAAGCGTTAAAGGTGAGCCATTTTTGTAGCGCACTCCATCCTCACCTACTAACCATCCCGCGTCGGTTAGCAGCTGTGCCGCTTTTTTCCTGTTTAATAATAAGTCGCCATTTTCAACGCTATTTTTAATTGTTGGATTATTGTCAGCGTCACCCATTGAAATAGTATTGGTAGCATTATCTGTGGCAGTAGACCGAATATGCCAGTCTCGAATATTTGGGCCAAATAGCTGATCAGCAGAGATATTCGATATACGCATTACGCCAGATGCAATGCCTTTTCTGTCAATCGCTAAACTCAATGCTCGCCTTACTTTTACATCTGAGAGGATAGGATGGCCGCTATTTAACTTAACTAGAGTGGTGCGAGGGATCCTGTCGCTAAACACGTTTACGTCAGAGTCAGTGCGCAACATGCTAACCGCGGCAGGGTCGAGGTTGTACACAATATCTGCTTGCCCCGTTCGTACCATAAGCGCCCGCGTTTCAGAGCGGTGACCCGTTACGTACTCAACGTTTTCAATAACAGCGGGCTCGCCCCAATAATTGTCAAAGCGCGTGGTTGTAATATTGTGGGGAGGTTCAAAGTGCGTAATCTGATAGGGGCCTGTACCTATTAAGGTTTTAATTCGATTGAACTTGCCGAAGGTAGCAGGTGCCACGATCGCAGTTGCATAATTACTTAACAGGGAAGGGAAAGGACGGTAACTTTGGTTCAAGGTGAACTTGATAGAATATTCTGATACCACCTCCATGTTGGCGATCATATCTTTTGAAAATGGCGTTGGTTTACCAAACGCGACCGAAAGGCTTTTGTAGACGGCGTCGGCGGTCATTAACGTGCCGTCATGAAAATACACATCAGGACGTAAATTGAATGTCCAAACAGTAAAGTCCTCATCATTTGACCATGAGCTAGCAAGTCCTGGGATAAGCTGACCTTGGTTGTCCACGTCTATGAGAGTTTCCAGAATTTGCATTCGCGTAAACATGTAGCCGGTACTTGCCGGGTCGTTATTGACTGGTTCAAAAGGACCACTGATCAGAATTTTGTTTGTAGGTTGTGAAGGTGTGCAGGCACTAAGTAGAACGCTGGCAACGACGAGTAAAATTGTTAGATGTCTAATCCGCATATTATTTTTATGTATTCCCTTCGAGCCTTTAAGCTTTTTCGTGTCTATTTGAATCCTGTGAATCAGTATCAGTATTCTTAGGCTGACGCCCTGAATAGTAAAACAAAGATCCAGATTGGATAATATACGATTTGTTGAATAAATGTACAGATTGAGTCGGTAGGGCTAAACTACTTTTTGAAAAAATGCACTGGCTAATGACCATCAAGATATTAAGTAATGTTAAGTCGGTGCACAATATTTTCAACTTTTGTAATGGGCAGTTGGTCGTATGTTACATTGTAACTTTAAGCATTTATTAGTAATGCTATAGAGTGATAGTACTACAAATTAAAAAAGGGTTTTGAGCCCTATCAAACACACTGGATAACAATAATGAAAAAGCTTCTTAAAGCGGCAGTTGCTGTATCAGTTGCACTTGCGTGCACCCCCGCCTTTGCAGACAAAAACGACAAGAATGAAGTCTTCAGCAGTTCAACATTCAAAGCCATGGAGCTGAGAAATATTGGGCCTGCGTACATGTCTGGGCGTATCGCTGATATCGCAGTCGATCAGAACAATCCCTCAACATGGTACACCGCGGTGGGCTCGGGTGGCGTGTGGAAAACTACCAACGCGGGTACGACCTGGACTCCAATTTTCGACGACCAGCCAGTTTACTCCATTGGTGACGTGACCATTGCGCCAAGCAACTCAAATATTATTTGGGTAGGAACGGGCGAAAATAATGGTGGCCGTCACATTAGCTTTGGCGACGGTGTATATAAATCGCTAGATGGCGGTCAAACCTGGAAGAATATGGGTCTGAAGAAGTCAGAGCACGTTTCTGACATTATTATTCACCCTACAAATCCAGATATTGTATGGGTATCTGCCCAAGGGCCATTGTGGAGTGGCGGCGGCGAGCGTGGGCTTTATAAGACGACCGATGGCGGTGAAACGTGGAAGCAAGTGCTTAAGCCAGCTGACGAATGGACCGGGGTAACATCACTACTTATTGACCCGCGTAACCCAGACAAACTTTATGCTGCAACGTGGGCGCGTCAGCGTTCAATTGGTGCCTATGTGGGAACGAACGAAGGCGCAGGTATCCATACTTCCAGCGACGGAGGCGAAACCTGGACTGAACTTAAAACAGGTTTACCACAAGGCAACATGGGTAAAATTGGTATGGCTATATCACCCATGAACCCAGATGTGATTTATGCCACCATTGAAACCGATAATCGCGGTGGTGGCTTCTACCGTTCAGCCGACCAAGGTGCTAGCTGGACTAAAATGTCAGATGAAGTAGGCGGTGGTACAGGTCCTCACTACTATCAGGAAATATTCGCTGACCAACATCAATTTGACCGTGTTTATATTGCCAGTAACTACAGCAAAGTGTCGGATGACGGCGGCAAAACGTGGACGCCCATCAACACTAAACGCAAGCACGTAGACGACCACGCCATGGCGTTCCATCCTACCGCCCCAGATTTCGTATTGATGGGATCCGATGGTGGTATTTATATGTCTCACGACAGAATGGCGAATTGGCGCTTTATGGCGAACCTTCCATTAACCCAGTTCTATAAAGTAGCGCCAGATGACTCTAAACCATTTTATAAGATCTACGCTGGCGCACAGGATAATTCCACCCAAGGCGGTCCTTCGCGCACTATGCGTGAAGAGGGGATAAAGAACAAAGATTGGTTCTTAACCTTGGGCGGTGATGGGCACGGCCCAGCGGTAGAGCCTGGTAACCCTGACATTATGTATTCGCAGTGGCAGCAAGGAAATTTGGTGCGTGTCGATACGACTACCCGAGAAGGGGTGTATGTTAAGCCTCAGCCACTACCAGGCGACCCTGCAGAGCGGTTTAACTGGGATGCGCCGATTAATGTATCTGCACATGATCCTGCGCGTATCTATTTTGCCTCACAGCGGGTTTGGCGAAGTGATGATCGCGGTGACAGTTGGACGGCAGTGTCGGGTGATCTCACTAAAAACGGCAATCGCATGCATTCGCCACTTATGGGGCGCACGTGGTCAGTAGAAGCCGGCTGGGACCTGTATGCCATGACAGAGTTTCATACCATTGCCAACTTTGCTGAGAGCCCAGTAGATGAAAATATTCTGTGGGCAGGTACCGACGACGGTATTATCCAAGTGACCACTAATGGTGGTAAATCTTGGAAAAAGATTGAGCTAGATGACATTAAGGGCATTCCAGCCAACTCTTACGTGAACGATATTCGCGCAGATTTGTTTGATCCCAATACGGTGTACGTTGCCCTTGATAATCATAAATATGGTGATTACAAACCTTACTTAATCAAGTCGACTAATTTAGGGAAAAGCTGGACTTCATTAGCTGATGATTTACCTGAAAAGCACTTAGTGTGGCGTATTGTACAAGACCACGTAAATAAGGATTTATTGTTTATCGGTACTGAATTCGGTGTGTTTTTCTCGGTAGATGGCGGTAAAGACTGGGTTGAGTTAGACGGTGGTATGCCGACCATCTCAACCCGCGATGTGAAAATTCAACGTCGCGAGAATGACTTAGTCGCAGGTACGTTTGGTCGCGGTATCTACATACTTGATGATTATGCGCCGCTGCGTTCATTAACCGAGAAGTCGATGCAAAAAGACGCCATCTTGTTCGCGCCAAGTCGACCGGTTAAGTGGTTCCAGTTAGATGATAATCACACAGACTCTGATGGTGACGATCGCTTTGTCGCCGAGAACCCCGAGCACGGTGCAACCTTCACCTACTATTTGAAAGACAGTCTGCTAACGGCCAAAGAAAAGCGCCAAGAAGCCGAAAAGAAACTTATAGAAGACAAAAAGTACCCTAAGTATCCAAGCTGGGAAGCGGTTGAAGCTGAAAACCAAGAAGCTGCCCCAGCAGTGTATGTCGAAGTACGCGACAGTGATGGTGACTTAGTGAAGCGTGTAGAAGGTAACACAAAGAAAGGCTTACACCGTATTACCTGGGATATGAAATATTCACTCACTATTCCGCTTACTGACAAAGACAGCAAGAACAATGGACTCATGGCGCTACCAGGCAGCTATACCGCGACGTTATTTAAGCGAGAAGGCTCCACGGTAACAGCGCTTTCTGAGCCAGCGTCATTTGTATTGGAATCTATCTACGACGGCGCGCTGAAAGGTGCTACGCATGCTGAAATTGAAGCATATGGTAATGCGGTGAACGATGCGCAAAAACGTGCATTATCATCGACGACTGTACTGAAGCAATTAAAAGAAACCATGGACCTTTTGCGTACCGCGATTGATCGCACGCCAAGTGATGTGAACAGTCTTGAAGCGCAATACGCTGCTATTCAAGATGAAATTAACGGGGTAAACAAAGTTCTGTTTGGCCTTTCATCTCGCGATAAAATGGGTATTAAGCCTGCAAATGTGTTGAGCCGATTGAGCTATGCCCGTTCTGCACTAGGGTCTTCTTACGGACCAACACAGCAGCATAAAGGCCAGCTCGGTTACGCCAACGATGGTCTAGATGATGTAGTGAAACGAATCGGTACATTGCAGCAGCGTACTGTACCATCACTTCAACAAGCGGTGATTGATGCTGGTGGACCGTGGACTACGGGTCTTCCTGTAATCGCCAAATAGCGGTAATTAATCATCATTTTGCTTAGTACGCGGCGGTAGTTTTACTGCCGCGTTTTTCATTTTCTTTGCCAACTTTTTCGGTGCACACTTATTTTCACAGGTATGTATCGCGTAGTGAGATCATCATTGTTTTCTTTTTTGCTAGATTCAAGTTTTTCAGTGTCTTCTAAATCCTCGTCTGGTTTATCGGTATCTATTGCTGCACTACCTTTACTGCTTACATCATCTTTTAGCGTTGCCCAAGGTGCACCGCTCAACGAGGTAGAGCGCTACACAGTAACGGCTGCACGACCCTATTACGACGAGACGCTTTCGCGCATTTTTCCGCAATATGAGTTTGATAAAAGTGGCCTAGTAGCGCCGTTACATACCAATGATGTCTTACTTCAATCTCCTTCTGTGTCGTTAAATGGGCAGGGCGGGCAAATACAAAGCATCAGTATCCGAGGGTATTCGCGGTGGCGAATTCAAACCCTGCTAGACGGCGTACCGATTGTGAGCGACAGGCGGGCAGGGTCTAGCATAGGCTTTATTCCACCTGACTTTATTTCAACAGTATCTGTGTTACCGGGCGCCGCTTCCACTTACCTAGGCTCGGGAGCGATAGGTGGCGCGGTGAACTTGCATTTTGGGGAAATTCAAAAGCCTCACCTACGCGTTGGCTACAGCAGCAATCAACAAATGAAGGCGCTGAGCTATGCTGGCAGCACACGCCGTGCAGACAATAGCAACAGCCTAACTGAAGAGAGCGAGACAGACTGGAACATTTCATACAGAAGCGCCGACAATGGAGAAGATGCGAATGGGGGCTCGCTGTTTGATCAATTCGAACAATCAGGGCTATTTGTTAGACACAGGCCGGTAGATAGCGTCATAAAAGAGGCGTGGACGCTTTATTCTGATAATAACGACATTGGTAAGTCGAGCAGTGACTTCCCAGAAAGCAGAATAACCACCTACCCGGACAACACGCACTGGCTTGGCAAAATAGCGTTTGAAAGTCATCTATTTACTGGAAATGTCTGGTGGCATAAATCTAGCCTAGAAACCTCGGTGTTGCGACCAGAAAGCCGCATCAACGACAGCGAAAACAAGGCGTTTGACTATGGGTTTAACATAAGCACAGATACGCAGCTGAAAGACTGGGATTTGAACTGGCAGCTGCAAGTTACTGGTCGAGACGGCGTAGTGGCAGATGAGAGAGAATTCACATTAACACCAGCGGAAAGCGCGTTACCTGACACCACATCGCCCCGTTTCATAACAAACGCATTTGAAGCAGAGCTTGCCTATGAAGTGCGTACTCTCGATGCAAGGGAGATTACTACCGCAGCGGTTGCTGATGCCTCACGACAGTGGCAAAGCTTGTCGCTCGCCCTTGGCGCACGGGTTGACTGGCAGCGCCAGTCTGATGATTCAGATGCCAATACATTCCAATCTAGCACTGCTCAGACTAACACTAATCTAAGCGGGTATTTAGGCGCAAATTATCAGCTTTCTCAGCATTGGGCGGCCGGTATGTATGTGTCTAGCGCGTTTCGAAATCCTTCTTTAACTGAACGTTTCTTCGCTGGCGAAACGCCTCGCGGTACTGTGTTGGGCAGCCTCAAACTTGAAACAGAGCAAGCGTTAAATATGCAAGCCAGTGTTGCTTACAGCAGTGAGCAACTGCAAGGCTCGATTGAGGTGTTTAATCAGAAAATTGATAACTATATTGAACGCATTATGGTTGCTGAAGATGTGCTTCAATATTCTAATTTAGACAGTGCAACGATAGAGGGGGTGAGCTATCAACTTAGTTGGCAATCGCACAATGACGCAATAGACGCTCGACTTAGCGGAATGTGGATTAGCGGTGAAGACGATTTGGGTAATAGCATCGCAGATATACCTGCAAACAGTCAGAGGCTTGATTTAGGCGTTCAATGGCAAGCTGTGCGGTTTTTTACGGTATTTGCCTATCGTGCAAGTAAGACGGATATTGCTGACGGAGAGCGAGCTCTTGATGAGGTATTTACGCTGGACATGGGCGCTGATTGGCAGTTACACGAGCGGGTTCAGCTTCAAGTTAGCTGGCGCAACTTAACCAATCAACAGTATTACACCAGTGCCGATGACAAAGCGGCATTTGCGCAGGGCGAAAGTGTTCAACTGGCGATAACTTATCCGTTATGAGTTGTTTAAGGGCTGACGAAATTTGTTCTTTCGATATTTACTTTTCATGGTGGTGTACAGCATGACAAGGCCAGTTACCCACAGCACAAAAAGCAATAGGGCAGCGGGCAAAAACAGCCATAGCTTAGCGCCCTCAAAGAACCAACTACCGTCATGAATAGCTTCAATGGTGTCTGTGCGTCGGTACGCAACCTGAAGTACATCACCATTTTGTGCATTCAGTTGAACTTCCCAATGGTTCTTCCCTCGCACTTTAATGATGCCTTTTGTGGGGCGCACGTCTAATCGGTCTATATCTTCCCAGCTGTTTAAATTAACCTCAGGCACTTGTTTTACAGCGTGTAGCACGTCGTCGAAGGAAATCGTAGGCCCGTTGGTTTGGGTATTCTGCACTTTTTGTGTTGGTGGTTGGATCCAGTCGAATTCTTTTTTAACCTGCAATAATAAACCGCTCGCAATAACAATGATCACAGGAATAAAAATAACCAGCGACAGCCACAAGTGAATACTGCGGCTGTATTTGCGACTGTTCTTGCGAAAGGAACCGGACATGAAACAACACTAATACTAAAACAATGAAAACATTGCTCACTATACGGTAATCTCAATAGGCAGTAAAAACACTCTAACGCGAGGTTTACCCATTTAAACGGAATTGCTTAGCGTCATTTGATTGCAGGGTGATTAAAGTGAAGTTTCGTGTCGCAGGTAAGGGAGGCCACAGATTCAGTCAATGTCATTTCACCTATCTCTTGCCATTGGGCTTTATCTATCCCTGCATCGTTAAAATTGGCAGCAGATAAAACCCAAGATAGCGTCTTATTTGGGTAATGCTGCAACGACAATTCATCCCTAAAATCATCTTTATTCACTAGCGGTGTATCAGGTTTTAACGACGCTTTTAGCCAGTAAGGACCTTGCCTCACGTTATTCGCTATTTCGTCGTTGGGGAGCAATACTTCTGCCAAATGTGAAACAGATCTGAAACGCGCATTCGCATTTTTTCCGCTAAACGCTTGATCTGCTTCTTCAAGATCGCTTTCCAAGCGATAAGCGGTGAGTAATTGACTGAAAGGCGGCAATTCGCCCAGAGCGGGCTCGTTGGTCATAGGTAAGTTGGCCACGTGCTGGGTTTTAGTGCCACCCAGCGAGTGCATTAAAAATATGTTTTCAGTAACCGTACTTTGGGTATTGGGGAAAAGCTTGATTGCCATACCAAAAGCACGCTTATCTCGCTGCTTTGTGCCGCTTAAGCTGACTGACGCTCTTACGATAACCGGCACGTTTGTGCGTGCTTGAAAAAGCCCGGAGTAAGGGCTGCTGTGATTAATTTTCCATGTGCCAGCGAAGCAAATACCATTAGCTTGAAGTAGCTTATGCTTGGTACCTAATTCTATAAAATTTGCGTTGGAAGAAAGGGTTCTTTTAGCGTGACTTAGCAGCAGGTTTTCACCGTCAGCATCGAAGTGTTTCCGCGACACTGCATATTGCGGTAGCGCCGAATAGGGATCTGAAAAAACACGGCTTTTTACTTCTTCGAACGAAGTCGACGTTGTTGTGAATAGCGATTGGTTTTCAGTTGTATCAGAAGAAGCGAGTGCGTTGCATGACAATAAAACTAGTGCAAAAAAACGGCACGCCGTGAAAGTATTTTTATATGTAATAGGTCTTTGTTGATACTGTGTAGTTCGAAAAAGGCGCATTGACATGGCGTGCTCCCCTGGTATCACTAGAAATCAACAACTTCTTCATACCCAAAAACGCATGGGTGAACATTTCACCCCAAATCAGCTGCTGGGCCGCACGCACACCATAGGTTGTGTTGCTGTTGAAATCACGCAAAAGTGTAATCTTGATTGCACCTTATGCTATTTATCTGAGCATTCGCAAGCGGTTCGCGACATTCCCATTCAAGAAGTGATTAAGCGATTAGACAATGTCTTTCCTCACTATGGTCCTGGTACCAGTGTACAAATAACCGGTGGTGACCCTACGTTAAGAAAGCGCAGCGAGCTAATTGAAATTGTCGAATATGCCAATAAGCTCGGCTTACACACTGCACTGTTTACCAACGGTATTGCAGCTTCCCGTGACCTGCTTGCAGCTTTAGCTAAAGTTGGCTTAAACGATGTCGCTTTTCACGTTGATACCACCCAAGAACGTAAAGGTTTCCCTGATGAAGCATCGCTAAATGCTATTCGCGAAGAATACATAGAACGGGCCAAAGGCTTGGGGCTTATGATTATTTTTAACACCACCGTGCACACCGATAATTTCAAAGAATTGCCCATGCTGGTGGATTTTTTTGTGCAGCATGCAGACGCCGTAAGTTTCGCCTCATTTCAGCTACAGGCAGAAACAGGCCGAGGGGAATGGGGAGCAAGAGCTGATGTAATTGACCCCGTAACGGTGAAAGCCGCTATAGAAAAAACAATTAGCAAAGCGCTGCCGTGGGAAAAAGTACGTATTGGGCATAACGACTGTCATAGCTACATGCCAACGTTAGTGGCTGATAAACAGGTTTATTCCGTCGTTGATGATGCACACTTATTTGCGCAGTTCATTGAGGATTTTAAGCACATACAAACAACCCGGCAGCACGGCACGGCACAGATCATATGGGATTACAGTAAAGCACTGCTTGCTAGGCCAAAGTGGATTTGGAAGCTTGCAAAAGCGACCTCATTGAAGCTGTTTGAAATGCGTAGCAGCCTTTTCAAAAGCAAAGGACGTGTGCACAAACTGTCGTTTTTTGTTCAAAATTTTATGGATGCCAACGCCCTTCAGCAAGACAGAATTGATGCGTGTTCATTCATGGTTATGACCGCAGATGGTCCCATCTCTATGTGCAAGCACAACGCCGAGCGCGATGAACATATATTGAAACCTCTGACATATACCGACCGCCATGGGCAGAAAAAGCAGTACCAGCCATTGGGAGAACGTTACAAACAAAATAATGTAATACCCATTCGCGAAATCCCAGATACAGCTACACCTAGTTTGCTGTCAGCAAATGCGCTTAGTACAAATGGCAAGCGTCACCATCCAGCCAAAAGCGTGTAAGGAGAAAATCATGAAGCCTCGCCGATTTCCTCAATTCGGGAGTGTGTTAGCCATTATCTTGTCCATGCTGCTGTTGTATATTTTACCAGCTGCCAACAGTAGCCAGGCGTCTGATAAGCAGATAATTGACTACAGTGTTGAAACCGCAGCGATAAAAGAGCTTAAGCTAGCCTATCGAAAAGCATCGCAAGACTGGGAATATGTACTCCAACACTATGTAGATGAGCAGGGGCGAACCGATTTCAAAGGGTTATCTAAAGATATAGCGCCCCTCGAAAACGTCATTAATTTTATTAGTTTTGCTAGCCCTGAAATGACCCCTGAATTGTTTGACTCACCACAATCCATAATGGCCTATTACATCAATAGCTATAATGCGTTAGCCATGTACGGTGTCATTGAAAAAGGTATTCCCGATGGCTTTACCAGTTTTTTTTCACGAGCAGCTTTTTTCAAGTTTCGCGATGTGGTGATTGGCGGTAAAGTCACAAATTTATATGATTTTGAAAACGATGTAATTAGACCGCTTAACGAGCCCAGAGCCCACTTCGCGCTTAACTGCATGGTAAAAGATTGCCCAAGGCTACCGCAAACGCCGTTTTACGCAGAAACCTTAGACGACACCCTTGAGCAAGCCACCCGCGAGTTCTTTGGGAGTAAGGAACACTTTTACTTTGATGACGAACGCAAGCGCGTGTACGTTTCGGAAATCCTCGATTTTTATACTGAAGACTTTGTCGCTTCAGGAAAAGCAAAGGACTTACCTCAATACATTAACCAGTATCTAGCCGAACCTATTCCTAAGAATTATAAACTGCGGTTCATTGATTATGACTGGCGTATCAATGCGCAACCGGAAAAACCGAAGGTTTCAACATCTACAAATAGCGACGTTGATAATGCTTCAAGTCAAGCCACAACGAACCCCATAGTTAAAGCTGCCCTTACTCTGCATTCTAACGAAAGCAAAGTGTCAGGTTCAGCCCATGCACTAGCGTCAGAATCAGCGCTATTAACTACGCTGTCATCTACGCCGCTGCTAGAAACAGACGTAGCGACAGACGTAGCCATGACCGAATCAACAGACGTGCCCTTTATACTTACCAGTTCGCCCAACCAAACAATCGTCTTGGAACTTTATACATCCCAAGGTTGCAGCAGCTGTCCGCCTGCGGAAAAATGGATTTCAGGGTTTGTAGAGAGCGATAAATTATGGACAGAACTGGTTCCCATAAACTTTCACGTGGACTACTGGGATTATCTAGGCTGGAAGGATCCATTTGCTGACAGTACTTTTAGTAAACGGCAGCGAGACTACAAGCGTGTAGGCAAAGCAAACACCATTGCCACGCCAGGTTTTGCTTTAAATGGTCGTGCTTGGAATGGATGGTTTCGGGGGCAGTCGTTACCTAACCGAGTCGCCCCTCTGTCTGGTGCGCTTCATGCTTCGGTTCAAAACAACATCGTTGATGTGTCCTTCAACAATACCAACAGAAGTACATCGAACACGCTAGTTGTTCACGCTGCGTTAATTGGCTTTGGCATAGAAACCTCGGTCAAGCGGGGAGAAAACGCTGGGCGTAAACTCACTCACGACTTTATAGTAGTCGATTATGAAAACGCGTTATTGAGTAGCAACGGCGACAATGCTCATACTCAGCAATATGTGGCTAGTCTGCCCTTGCCCAGTAATACTCATATAAAAGCCAAAAAACACGCCCTCGTTGTTTGGGTCTCTGATACTAACGACCCCTCGCCACTTCAAGTTGCCGCGTCTTGGTGGTTACAAGGTTCTGAGTCTATGTGACGTAGATAGTTATTGTTTTAAAAATGAATTGCGCTTTGCTTTCTTAGTTATCCCACGTAGAGTAGATGTTATCGACAATTTTCGGAGCACGGGGTTTGTGCTACCACATTAGGGTTAAAACAGATGAAGCGAAACAACACCCCAAAACCGCAAAAATTATCGCAAGAAGCATCACTTAGTATCCCTCAAGAAGCGTTTGATTGGTACGATGAATACGCCCACGGGGACATAGACCGTCGAACGTTTTTAACCAGGCTTGCTTCGCTTTCAGTTGCAGGTTTGACCGTGAGCGCTATTGGTGGCGCACTGATCCCTGACTATGCCAAAGCAGAACAGGTTTCGTTTAACGACCCTGCAATTAAAGCGACTTACGAAGTTTTTTCCTCGCCCAAAGGCCATGGTGAAGGCGGCGGTTATTTAGTGCAGCCCACTAGTCTGCCGGAATCTGGCGTTGCGCCTTGCGTTTTAGTGGTACACGAAAATCGCGGGCTTAACCCTTATATAAAAGACGTAGCCAGAAGGCTCGCTATGCAAGGCTATGTAGCGTTTGCACCTGACGCGCTGTTTCCGTTAGGTGGCTACCCGGGAAATGATGACGATGGTCGTGCTATGCAAAAGAGCCTTGATAAGGACAAGATAGAACAAGATATGGTAGCGGCAGCACTGTGGTTAAAAGAGCACGAAAAAACCACAGGCAAGCTTGGTGTAGTAGGTTTTTGCTTTGGTGGGTATATTGCTAATTTTCTAGCAGCCAGCATACCTGACAAGGTGGACGCTGCTGTTCCTTTCTACGGGACCCCAGCGAAACAGCCCTTAGTCGATCAAGTAAAAGGCCCTTTATTGATTCACTTTGCTGAAAACGATAAGCGAGTGAATGCGACATGGGAGGAATACAAAGTAGTATTAGAAAAAAATGCTGCTGAGTACGAGGCCTTTACTTACGCTAAAGCACAGCATGGCTTTCACAACGATTCAACAAGTCGTTATAGTCCCAAAGATGCTGAACTAGCGTGGCGTCGAACGGTAGACTTTTTTGATAGCCATTTGAAATAGTAAAATGTGAAGCGGCCTTGTTAGGCCGCTTTTTTTGCTTAGTTTTTACCTGCGATTATTTTATCCATGGTAATGGGGAAGTCTCGTACTCTCACTTTGCATGCATCATAAATTGCGTTAGCGATGGCGGCGCCTGCTCCAGTAATGCCTAGTTCACCAATACCTTTTGCACCCACTGGCGATGCGGCATAATCTGCCTCTTGTAAGAAATCCAGGCTAACTTCGGCAATGTCCCGATTGACTGCCACATGATATTCACCAAAATCTGGATTTACAAAGCTTGCCGTGTCTCTATGGTGATAGATCCCTTCAGTAAGTGCGTAGCCAGCGCCCCATACCATTCCCCCTTTTATTTGAGATGCAGCTGTTTTCATATTCAAGATTTGCCCCGCGCTGAACATACCGTATTGGCGAAGTAGCCTAACTTCACCCGTGTATTCATCTACCTCTACTTCCGCGAAATGAGCGCCACATGAATACTGCTCATCATCGCTGGTGTCATCTTCGGATACGCTACCGGTTGCTGATATGGGGAATTCGCTGTCGGACATAAAGTTGGCGAGTAATACCGGACTACTTACTTCATCATCATCACCTTGTGCAAACGAGACTAACTTTATTTGCCCATCTAAAATTTGTACTTCAGCTTGGCTAAGAGCTGGGGGCAACGCACTTTTTATGCTATCGATAAGCGCTTCACAGGCTTTTTTAACCGCCGAACCAGAGCTTGCTGCGCCAAATGAGCCACCTGAACCACATGAAGCAGGGTAGCGGCTATCACCGAGTTTTACTGTGACATTGTCTACCGACGTATTTAAAGTATCGGCGGCAATTTGTGTGAGAATAGTGTAGGTGCCTGTACCAATATCTGTCATATCAGTGCGAACCGTTACCTCACCGGTAGCACTCAATTCCACTTCAGCGGAACTTTCCACCAGCACATTCATACGCATAGCACTCGCTACGCCATGGCCGATTTGTTTACCCGGTGTGGGCTGTGTTTTATGCTGCCACTTGAAGTTTTGCGCGCCTTGACGAAGGCACTCACCTAAGTTGTGGGTGGTAAACCGCGTGCCTTTCATAGGGTGAACTACCGGCAGGTTTTTTATGCGAAACGTAAGCGGGTCGACACCAGCTTCGTGGGCAAGTTCATCAATGGCCGATTCAAAAGCAAGGGAGCCAATGGCGTCTCCAGGAGAACGGGTAGAGTCGATAAGCGGCAGGTCTACGTCTTTGACCCTATGCGTACTTTCAATGAACTGAGATTTATAGGTAACCCGTGCGCCAGCCCCTGTTGCTTCGGCAAACTCATAGCCCTTGGCTTTTGGCATAGCGCTTTTGTGTTGTACGCTTAACAGTGCATGATCATCACCAGAAGCAAGGCTGATTTTCTGTATGCTGTGCCCTCGATGAGGGGTGTTATAAAAGACCTGACGCCTGCTTAACACCACTTTGACAGCCCGCTCTAAATACCTGGCCCCTATACAAGCGAGCGTTGCATCGTAATGAAGACCTAGCTTAGAGCCAAACCCGCCACCTACAAAGGGGCTCTGCACTACGATGTCTGCTTCATCCATTTCAAGCGTAATCGCAAGCGCCTCAACAGCCGTCGCTATAATCTGAACGCTACAATAGACCTCAAGCTTTCCATCTTTAAAGTCGGCAACCGTGGCGTGAGGCTCCATAGCAGCAGAGATTTGGCTGGGTGTAGTATAAGTTTCGTTAATGCTTGCTTGGATATCACTTTGCTGCGGTTTATCACCGCTAGACGCATCTGCCTCAAACCCACCATCTAGCGACGCTGGTTTTTGCGTTGCATCATCGAATTCTGTCAGCAAATCTGGTATTTCACCGTCTATGGTGAAGGTTACTAGACTTGCGGCATAGCGTGCTTGCTCCAACGTATCAGCAATAACTAGAGCGACCGGCGCACCGAAATGACGAATGTTAGGTTCGTTAAGTACGGCGCGACTTTGAGTAAACCTGCTTTCATCTGCAGGCTTGCTAAATGGCTTAAGAGTACCTGCATTTTTATACGTGATAACTGCATGTACGCCTTCGGCCTGTTCCGCTTGCTCTGTATTAAGGGATGTGATTTTACCTACGGCAGTATCACTTGATACAACCCAGCCTATCAAAGGAGTGCGATCGCTCATATGCTCCGCAGCGTACCTTGCTTGACCTGACACCTTTGCTGAACCATCAACTCGATTAACTGGCGTCCCTACAGTTTTGGCATTATGCGTTGTCATATAAAGCTCCTTCATGTCCTGGGTGCTTTACCTGATGTTCTGCTAACTCTAAAAGCACTTTTGTTAACGTCCTGCGCAATAGTTCTGGTTTAAAGTCATTACTGCCAAACGTTTTTGCTTCGGATAACTCAGCTTCCGCGGCTTGCAATATGACTTCTTGGGTTGGTTCCGCGCCTTCAAGAACACTGATTGCTTTTTGCGGATACCAAGGCTTGGTGCCCACACCACCAAAGGCGAGAGAAAGGTCTTTAAAACGACCATCTTCAATTTTCAATCCAGCCGCAACAGAAACGAGTGCAAACGCATAGGAAGAACGGTCGCGTACTTTGTGATAGTACTGAGTACCGTTTGCTTTTTTCTTTATGCTGACATGGGTGATAAGTTCATCTTCGTCTAATTGGGTTTCTATGTGCGGCGTTTCGCCCGGCTCACAGTAGAAATCTCGTAGCGCGATTCGACGCGTTTTGCCATCAGGTTGCTGCGTATGTACCTGTGCGTTAAGCGCAATCATGGCTACGGCCATGTCGGAAGGGTGTGTGGCGATACAGCTCTCGCTAGTGCCAAATATGGCATGAATTCTATTCATGCTGTTATATGCGTTACAGCCAGTGCCTGGCTCTCGTTTATTACAGGCTTTTGTGGTGTCGTAAAAATAATAACAGCGGGTGCGTTGTAGCAAATTGCCTGCAGTGGTTGCCCTATTTCTAAGTTGAACTGTTGCACCGCTTAATAAAGCTTGCGCAAGTAAAGACACATTGGGCTGCGTGTGAGCGAACTTCGCTAAGTCAGAATTAGTCACCATGGCGCCAATATAATAGTAATTGTCATCTTCGCTGATAGTGTTAGCTTTATCCCATTTCGCAAGACTTACTAATGTTTTAGGCGTTTCTACCTGTAGTTTCATTAAATCTATTAGGTTTGTACCTCCGGCCAAAAAACGTGATCTTGTGTCCAGGGGCAGGCTACTCAACGGCTTTTCGCCGTTATAATGATGAAGAGTGAATGGCTGCATTATTGTCTCTCCAAAGCAATGACATCGGTTATAGCATCCACAATATTAGGGTAGGCGCCGCAGCGGCATAGGTTACCGCTCATGCGTTCGCTGATATCTTCTTTCAATGAAGCTTTACTGTGACGAGTTTGACTATAAGTAACTGCGCTAGGGTCTTCATTTTTCATTTCCCTAAGTAGGGATACGCCTGAACATATTTGACCAGATGTGCAATAGCCACACTGAAACGCGTCACGCTCGATAAAAGCTTTTTGCAGCGGATGAAGACTCTCACCTTCACCGATGCCTTCAATAGTTGTGACTTCAGCGCCTTCTAACTGGAATGCAAACACTAAGCATGCATTAATACGCTTGCCGTCAGCGATAACGGTACAAGCACCACATTGTCCGTGGTCACAACCTTTTTTGGTGCCAAAAAGTGATAAATGCTGGTGGAGAAAATCTAACAAAGTCGTTCGTGGATCATCGGGAAGACTGACGTCTCTCCCGTTGAGATTTAATGTTGCCATGGAAGTATCCTTCTACCAATGAGCTCAATTTCGGTACGCCGATGAAATGAGCGAAACCAGATGTACAATGTCGTTACGCCAAGTACGTTAATTTGGTTTCACTATGTGTTGGTAGAAATTACGCACCCGACAGCCAGCGATAGATGCAAATGGCCAAGTAGTGTAAAATATGCGAAAGCGCACGTAGCGCTACACTGTAATCCATACCAATTATTGGCTACTCCACTTTTCAGGCCCATTTTCATGATCCACAACGATGTTTTACGTCGCCTTCGTTATGCATTAGCTATCAACGATACCGCCGCCATAAGTATTTTTAAATTAGTGAACTACGACATGGAAATTGATTATTTACATGCTGTGATGAAGCGGGAAGGCGAAGAGGGCTATCTGCCGTGTCGCGATAAGATTATTGCGCTGTTTCTAGATGGATTGATTATTAAAAATCGTGGTCGTCAAGAAGGGCAAATGCCACAAGAGCTGGGGCCAAAAGAGCGATTAAGTAATAATGAAGTACTGCGCAAAATCCGTATTGCGATGAGTTATAAAGATGACGATATGATAGCGGTGCTTAAATTAGCAGACTTTAGAATGAGTAAAGGTGAGCTGTCGGCGTTTTTTAGAAAGCCAGACCATCGCAACTTTAAACCTGCTGGCGATCAAGTGGTTCGCAATTTGTTGCAAGGTATGGTGAAAAAATATCGACCGGAGTCCACGCGACAAACTTCGCATAAAAAATCAGATAGCTCAAGTACTTCTGGTACTAAGCCAAGCTCATTTAATAAAGGCGCTAGCAAACAAAAAGAAGCGGCTGGCAAAAACACCAATACTAAAGTGTCGCCAGTGAAAAAAAGTGATGCAGGTTCGGTTTGGGGAAAGCTCCCTAAAAAATAAAAGCGCTGTAAAAATAGGCGTTGAATAAAACGCATCTGAGGTAAAGCGCGTAAGAGGATAGACTAAGTGCTGTTGTGAAAAGAAAATTACCCCTCACTTCTATGCACTCGTTTTTAGGCAAAGCAAGATTGCCTTGCCTTAATTATCTATATCGCTAAGGACGACTATTATGAGCCGACATTTCGATAAGGCCGAAGGCCTGTATGAAGAGAAAGATGCCGCGACACAAGGTTTTGTGTTCAACCAAACTATGCTGCGCATTGCCGACCCCAAGCGTTCGCTAGATTTCTATACGCGAGTTATGGGAATGACGCTAATTAAGTGTCTAGATTTTGAAGAAATGAAGTTCAGCCTTTATTTTTTGGCGGCAGGTGATGATTTCTCTGATATTTCTGACGATGTAGACGAACGTACTCAGCAAACTTTTGGTCGCCCGGCCATGTTGGAGCTAACCCACAATTGGGGCGATACACCAGAAACAGTGGATTATCATAACGGAAATACAGAGCCAAAAGGTTTTGGGCATATTGGTTTTCATGTGCCTGATGCTGAAGCTGCATGTGCACGATTTGCATCACTAGACGTTCCTTTTCAGAAAGGGCTTAATGATGGTTCTATGAAAGGGATCGCATTTATCAAAGACCCAGACGGCTATTGGATCGAAATTTTCAACGCGTCTAACGTATCCGCAACTTGCGCGCCCCATTTGAAGAAGTAGGCGAGGCACGCACTACGGTACCATTTGCTAGCTGGGTTTTAAGTAGCAAGTAGTATCAGAAGTCACTGTTTACAAAAAAGGGTAGCTTAACTGAATAAGCTACCCTTTTTTGTTTAGTGACCTTATGGAACCCTAAATTATAGGGTTTTATTTTCAAGCCAACCCGTTCATTACTTCGCTTCTAACGTTAATTCCACACCGCTAAATTCGGTATGTAAGTCGTGCTGGGTATTAAGCAAGAATAAGCGATTCGCTTCTACCTCAGCTTCATTTGCCAAATAACCTTTCACCGCTTTACTGCGCGCGTCAGCCAGAAGGATTAAGTCACTTTCAGGGATATCAATGTTGTTACGTAGTTTGTTGTATCGGGCAATGCTTAATGCTCGGTTTACACTTTCTTCGTTAATGACTTCCTTATTGTTATCAGCACTCTTTTGGCTCTGTTCATTGTCTGAATTTGCGAGTTCAGGGTAAAGCTGCGCCACCATGTTGTCATATTCTTGATTAAGGTCAGGTGTAAACACCTCAACATAGTAGGATAAAAGCGCATCGGCTAACGGGCCTTCCAGTGGGATATTACTGCCACTTATTGAGTCTCGCTGTACGCTGCCAGGGGTGTTGGAACTTTCATTTTCACCGCCAGCAAGAGAATTTTCGTTGGTACTAGCGTTGCCGGAAGTAGCAGATGCATCAGCATCGCCGCTTCTTGTTAAAAGTGTAGTGTTTAACTGACGTTGGGCTAGGGCACTTGCATCAGACATGGCGTTGACAGTACCTTCGATATTAACCCTAAGTCCTGGACGTTTTTTAAGTGCTTTGGCAAGGGTATTCAGTTTTTCTTGAGCGTCCGCATTTAGCGAATGCTCTCCAAACCCAAACTCAACGTTGTCGAGTTCGTCGTCACTGCCAACCAGGTTCGCAAGTAGCGAAAAGGGTGCAGTAACAGCTTTTGTAATAATATTGCCAATAGCATTGAGGATAATGGAGCCGAAACTGAAGTCCGGACTATCGATATCGCCAGACACATCCAAACCCAAATCGATAACGCCGTTTCTGTCTTCTAATAACGCAATAGCAAGGCCAAGCGGTAGGCTTAATGCCTGATCAGAGTTCGACTTCTTGCCCAACGTTAATTGGTCAATAACAACATGATTTTTACCTTCCAGTGCCTTACCGTTTAGTTTGTATTGCACAGCCAATGACAGCAAGCCTTTGTCAATGTAATAGCCCATGTAGGTGCCTGAGTAAGGGTTAACTGAAGTCAGTTCGGCGCCTTTGACTGAAAAATCTAAATCAAGGTCTATATCATCTTTTAATGGATGAATAGTGCCTGCTAGTTTGACCGGAGCATAGTTGTCTATCTTTCCGGTGATATCAACATTGGCAGGGGAAGTTGAGCGAGAGTCAATTCCCAAAACTCTGCCATTTAAACTTTCTATAGCAGACGCAAATTTTGGCGTTAATGAATGGTCAGCAAAGTACGCTTTGCCGTTTTCTATTGATATGGTGTTAACGGCAATGGCCAATTCGTTGGCTTGTGAAGGCTCAGCTGTAGTGCTTGCATGCACGTTTGCGTTTGATGCTTTCGACGTGGTTGCGCTGCCATTTTCGCTGGCACTTTCACTGTTAGCGGACTTGTCTGATGAAGCGACAATCAGCTTACTCACATTGGTTTGTTTAGCTTCATCAATAATAAGTCGTGCAAATGGCGCTTGTAGGTGAATGTTGTCTACGCTTAGCTGGTTCGATGCGTGGTCAAATTCGATGTTGTCTACATTTAAGGACTGCCACTGTAGTAGGGGAGAGCTGTCGTCATCCAGTACGCTTAAATTATTAATGCTAGTACTCGCCTTAACGTTTAGTGAGTCGATATTTTCTTTATCAGCGGCGTTCATAAATGCCCCATCAAACTCAACGTTTAAATTAAATAGCCCTTCTTCAAGGGTCACATTTGCGTGGGGGGAAACGTACTGCTGGAAATGACTTAGCACCAGTTGCTCAATCGCTGCTTTGCCCTTTATGGTTTGTTCGGCAATAACTATTTGGCCGCTGCTGCTTAGCACACCGTTAGGTGCATCGCTAAACGTTTGTGGATTGGCAGAGACATGCAAACTTGTGGTGTAGGAAATGGGTTTAGAGAAGTCAGTAGTGACTTTTCCGCTTTTAATATTGAGGTTGCTGATGCGGTAGTAGGTCCCGTCACTTACGCTACGCTCTAAAAGATCAATGCTACCGTCATTAAATGCAAATTGGTGAAGCTCAACATACCACGAGGTCTCATGTGCTAGTTCATTTGCGCTGTCGGTTGCTACGTTGGAAACATCCTCATCTTCTGTTTCACTATTTCCTTCTTGCGCTGCGCTGGGGTTAGCGTTAGCTGATGTAGCATCTGCCGCTGGGCTTTTTGGGGTAAACAGACGCTGTAAATCAAGCCCTGACTTGTCAAATAGACCCGACACTCGAACGTTGTCAAAAGCAACTTCAGCAATGCTAACTTGCTGTTCTAATGCGTTTACGTTTATATCGTGTATGGCAAACGCGGGTATGGCAATGATCTCTTGCGAACTCTTGGCGGTGCCTGTTGTGGCTGGCGAAGGATCAGCGTTAAACACAAGGTTGTTAACACCAAATTCGCCACGCTCTAGAATAAACTGGAAGGCTGTATCTTGTTCAAAAACTTCAGCATGTAAGCTTAAGTTAACCTTGCCGTCTACTAAATCTGCTTCTATCAAATCTTTCGAAAGTGACCAAAGCGGCGTAAGCGCTACATCGTTTATCGTGATGTCTGTCGTAACTTTTAGTGGAGATAATTGAAACTCGCCATCAATGGCGATGTTACCTTTCTCTGCGGTGAGCAAGTTAAATTGATATTGGTTGAACGCTAACTTACCTTTTGATTGAGCACTCTCACTTTTATCGCTTTTAGGGTTAGCGTTTTTGTTGCCAACACTGCTTGAACTGATCAAAGCGTGAGTATCCAAATCTTGCAAGTCAACGCTCAATTCTGGGTAATCAAGTAGGGTGTTGGTCACCTTGTCTTCAATAACCACTCGCCCTTCGTTAAGTGCAAAATCACGTAACGTAATTCGGGGAATTTGCCCTTCGCTAGTGTCATTAGGCTCTTCAGGTGCTTTTGTACTGCGTTTCTCTACGTGGGTAAGAATGTCAGAGAAGTTGAAGATTTGTGTGTCTTCACTTTCGCTTAAACGTGCAATGGAAACAAAAGGTTCGTCTATAGTTAGCGATTCAACGGCAGGAGTGAAGGTGAAAAGTGATTGCCAGAATCCAACGTCCAGTGAAACATTGCCTACGCTAAAAAAATGATTTTCTTGGTTCTGGATTACGGCGTTATCTTCGCTTTCATTTGAAGAGTGTATATTTGGATAGATAACAAAATTAGTCACTTCTATTTTTAGCAAGAAAGGGTTGATTGCAATATCTTCAACAGCAGCATCTCTTCCAGTGTTTTCTTTCACTATGTTGGGTAACTTTGCCTTTAATACCGCAGGCGTAACTACGCCGATAAGAAGCGCGTAAGTAAGGTAGATGAGAACAAGATAAGTGGATAGTCGAAACCATTTGGGCTTCGTAGAAAACCGAGACATTGCATTTTGCATAGGCGATTAGGCTGTGTATTTGAGTGTAAAAAGATAAACAGGAGTTGCTATTTCACCAAGCTAAAAGCCCCTGCAAAAAAGTTAAAGCGTATTAATTTGGGTTGTAGAAGAGAATTAATACGCCTTAGACAGGTTACAGAGCGGTTAGCAAATTATCTAGGCCAGATTTAAACAACGCCTGTGTTTCTTCATCTGCATTTACATTTAAATACGAGCTGATTTGAGTGACAAAGCTGGCAATCATATCGGTTGAAAGGCCTAGCGCTTCAAATTGTTGCTTTAAGTCGTTTACCGATTTAAGTGTAGAGCTGTACTCAGAGGCCTTATTGAGTAAGCCTGATAGTGAAGAGCTTGAGCTTGCTGCTGAGTTACCACTAAGAGAGGGAACATCCTCAAGCAGGCTATCAATACCTGGAATGCTGCTTGCCAACTGGGCGTAATCAGCGCCTGAAAGGTTGCCTTGTACATAGTTCATAATTGACGCTATGCCACCTTCTGATTGGTTTTCAGACACGTTAAGGTTACCTGCAACTGAACTCACTAAGCTAGCCAAGTCGATATTAGATGCTGCGCTGGTTGCCATTTCAGTTAGGCTACTGGAAGTTACTGTCGATTCCGCTTTCTTACCGCCTAACAGACCTTTAAGCTGATCAATATTGGCATTAGCACAAGTAGTAAAAAAAGTAAGGGCAAGCACTGTAGGTGCTAAAACGATACGATTCATTATAGATTTCCTTTTTGTACACCAGCAGCGAAAGCCCGTCTGGAGTAACTTGATTGAAAATAACCATAGCAATTGCGCTATCGACTATTTAAACCTTCCATAAATTAGAAGTTTTCAGGTGTGTAAATACTCACATTCTAACGTAGTGAGGTCGTAAATTCTCTATAGAAATTGTAAAGGCACTTTACATTTTATAAGAGACTTGGGTGATCGAGTGGTAGTGTGCAGTAGGCAGGAACTAAGTCAATTAGACAAAACACTAAAAGGAGCGATACGCTCCTTTTAGTATTCTGATAATTTTGGGGCTTACTTGCTCTGTTTGGGTGGAACGATTATACGCTCTACATCAGGGGAAGCATTCTTTTCAACACTCGCCGTATCAAGAGAGGCTCCGAGTTGATAGTCTAGCTGCACCAGAAGGCCGGTCTGCCTCACGCCTTTGCCACCTTGAATACGAGGCTTGTATTCCCATTGTTTCAGGGCAACTTTTGCGCTTTTATCAAACACGCCAGCAGGCACTGATTTTACTACTTTTACATTATCTGTAGCGCCCGTTTCAGTAATATCGAAGGAGAGTACAACGAAACCTTCAACATTTTGCTGTGCTGCTTTTTCTGGATAGCTTGGTGGAACGCGTTTAACCGGCGATGCCTGGTTAATCTTAGCTTCAGATTTGGTCTCTGCTACTGGCGCATTGGCTAAAGCCGTGTTGATGGTGAGCATGGCGGCAATTGAAAGTACGCCTGCAGCCAGTACCTTATTGTTACGCATAGGTTGCTTTATCGCGTTTAAACGTTTGATCATAGTCCTTTTTTCTCCAAAGGTTGGGTAAAGCCCGCGTGTAAAGTGCAGGGCGTCTGAACCATGCTCGGCACACTGCACGAGTGCTTTTGCATAGGTGAGTTTTTCGTTGTCTGTCTTGTCTTTCAGTACTGCGTGATCACAAGCCAATTCTTGATTAATTCTGAAGGATTTTAGCGCAAGCCAAACCAGTGGGTTGAACCAAAATACAATAGCGATAACCAGCGCTAACGCGTTCCACAGGTGATCGTAATGCTTGCGATGTACGTTCTCATGCTCTAATACCAGTGCTTGTTGTTGAATCGAAAATGCACTTTTAAATGAGAAGGGAATAAGCACCTTTGGGAAGATAAAACCAAATAGCATAGGTGTGGTAGCTTTACTGGAATAGTAGGCATTGGTGTGGATAGCGTTGCGCTTTCCTATCGATGCCCATATTTTAAGATGATGCGCTAAGACATAGGCTGTAATTGCGCTTACGCCAATTGCCCATACAGTAAACCAGGTTTCGAACGCTACGGTGTTTAATGTGGGCTTAACGCCAACCACATAGCGAGCAAAGCTATTCGATGGAATGTTAACCAGCGACATTGGAAGGTTGTTGACTATGAGGCAAGCTGGTATCAGCGCCCATAGCTTATAGGTAAGCGAAGCCCCAATTTTATTAGTGAAAAAGTGTTCGCACACCATGAGTAAAACAAGCGCTAGCGACAAAACACCCTGCTGAGCAATAATCCAATCAATCATTGTTTTCTTCCCATTTCTTGATAAGGGCTTTGAGCTCGTCCACATCTTGTTTAGATAACGAGTTTTGATTTGCAAAACCAGCGACCATAGGGGCGATCTTGCCTTTAAACAGTCGACTAACAAAACTCGTGGTTTCTTTCTTTGTATAGTCTTCTTTAGCAATCAGTGGATAATAAAGATACTGGCGCTGCTGCTTTTCAAACCCTAACACTTCTTTTTTTACCAAGCGGCCTAACAAGGTTTTGACGGTTTTTTCGTGCCAGTCTTTTTTGTCATTCAGTCGCGCAATAACCTCGTTCGACGTGGCAGGATGGTCGTCCCACAGTACGTCCAGCACTTCAAATTCAGCGTTTGAAATTTCGGGTTTGTCTGACATTTTACTCATAATTACGACGTCTGTTATTTTGATTACATTTGTAGTCCATGTTTTTAGATTACACTTGTAATTCTAAAGCGCAAGCTTTTTCTGCATATTTTTTAAACGGAGAGATAGTGTGAGATGGAGTACTACGCTTGGCGCTTCTTTGAAAGCGTTACGTTGGACGTATCAGTATAAAACGGTGAAATTAAGCTCGTTAGCTTCTAAGAACTCGCCGAGTATTCGTGCTTGTTGATTTCCACGTGGCACCATTACATAGCACGGCGGCTTTGGGGTTACTTCTTGTAAGTCGTACCACAGCGTATCCAGCACGTCGCTGCCGTGTCTCAAAAAGGTTTCACCCCAAGACGTCGTATAAAGAATGGATACATTCTCTACCGTGGCTTTTTGGCGTAGGGTGGGGAAGTTCACAATGGCAAAACATGCCGTTATGCGTTCTGGCGCCAGCAAGTCATTACGCGGTAGTGACGACACTTTGACAGGAGGAAAATACTTGCACAAATGCTTAAGCAAATCGTTCAAGTCTAGTTCGCTCACTTCACCGTAATTGTAATCGAGATAAACCTTACTGTTTGTATCTATTATTTTGCTCGACACAAGCCAGACCATCAGTGCAATGGCGCTAGCCGCTTGAGTAACTTTTTGCGAATCGTCGATAATGCCCGATTTACTCAGTAAATCACCAGCATAAGCTGACCATACTTCATCACCATTTTTGAGCTGACGCATAGCAATGGTGATCTTTTCACAGTAAAGGCTTTCATCAAAAGCGCGTCGCAAAAACTCAATTTTATCCGGCTTTTTAGCGTAATAGGTACTTAATCGGCGACCTAGAACGGTCATGTCTTTTTGATCCATCACCTGTTGATGATGACTGATCTCTTTGGAGATACGGCGGTAACACTTTAATAAAAAGCGGTGAATTCGACGGCTCAGCTGCACACGTTCATTGAATGTCCAATCTTGTTGGTTATCCAAGTGGGCAAGTAGTTTGCGGCTCCACCCCCACTGTTTTGCATACGAGGCCATAATTTTGCGTTTGAAATTCGCTTGCTCACCTTCTACAAGCGGGAGGCTCAATGTACACCCACATTTCAAATATAAACACTGCTGCAATACAGCAATATCTTCCGCCTGACCATTGGCTTTGTAGTGAGCGATGAGTTCGTCAAACATGAGTGCGTAGGGGTCGATATCTGCAACATGCCCTGGAGCTTCAGCACCGCGGTGTACATGCTTTTTCAAAAGGTTGCACAGTGGTTGTCCGTGAGAGATATTGGCAAGGTATACTTCAAGCTTTGCCATTTTTAATACGGACTTGAATGGCGAGTCCATGGCTTTGCCTAATTGCCAGATGGCGGCGCCAAAAAGTTCGCTTGCGTCTAGTCGCTCTAAGTGACCCAAGTCCATGAACCAGTCTACGTCTGGTGAGCCGCCTTTTTCCAAACTATTGTAAATAGCCTGATACTGCTTCTCTGTTGTTTTCTCTGGAGTAAGCCACCAAAACGGCGCTTTGCCTGCTACTACTATATTGGTATTGTAAAACTCAGCTTTTAGAAACAGGGCTTGCGCCGAGCCCGCGCTTTCACCTTCAGCGACGCCAAAATCGTTTTGCTTAACTTTATCTATCTCAGATAAAAAGAAATGCACTTCAATACCAAAGGTGTTATCCGCCCATTTTTCAATGGCTGTTAGCTTTTGTTGAAGTAAAGTCAGCTCAGTAGTCGAAAAACGTTTACCGTCAATACACACCCAAAAATCAAAGTCTGAGTCGTCAGTCTGAGCAATAGTCCCCACGCTACCCATTAAAACCAGTGCATCAACCGCCCGCTGTCTTGGCCAAATTTGCTTAATGTCTGAAAACAAGTGACTCTGTGCAGGAAAACAGCGCTGCAAAGCTTGTTCTACATCAGGTCTAAACGAGTAATTGTTGATACCAAATGGAACGGTTTCACCCGAGGTGAGTGGGGCCACATATCCTGGAAGGGCTTCGTGGTTAACATGTACAAGAAAGGGAAGCACATGAAAAAGCGGCCTGTGCTTTTCAGGCATGAGCGTGAGTGCACGCTCAATGCGTGCTTTGTTGTATCGCAATACGCGCAATAACCTAATGGTAAGGTTTTGCTGAACGGAAAGCGGCTGTTGCGCTGCCATTATGTCAATCTGCACTTCATCATGCAGCCAAGCATAGCGTTATTTCGCGTCGACTTCCTCTAATTTCGCACAGAAAAAGTGATTCTTAATTTGTGATATTCCGTACTTATCTGCTCTCGTGTAAGAGGGAGGTAATGAATAGTGACTTATTCACTTTGTAAGATTGCCCTTACTGCTTATCAAATGCATCAATTAGCGCATCAGTTTTACCATCGGAAGAAAAGCCGAACCCGTTTTTATTGAATATCAGCGTATTGTCAGACGTCACTGACGTTCGGGCTTCTTTTAAAAATGACTGGATAGTCGCTTCGTCAGTGCCTTTCTCTTGTAGTGTTGATGCAAATGACGTGGCATCTCCCCATTCTTTGAACTGAGACAGACGAGATGTTTGTTGAATAAGTGACGTAAGGTTGGTGTCCTTTTCTAGGTACTGTTGTAGGCGCAACGTGGTTTTATCAAGCTCTTGCTCGCCCTGACTGCTTTCAATCACCAGCTCGCCTTTACTCACCGTTAGCTTTGTATCGTCTGAAATACCAAGTTTTGCCGCTAAATCACTTAATTCCGAGGCAAGCTTTTGCCGATTAAAATCGAGGTAGTTTGCAATTGTGTTGCCGTTGAGTGAGGCCTCGCCGCTTTCTATTTTTTCAAGATATGTGTCAATTTGATTGCCCTGTAGTTCACCATTAAACGCACTGAACGCATCACCGAGAGCATTAGCCTGCTTGGATTTTTCTACAACATCTTGAAGTGCGCTTTGGGCATTTGCTGTGTCGCCCAAGTAATTGAATAGTGAAGGTGAAGATGACAAGTGGCTGTATGTGGTATCCATTTCTGACTCTGTGTAGCTCACTTCATAGCGTGGGGCATAAAAGTGGGGGACCTAATATAGGCATTCATACGCAAAATCAGCGCCAAGTTCATCGTTATGAAGAGTTTTTATGGAGTAGGGGCTCTTGCGAGCCCTTAGCGAAGAAGTCGGTTCTTAATTGTTGACCCAGGTGTGAGCTACCTGTTCGACGGATATTGCTCAAGGAGCTTGATGACGAGTTCATCAAGTTTATTTTGAATGCTGATACTGTCTTTCGACTCCAGCTCTACCGCTCCCGACGCGCTGTAAACAAATGTACCGTCTTTAACCATGTCAATTTGAAGCCCTTGTTGAAGCGTGGTTTGCTCTCCAACCGGAATGCTAAAAATGCTACCCAATGAAATGCCGCCAGAGCGACCGTAACTTCCGGTGCCCAGCCCTAGATTCAAGGTGGTGCCATCCTCTTTAGTGGTGGTGGAAGGTAGGTATCCCACCGCAATATCGGCGTCCTCCTCCGAAGATGGGGTGAGGCCTTTCTCAATGAGCCGCTGGGTAATGGCTGAGGAAAGATGATTGGCCAGCGTCGCGTTGATTGGGTTTAAAGGAGGCTGAATATAGAACGTTTTAATATCGGCAAAGTTTTGTGTTTCATCCATATTTACTTGAGGCTTACTACTACTGCATGCGGCAACCACGACCATACATGCTGTTAAAAGTAGCACTGTTTTCAAATACTTTGCCTTTTGCATTAAACCAGTTTCACGTTTTTTCATCATACTGCTGTGCATAATTTTCAGTAAAGTTTGTTAGCTCTTAACTTAAACGAGCGCATACCGTGTTTTGGATCTCATAAGTGGTAAAGCTAGTTTCATCACTTGATTTTCGTCAGCCTGCATAGATAAGCCGCTAAAAGGTTTTCCACATTCACAATAAGACCGTATGCTTTATTCCATTCAGTTTTGTTAATGCGCACCGCTTTGTGGTGTGTGCTGACAAGCGAAGCCACTAATTAAAGGTAAAAGGACATGAATACAAAGCGTATAAAACAAGGGGTACTTGCCACGAGTGTCGCCGCACTTTTTTCTGTAAATGCAATCGCGCAACATTCACCAGACGCGAATGTTGAATTAGTGGGTGACATAAAGGGCACGCAAATTACCGGTGTTACGGTAAGTAATGATGGTCGTGTATTTGTGAATGCGCCCAACTGGCGTGACGGCGTTCGCTTTTCCGTAGCTCAGGTTACCGACACTGGAGAATTTGTCGCTTACCCTAATAGCCAAACAAATGAATGTGTGGCACAAAGCGAAGTAAGAAAAGACTGCTTTTTAGCGGTGCAGTCAGTGGTTGCGCACAAGGATAAGCTGTATGTGTTGGACACCCGAAACCCTAAGTTTAAAGGTGTAGTGGATGCACCTCGCTTATTTGTTGTTGATTTAGCCTCAAACGAAATCGAAGGGACCTTGATACTTAGCGAAGACGCTTATCATCCAGATTCGTATATTAATGACTTGCGAGTAGACGAAAAAACGAATCGCATTTATATGACCGACTCGGCTCACGCGGGTTTAGTGGTATATAACCTTGATGACAATACCAGCTATCGTATTTTAGATAACCATAAAACCACTAAAGCTGAAGTCGATGCGTTAAGTATTCAGGGCAAACCCTTTACTATGCCTGTTCAGTCTGACGGGATCGCGCTAGATTCGTTAAACGACACTCTATATTTTCACGCATTGTCTGGTTATTCGCTGTATGCCATTAACACATCTGACATCGAGAAATCGTCAAATGACGTGTTGGCAGAAAAAGTGCGAAAAGTAGCGACGACAGGCGCACCAGATGGCATGATTTTTCATCAAGGTAATGTTTATTTAGCTGACCTGGAAAAGCAAGAAGTACAGTACCTTACGCCAAGTCTAGACCTTCGCACCCTTGTGAAAGGTGATGTGGTGAATTGGGCTGATACCTTTAGTATCTACAATAATGCGCTTTACTATACCAATAGCAAAATACAAGATGCGGGTAGTGATGTTAGCGACATGACATTTGAAGTGTATAAGACAGCGCTACCTGCGCGTTAAAGTTCGAGGAATTAGCAATGAGCATCACAAAAGGGATTGGCAGCGCGTCACTGGGGTTTGCAGCAGCACTCTTAGTAACCGGGCAAGCTTCAGCTAAATCAGATTTTGATTATGGCCCTGTGTTTGACACTTTCGGCAAGCATGCTCATGTTGAGGGCGTAAGTTTTCCTGAAAATCAGACGTTCAAGGTTGCGTTTGACGTAGCCAAATCGGCAAGCCCTGGTGAGGTAAACCGCAAGTTTGAGTCGCTGGCACGGTTTATCAATATGCACGTAGCCAACGGCGTTAAGCAGGAAAATCTTTCGCTTGCGCTTGTCGTTCACGGCTCTGCCACAGAAGAAGTGCTTAAAACTGCAAACTTCAAAGAGCGTAAGGGCTTACCTAATGGAAACGAAACGCTACTTGTAGCGTTGATGGAGAAAGGTGTAGACGTAATAGTGTGTGGGCAGTCTGCCGCTGCCCATGGCGTTGAAAAAAATGCGTTGATAGACGGAGTGAAAATGGATTTGTCAGCCATGACAGCCCACGCGCGCCTGGCACAAAAAGGGTATTCGGTTAACCCTTTTTAAGTTGTGGGTTAATTCCTCTTGCGCACAGGAGCTTAACTATAGCTCCTGTACATTGGCTAGGTAGGGCCTGTTGACCTTTGCTGTACATTTTTGCAGCGGTCTGTGTGCCATCTAGACAAGGCGAATGTTCGACGGTTTAGTGGTTCTAAATCGAGAACATTCAACGCAGTATAGATGGCACAAAGGCGCTGCCCGAAGGGGTCGTTATGGAAGCCTTTTACTCTTTGTCACAGTCCTTTAACTTAGCCCGCTAGGCTTGCAGGACTGTTTCGCGATTAAAAGGCTTCCATTTAGACCAAAATTCGTACACCAAAGGTCAACAGGCCCTAGACGATACCTGCCCAAACGCAATAATTTTCTCAAACGGCGTGGTGTCTGGCAGAGTCCCCAAGGCAAAACCACATGCATTGCCAAGCCTTGATTCACAGAAGGTGTGGGCAATGTCGATAAGGGCGTTGTCGTTATTAAGTGACGTAGCAAGAAGTGAACATGCTTGTAGCGCTAGCGCCATTTGTTCTGTTAAATATCGGCTGCGCGTTTCCATATTCTGCGTGTTTGATAGCTCGTCGAATAGCTTACTAAGATGAATATCATAGTGCTTGTTTTTGCCTGCTTGTGTTTTAAGCTCACTAAACAAAGCCTCTTTAACATTGGGCTCTTTGGCGAGTGCGCGCAGTACATCTAAACATTGTACGTTTCCGCTTCCTTCCCAAATAGAGTTCAGAGGCGCTTGGCGATAGTATCGTGGCATGGGGTTTTCTTCAACGTAACCAATACCGCCTAAACACTCTTGAGCCTCGTTAACAAACATAGGCGTGCGTTTACAAACCCAGTATTTTCCAATGGCGGTAGCCAGCCTTGCCAGTGCAGCTTCATGATTATTGCTCGATGCACTATCAACCGCTTTGGCAACGCGCATAGTGAGTGCAGTAGCAGCCGCACATTCAATGGTGAGGTCTGCCAATACATTCTGCATTAAAGGCTGATTGACTAAGGTCTTGCCGAATGCGTCGCGATGACTTACGTGGTGTAAGGCGTGAATCAGTGATTGTCGCATAAGTGCTGATGAGCCAATCATACAGTCTAACCGCGTAAGCGACACCATATCTATGATCACCGGCACACCGCGGCCTTCTTCGCCAATCAAATATGCCGTGGCTTCCTGAAATTCAACTTCAGACGATGCATTGCTCCAGTCACCCAGCTTGTCTTTCAAACGCTGAATTCGCACGTTATTGAGTGCACCATTTTCCAACAACCTTGGTAGCAAAAAACAGCTTAGTCCGCCTTCCGCTTGCGCAAGTATAAGATGAGCGTCGCACATGGGGGCTGAGAAAAAGAATTTATGCCCTACGATATGGTAACTTCCATCAGCCTGTTTCACCGCTGTAGTGGTATTACGCCTAACATCCGACCCACCTTGTTTCTCAGTCATCCCCATACCAATAGTCAGTCCATGTTTCTGACTAGCTGGCAGGGAACGAGGATCATAAACACCATTAATGGTTTTCTCTAGGTATACGGGCGGCAGCTGTTTTCCATACCGCATGGCCGGAATAGCTGCGTGGGTCATAGTAAGCGGGCAAGACGTGCCAGACTCAGCCTGATAATGCATATACATTAGCGCCGCTCTGAAGGTGTGTGCGCCTTCAATGCCTTCATGCTTCCACGAATAGTTGTGTACATTGTGCTGCATCGCACTTTCCATAAGCGCGTGATAGCTGGGATGAAATTCAACATCGTCAATGCGGCGGCCATAGCGATCGAATGTGTGGAGAGTTGGCTTATTCTTATTAGCAAGCTCTCCGTGAGCCATAAGTGCATCCCCCGCGATTTGACCATACTGTCCTAATAACCCTTCATCATGTTGGTGGGATGATGGCATATGCTGATCGACTAACACGCGCAGTAAGGTGTCATCACGCCACAAATTGTAGGGCGTGGAAATGGTGGGTTGGTTTTCTACAGCGTGCGTAACAAATCGATTTGATGAAGTCATGGCATTTCCACTTGGTGAATATACAAGGTGTACCCTTGAAATGGGCTTTTACTTTAAAGGGCTACGTTAAAGCACTATCTCCAAGTACTACCTTAAAACATTACACTAATAGTTGTAAATTGGTATTTCATGTAATGTTTGTGCGCAGCGCGTGTTTATATAATGATGAATGCGTATATGTTTGGCCTTAAGCCAACTTATATTTTAATTAGAGTTACGTCCTATCTGAGACAAAGAAGTAAATAGAGTTTGCAATTAGAAAAACAGAAAAAGCCCAATGCAAGAAAGCTACTGCTAAAGCTATTGGGCTCCCGTGACAATATTCAAATGAATGCCAGCGCAGCAGTTCGCGTAGGGGCGCTGTTTGGTATTTCTGAAAATAACATTCGGGTAACGCTCACGCGTTTACAGTCTGCACAGCTTATTAGCTTGGTTGAACGCGGTTTTTACAAGCTGGGCGACAAAGGCATTCGTTTTGCAAAGGAAATTCATCAGTGGCGAGAGGATGAGGATGGGCTTGTACCCTGGCAAAACGATTGGGTTGTCGCTCAAACCAGCACGCTTCCTAAAAGTGATAGAAAGCAGCTCAGAAATAATGAACGAGCGCTGAAGCTTTTGGGGATGAGAAAGCTGACAAACGACGTTTACCTCAGACCGAACAATTTTTCAGGCGGAGCAGGCGAAGTAAGAGACAAACTTTACACGCTTGGTCTATCGAGAAAGGCGCTCGTGTTTAGTGCCAGTGACTTTGACACTAAAGCACGCAGCAGGGCGATGGGATTATGGAGCCACCTAAACCTAGAGGTACTTTATAAAGACGGATGCATCGAAATAGAGGAATCTCTTGCTCGATTAACGTCTTTACCCCTTGAAGAAGCAACCAAAGAATCTTATGTGATAGGAGACAGGGCGTTATACCACTTGGTGTTTGACCCCTTATTGCCATCGCCACTTGCAGATGTAGCAATGCGTGAGCGCTATCGTAATCTAGTAAAACGGTACGATGATGCTGGCGCACAAATTTGGCACCGCTTTTTAAATCAAAACTAAGCGAGATTAAAGGTAAACAGCTCAAAAAGAGGGTTACAGATACGTTACACACAGTTGAGCGTAAATTTCACATATAGATGTATTGTGTGAGAACAGTCAGAAAGATGAGACGGTAAGTAATTATTTGGCCGCATAGAACGCTAAGTGTAATTAGCTCTAATGGAAGTAGCGTAAATGGAGAGAAGATGACCGCATCAAGACCGTTATTTAAGCATATTCGCAATCATACAGCGCTTTTCAATGAGCTTTCTCAGTATCGAAACGCCGCTGTAGATACCTTGGGGTTTACGGGGTATGAATTTCATAAAACGCCAAAGTTCGTAACCGAAGATGGAAGTCGGCTTACCATAGAGCCAGAGAGAAGCATTGTACTGCCTAAAGTTCATGCGTTGTCGGGCTTGAAGAATAAGCTGACACAGGCTATTCCCACGTTACATATGGTTGAGCATAGTGAAATAGGCTATCGCTACCCAACGGCAGCGTTGGCTGGGCTAGACGCGCCATTTATTAAACGCATGCGTTCTGAGTATTTTCACAAAGTGGATGAAGATAGAAGTATTTGCCGCCCTGTGAATTTGTCGTTCGGAATTAAAAGTCGCGGAAAAGCTGACAACCGACAAGAATACGAAGTGTGGATGCCAGACGAAGCGCCAGATCAAAATCCGCTTCCTCTGCTCATCAATGCCTATGGCGAAGACTTACCCGATGATGTAAGACACTTTGTTGAACAACCCTCGAGAGTACACGGTTGGATGGGGGTTAAGCGGGCAGCATTTGAAGCGCTTTACACAAACAAGCAACATTGTGGTGATTTGATAATTTGCGTCGCCATGAGTGTAGACGCCTACAACATTGGCGCTAAACCCGATCTAGCTTATTCTCCTGAAGCAGAAAGCTCTATTGCTGTAAGCAACGCAGAGTTTGAGTGGGAAATAGAGGGGTACTATGCTCCGCGAGGCTGGGCGTTTGACCACGATGAAGTGTGGGCAGCAATAAATCACACGTTAGAAGCTATCAATGCGCCGCTCGATGATTTATACGGCAACGAAATCATTCCTATTGCCGAAAGTAAAACGGAGCGAATTTTGTCAACATTGCAATCACTGGGCGTTAGTCAGGAAGAAGTAGACGAACTCAATCTTCAGCCTTGGGAGTTCATGCTAACCGAAAGTGAGCATAGGGTTAAAGCGCACGATCCCAGCCGTTCGGTTAATTTATTAGGTAGACTAAATCGGCTCTTTTACCAACCAGAGCAGCAGTTGCCTTCACTAAATTGGATGCATGACTTAATTGTTTAAGTTGACGAATTAGAGTAATATAAGGGTTTGCTGATGCTTCGAGCCTAGAGGCTAGTTAAAAGTTTGCAAGGATGAAAATGTTGGTTCTTTTTCGACGTTTTTGCTGAAGTATAGGTAAGCGTTTGCTCCTTAAAGAAGTTTTAGTGCTATACATTAAGTTATAACTAAAATAGGGGAGCACGTCGTGAAGCATTCTCAGTCCTTATATTCCCTTCAAATGAAGTCAACTCAAATGCGCCTCAAACATTATCTATTGATCACCTGTCTTTTCAGTCTACAGGCGTTAGCTAACATCAATGATTTTTCTGAATTGAATGCTGATAGGACTTATGCCGATAGCGCTGAAAAATTATTGGAACGGTTAGCCAATAATTTAGATGCATCTTCTCAAGATAAACTCCATAAACTCGGTGCATTGAGTTCGCCGCTTCAATCAAAGTTCGAGTTGAGTAAACTGTTGATGTATTACTATATATCTTACGACGAATATTCACTCGCTCTAGAGCAAGTAAAGGCAATTGAACAAAACGCTCTGAATACGAAGTCTGAAAGCCAACTCGCTTTTGCGAAGCTATCCGAAATCGCTATTCTCAGCCGTTTGGACAGGGTCAAAGGGAAGCGCGCTGGAAGTGATGATTTAAAAAGGTACTATTCCGGTCTCTCTTCACAGGTAAAAGACGCACTCAAGTTCAACTATATTGTTTTTGTCGCACTATCTGAAAGGAGTAGTCGAGAGGCCATGCTTCTTGGCACGGAAGTAAACTATTTATCAGAAAATAACTCTGGAGTGGGGGATTTGATGATGGGTTTACACGCTGCCTATGTAGTAGAAAACGTTCCCTCTATCAAAATTGAGCTTTTAAATCGGTATATAGACTTCTGTGAAGCTCATGATATACCCGTTAAATACTTCATTCATTTTTACAACGTTATTAGCTACTTTCTAAAGCAAATAGGTGACCCCAATATTGTAGGCACTTACACCGATCGATATTTGGCCTACGCGACCGCATCTGAGGATCAAAACGAGATCTACTTTGCCTCACTAAAGAAAGTTGAACAATTATTTTTATTAGGCAAAAACAAAGAAGCTCTCGTACTGTTGGAGCAGGCTGAAAATGGCCACAATTCAGTACCCGAGCGCTGGAAGTTACAAGGTAAGTTTTTGAAAGTTGAGTTACTCGCCTCCCTTGGTCAACTAGAGCGAGCAAATCAATTGTCAGAATATTTAAGTAACGTACTTAATTCGAATGGCTTGGACGAGCCTTCAGAATTCAAAATTGCCAACACACTGCTTTCATCGTCACAGGGTAACGTTGCGAGTGCATTAAAGCAGATTCAAGCCGAGTTTAGGCGATTCCGCTTTGACGTAACAATGGACCGTTTGAATTACTTGGAAGAGCTAACGAATGCGAAAGAGCAGGAGCGTAAGGCACTATTTGATTCAAGAGACAAAGCACGTCAGCTAGAACAAACTAATCAACTCCTTGTTTTCTGTATCGTTTCCATTTCATTGATGGCGATATTTTTAGTCAAAATGATTGTAAGCAAGAGAAAAGCTTACGAAAAGCTTGAAATCGCAAACAAAACAGACTTATTAACGGGAATGCTCAACCGTCGATTCTTGCAAATGAAACTGGAGCAAACGTTCTCCATGTTGAGTAAGAGTCGTAGAAGCGAAGAGGCAGTACTGCTTTTTATTGACATCGATATGTTCAAATCTATTAACGATAACTTCGGTCATACAGTGGGTGACAAAGTTATTTCTATGGTCTCTGGGCAAGTGATGGACTGTATTAGAGAGCGAGATTATGCAGGTCGTTACGGTGGTGAAGAATTTGCAGTAATACTTAATAATCTAAATGCTGCGCAAGCCATGGATATAGCAGAGAGGATCAGAGTTAAAGTTAGAGAGCTAGAGGACTGTACTTTGCTTGGACAAAGAAAAGTGTCAGTAAGCATAGGTGTATCAGCATTTGATGATCGATTTAAGTCTCTTAACGAATGGTTAAATGATGCTGACCAAGCTCTTTATGAGGCGAAACGCAGTGGAAGGGATCAAGTCGTTCGATCTAACTTCAATGAACCACCTCAAATAGTGGAAGTTTAACCCTAGTAGACCTTTTGAAAACCTGTAACTAAAAAGACTTATATGTAAAATTGAGACTGTAACTAATTTTGTGTAACTGCCTATCTCAATTTACTCTATAGAGAGTTAAGGATAGGCAGATGAACATGA
>NZ_JAYMEU010000025.1:0-72266 GCF_037029575.1 Alteromonas sp. CH_MED4-4 | reverse complement strand
ATACGGACGCAAACCATTTTAGTCAAAACAGCATGTTTACTCTTGCAATAACGGGGGAGACCATATACAGGCCCTAGGGTTTCAAACTTTCTTTACTTTTTTACCATCCTTATTTTCCCCTTTTTGAACTCAGGTCTTATTCTTTTCGTTAAACAAATTAAGTTAATAGTTGATTTAGTGGCTTAGGGAATATTTATGAAACATTATGCGGTAAACACAGAAGTAGAATGGGAATGGGGAAACGGTAGTGCAACGGGAAATATCAGAGAAAAATTTACCAATGATGTAGAGCGCACGATTAAGGGTTCGTCGGTAAAACGAGAGGCAAGCGACAGCGATCCAGCCTATCTCATTGAACAGGACGACGGCAGTAAAGTGCTTAAATCTCACAGCGAAATTACGAAGTCGTCTTAATTTGTTGATTAATAAACCTAAACGAAAAATGCAGCGTTCTTTTTTCACTGATAGCGGTGTCGTCAATATAGCGAAGTCGCTCATTGGTAACTACCTGTTTAGTAATATCGACGGCGTACTAACCGGGGGAACGATAACAGAAACGGAAGCCTACCGTGGTCATCAGGATCTTGCCATGGAAAAACACCTGTTGCGGCGCCCTTCTTCGATATCAACACTTAAAAAGCAAGGCGGCGTTGCTTACATCTACACCATTTATGGTTCTCACAGTATGTTGAATATTGTTACCAATGACGCTGACCACACCGATTCTGTTCTGATCCGAAAAATTAAGCCTACAGAAGGTGTCGACAAAATGCGTGAACGTCGCGGCGTGAACACATCATTGCGTAATCTATGTGACGGTCCAGCTAAGCTGACACAAGCTCTTGCGATAACGCCTGCGCTTAACGGTGAGCCTGTGTTAAACAATACATTGATTTGGATTGAGAAAAGTAACTACACCATTGTCAGTGATCACATTACTAGTTCGCCTCGCATTGGCATAGACTACGCAAAAGACGAGCATACTGGTAAGCAAGGTCCACGGGATGACACAACCTTGCCTTGGCGGTTCACGCTAAAGTAGCGCACTTCAATAAAGACTACTTCGCAACAGCGAAGGTCAGCTTGCAGTCGATGTATTTGAGCAATTTATTTACCACCTTTGGTACAGCAATATCACCTCTAGCAGTTTTTGATTCAACATAAATATCGCAGTCATCATATTGAATTTGCTGGCGAATAACGTAGTCGTTGAGTTCGTCAAACAGGCTTTCTTTTAACGGCACCATACCAATGAACGCATCTGGGCCTTTTTTATCTACACATTCTTCACGCTTAATAAAATAAGCGCCTTCAATTTCTCGTTTTAGCGTGTACGCTTGCATGGCATCTAACGTTGTTAAGCGAAAGTGCACACTTATTTGGGGTTCTGTCACTGGTATTCTCGGTTTTTCTTGAAGTTTATCCAAATGGCTACTGCTTTATTTCCACTTTCCAAGGCGGGTTCACTCTATTCTCTCCTGCCCAGTACAGCTTTATTTTGTTGCCAGATGGATCGCTTAAAATGGCCTCTTTCCAAAGGTAGCGCTGCTGCGTTGGCGGCTGCTCAAAACGAATACCTTTTTCCACAAGAGAGGTATACAGCTCATCTAGCGCCTCGTGTTCGAAGTAGATCACACTGTGATTTTGAGCACTTTCGCTTTCTAAAGAGAGCGAAAAAGTAGACGAGCCTTCAGGACACGTGAATCTGGCATAGTGCGGTGTATCTACAATTTGAGTGAACCCAAGTGTAAGGTAAAACTCCACCGCTTCGACCATATTGGTAACGGGTAACGTAACTTGGTTCAATTCCATGAAGACCTGCTCCTTGTATTTGTATTGTTTGCGCTAGATTTAATCGTCGCGTCCTAGATAGGCGTGAATAGCGGTGATTTTGCCGTTTTCATTAAATTTCAAGACATCAACAACAAACAGTGTTTCAGACTTATCCACTACAATTTTAAGCTCACCACACACCATGTTCTCGTTTGCCATAGTAGACAGCACATCTATTTCTATCGAATCAGCGTTCTCAAAGTTCTTACGTGTTTCATCAACGGCTAACCGTTTACCTTTTACAGAAATTTTCCAGTCCCTTAATGCAATGTCATCCGCAAACATATCGGAAACACTGTCTAGGTCCTTTTGTTCATAGGCTCTTAAGTATTGAATAAAGACTTCGACCCACTCCATTTTACGTGTTCCTTTTATCAGTTTTTTAAAAGACATCAGCCAATCGGTTTACACCCAAAACGCCAGCGTCCAGTTAATATAACCGTTACACTATCAAAAATAACGTGGCTGCTGTGGCCGCGCCCATTGTAAGATTAAACTGCCGTCTTCGAGTTGGCGAACTCAACCACACGCGTATTTTTGCGCCTACCGCTGCCCAAAGCGAGATGCTTGGAAAACCAATCACGGCAAAAGCGGTAACAATCGCAATACCAGATTGAATGTAGTGCTCGCCAGGCAGTGAAAACGTGCCTACGCTAGCTAACGCCATCATCCATGCTTTAGGGTTAATTAACTGAAATAATGCCCCTTCCCACCACTTGAGCGGCCCTTGGCGTTTGGTCGATTTAATTTTGTTTTCTACTAGGCCTACTGGCTCATCTACGGGGCCAGTGGCAATTTTAAATGCTAACCATAACAGGTATGCCACGCCAAGTACTTTTAGCACACTGTACAGTACGGGAAATATGTTGAACAGCGCACCAATGCCCAGCAGTGTGCTTATCATTAGACCTGCGACACCAATTACAATACCCAGCATGTGCGGCAGCGAACGTTTATAACCGTATTGTGCTCCAGAAGCCAATAGCATCATATTATTCGGGCCAGGCGTTACCGTACTGATGAACGCGAATGTCGCAAGCGCGATGAGTAAAGATGTTTCCATGACAGTCCTTATGTGTTGAGGTGAGCAATGCGTTTCTTTAAAAGAAAGGGGTCGGTTAACCAAACGCTTGTTTTTCACCAACACAATACAATCATATTTTTGTATGCATCATACCCAAATACGCTTAAAAACAGCCATACAGTTTAGTCATGGTAACGTCTGTATGGTAGTTATTTCACCAATCTGTATGGTTAAAAGCTCCTGTCAATTAAGATATAGTTATCTGTATGCAGATAACTTCATAAGAATAAATATTGCGATGACGCTTTACGAAACATTAGCCAATGAACTTAAAGCCCAAATCGAGCGTGGTGTTTTTGAGGTGGGGAACAAGTTACCTTCGGTTAGGCAGCTGTCAACGGAGCATAAAGTAAGTATAGCTACCGTGCAGGAAGCATATCGAGTGTTAGAAGCGCAGCAACTGGTAGAGGCAAAACCTAAATCAGGTTATTTTGTCGCCCGTAGTATCTTAATAGATAACACCCCTAGCATGACGAAGCCTCCGCAACGCCCTATGGATGTGTCTCAATGGGAAGATGTGCTAGACACTTTGCTGAATACCTTCAATAAAGATCATGACGCTAAAACCCTGTGCCAGTTTCAGCATGCCATGCCCAACATGACTGCCAAAACCCTTAAACCGCTTATAAAACGCCTGCATGAACTCACCAAACATCGAGCCTTGGACGGCATGATATACGGTGACGTAAAAGGTGATGAAACTCTGCGAAAACAGCTAAGCCGATTGGCCGCAGCATCTGGCTGTGTGTTGCAAAGCGACGAATTCATTGTAACTTCTGGCTGCCAGGAAGCCTTATCTGTGTGCCTTCGCGCAGTGGCGAGCGCCGGCGATGTGATAGCGGTAGAATCCCCCGGATTCTACGGTGCTATGCAAGCTATAAAAGGCGCTGAATTAAAAGCGTTAGAGATCCCCACCGACTCTGAAACAGGACTGAGTTTAAAGGCATTAAAGCTAGCGCTTGACCAATGGCCGATCAAGGCCATTTTAGTCGCCCCAACGGTAAATAACCCTCAAGGATTTGTTATGCCTGAGGCGAAAAAGAAAGCGTTATATGAATTGGCCAGAGAGTACGACGTAGCCATTATAGAGGACGACATTTACGGCGATATTGCCTACGCCTACCCTCGTCCAAAAACCATTAAATCGTTCGATAAAGATGGGCGCGTTTTACTGTGCTCCTCGTTTTCAAAAACGCTAGCGCCTGGTTTTCGCGTGGGTTGGATAGCGCCGGGAAGCTATAGAAATAAAGTGCTCCACGTTAAATATGTCAGTAGCTCTATGTGCCCTACTCTACCCCAATTAGCTATAGCCAGTTTCATTGAGCAAGGCGGTTATGACAAACATATTCGGGCTATGCGTCACCATTACCTAAGTGCACGAGACGCACTACGTTCAGACATTAAGCGTTACTTTCCCGCCGACACCTGTATTAGCTACCCTCAAGGGGGCTATGTGCTTTGGGTAGAGCTAAACAGCCGTTATGACTCCGTGAAGCTGGCTGACGAAGCCAAGCAAAAAGGAATTTATGTCGCGCCAGGGCAACTATTTTCGGCAACAGGTAAGTATCGACATTGCCTGCGTTTTAATTTCATTGATAGTACGCAGGCTGCACGCACCGAAGCTATTCAGCGTCTTGGTGAGATGCTTGTTGCACAAGAAGCCTAATTTTTTATACAAAGTGCGTAAACCCAAAGGCAGTTGATCCACATCAACGCAGGCTAGCCGTAAGTCCACCAAAATAAAACCATCCAAACTAACCTGTGAAACTTTGTATGCTTACGTTAGTGAATAATACAGATGCGAATGATGACATTGTGCCTGAAGCACACGGACTATACCGTCTGCATTTAAAGCCTAACACGCAAATGGCGATAGAGAATAAGCCCGTCTTCGGTGCGAATATTACGCTACATAGCAGCGTATTGAGGCACGATAATTTTGTGGCAACGCCAGATAATATATTAGGTTGGCTGGATCACTGCGGTTTGTCACACTTTGCAGTGAAAGCCGAGACCGACAATTCAGAAAGTGAAGACACGTCTGTACTTTTGCCTTCACAGTTTTTAAATGCCGAAGGCGGAATTTTGCGTGTAACTGCCCCCACTCGCATTTATCTAATCAGCAAAACCCCAATTGATATTAACAAACGCGGCCTGTGCCTTTTTACGCCAGTAAAATAACCACACAGAAATGTACTCTGACCCCAAAATTTTGGGGTCAGAGTACATTTATTTCTATTCAATCTCTGGGGTGGCGTTTGATGTGCTCTCTAGGTGCAGGCTAATCGCTTCAGACAGCCCGGAATAACGCTTATCCACCCGCTGAACCATGTGGCTAAATGTAGCGGTGTCAGAGATGATTAAGCAGCCGTCTTTGGCACGGGTTAACCCTGTGTACACTAGGCCTCGATGAAATAAGTTGGCGGCTTTTTCGCTATCAGGCTTAGGTAAAATAAGCACAACATGATTAAACTCAGAGCCCTGAGATTTATGTATGGTCATGGCGTACACAGTTTCAAACTGCGGTACTCTTGATAGCGATATGCTGCGCAACGCTTGCTTTTGCTCTAGCGTATTGTCAGCACTGTCTCCCGCATTTGCCGAAGCTTTCTGACTTGAACCGTTTTGACCCGAAGCTTGGCTATCCTGGTAAAACCACGCATATAGCTTTCCTTTGCTGTCAGGCCAGATTACACCAACCTCACCGTTTGATAGTCGTTGAGGATGATGATTCTTTACAATCATAATGGGCTGACCTTGATAGAAATGGCCTTCCCGCTTTCTGATTTTGTGCTTGATAGCATCGAACACCAAATTATTCAGGCCTTCTACGCCCATTCCGCCCTTGCGGACCGGGGTTAGCCACCTAACCACATTCAGACGATTAAGCGCCTCTTCGGCACTGCCAGCATCAAAAATAGGCAGGAAGCTTTCTTTGGCCAACTGGTGTAAATCACGGCCGCTAACCTGGTGCTCTGGCCATAGGTGAACGCCAGATTGTAGTCGCGATGCCGTATTTGAACCAAGGCCCGCACTTTCGTTATTGTCGCCAGCCTTATCGGTAATAGCGGCAAGTGCACCGCTTGCATTACCTCGTTGTATGGCCGTTGCAACTTTAGCCACCTGGCCCTTGAAGCGCTGAGGTGCTTGAAGAGTTGCTACATAACTTTTTGCCTGCTCATCAACCGGTAACAAGGGCAGATGCGGGCATAGCGTAGCAATGTGCTGTCTCATTAACGATGGCACGCCACCTAAAGAAAGCGCGTCGTCATGACTGTTAAAACTAAGTGAGCTATGTGTGCTGTTTGTGCCATTTGACACATTCGCGTTGTCATCAAAACATGCTGGCCCGGTACTAACTAGCTGCTCTAACACGTTGCCAAGCTCAACCGCAGGAAGCTGATCTGCATCACCGATAAAATAGAGCCGTGCATGGTCTGGCAATGCTCGTACTATACGTGTCATTAGCGCTAAGTCGACCATACTTGCTTCATCGACAATGAGTACATCTGCTGCCAATTGGTTGTGCTGATTGAACTTAGTCGATACACCGTGCTCGCGCAATCCTAGTAATCTATGTAGCGTCACAGCATCGGTAGGCACGTTGTTAAGCACTGTGTCGTCCAACTTGCCGCGAAGCCCGTCTATGCTGTTCATGATAGATTCGGTCATACGCTGTTGCGCTTTACCTGTAGGCGCTGCCAGCACAATTTTTAAGTTTTCATCGCAAGCCTGTAGCGCCAGTAATAAGCGCAATACAGTATAGGTCTTACCTGTTCCTGGCCCACCGTTTATAACGCAAAAGCGCTGCATTAGGCTTTTGGCCACTGCAATTTGCTGCCAATCTTGCTGATCGGTTGTTTCGGTAGGAAAGATTGCGGGCCAAAGTTGTTTTACTTTTTCGCTTGCGTCATCACTTAACGGCGTAAGCGCAGCTCGTTTTACAACATTGCGCGCCACTTCTTGTTCAAACTCATAGTAGCGACGGCTGTACAGCTTGCCGTTGCTATAGACAAACAGTTGAGCCACCTGCTCGTTACTCAGCGCGCTTTTTACAATTCTAAGTAACGGCGTTAGTTGTGGCACGTCAACACCTGCTTTGGGCGCTTTTTCCTGCTCTGTTTGTTCTACCGGCGACTTAGATGCCCCAACCGCTCCGTTATTGCTATGCACATTTGTTTCGGCCGCCAAGACTGCTTCTTGTTCTGCTACTACCTCTTTAAAAAGCGTCGTACCCGCTATGTCTTTTAGATAGATACAGCTGTGGCCATTGCGCTGCATATACGACAAGTATGCTAAGATCCCAGCCCAAATAAACTGTTCTTCTTGCTCCAGTTCATCAATAAAGCCAAATTCTTTTGCGACAAATTTGTCGATCGCCTCGATGCCAAACAAGTTATCAAAAAATGACGGTACAGAGTGTTGATTGCTTTTCATTATTTTCCTTTGCTTTAGCCTCTATGATGTTGACTACTCGTCATCGAAACTAAACTGCTGCTGACCCGAAGACGTTTGTTCCAAAGGCTGGTGAGAGCTGCCTGCATTCGAAGAACTATTGCCTTGCTGGGCATCGTCTTTGCTCGCAAATATCCCGTCTAATCGATTGAGTACAGACGATGGAACATCAGTATAAAATACCCCTTCCCCGCGCTCGTTTTCTGGGTGCATACCGCGTAGATACAAGTAATACACTCCACCAAAATGCATATCTGGGTCGTAGTTAGGCAGCGTATTCTTTAAATAGCGATGTAGCGCCAAGCAGTAAATTAAGTACTGAAGGTCGTAAAGGTGATGCTGGTTATTGTGAAACAGCGCTGTTGGCGTGTAGCTATCAAGGGTATCGCCAAGCCAGGTTGATTTGTAGTCTGCCACATAAAACTGACCGTCATGTTCAAAAATCAAATCAATAAACCCGTGCATCATTCCCTGTAATTTAGCTGTGATTAATTGAGGCGCTGTTTCCATCTCGCCACCAATAACGTCAGCTACGTTTTGCCTATGGGTAGCGAGTACTTCACGAAGCTGAGTCCATTGCGTGTCGTTCATTGGAAAATAGAATTCGGCTTCGCGCAGGGTTTGCACTAAGGGCAAATCACTCATACTTAGCTGCATATTGGGATACAGAGGCGTCTGTAGCGCTTCTTCTAACCATTCATAAAGTAGCGGCGTTCGCTTTTCATCTAACCCGAAGCGGTTAACCAGTTCCTTACCCGTTTCTTCCCAATCGGGCGCACTAAAGTCACTGTGCTCTAGAATATCGTGAAGTAAATTACCTGCGCTCGCACCTTTCTCTAGGGTAAAACGCAGATCACTTTTACTTACCGTACTTTCAATACCTGCCGAGGAATTGATGTCTGCATCAATTGAGCCCATCTCACCCACAAGAGTGTCGCTTGCATACACTTCTTCATCTCGAATGGTTTGAAGTACGGGCACACTAGGAAGGGTTTGACTCAAGGGCTCTGTTGTTGCGCCGGACTCCGCTGCTGTGCCTGTTTCAACGCTTTGGTTAGCACCAACCGTGGTTAAACGGCTCATTGCTGAGAACGAATACAGTCGCCATTCTTCGCTTGCCGTGCCGGTAAATTGCAACGCGGTAAGCTGAGGTAACTCATCTTCTTGTTCAAAGCCAGTATACACTTCCTCAAACTCATCACCGTCGATATGGCTGGCATGGGACGCATCTTCTTCAGCAACACGGTTTAACACACTCGACCAATCGTTGTTGCTGCCGTCGCCACCTACACCGAGTGCTCGTGCTAATGCACTTCTTTCATTGTTAGTCAGCGGTACAACGCCCATGTAACAGCGATGGGCAGCTCGTGTTACCGCCACATAGGCCAGTCGCATGTCTTCCGCTTCGCTCTCGCTTTGAACGCGAGCTATGGCCTGTGGCGTCTGCCCAAGCTGCATTTGTAAATCTTGTTTTTCCTCGTCGTAATAGGTAAATATTTGCGATGTAGTGTTGCCGTTTTTAGCGGCGTCTCTGTAGCCGGTGGCAAAAGGAACAAACACGATGGGGTACTCTAGCCCTTTCGAGCCGTGTTGAGTAATAAGTCGAATAAGTTGGCTGTCACTTTCAAGGCGCAAAGTAAGCTCTTCATCGCTTTCAGGCTTATGAATTTGCTTATTCAACCAATCGAGTAGCTGCTCTGGGCGCTGGTGAGTAGTGCTAGCTTTTTCCAGCACTTCGGCCAAATGCTGATAGTTAGTAAGGGCGCGTTCCACGCTGTCAGCATGAGGTTGATAGCTGTCTTGCATTAAATACAGCAGCACACTCATGCACCCTTTTTGCAGCCACATATCCCGCAGCGACAATACCTTGTCGATAGCAGCATCCCACTGTGCGTCATCTTCATGGTACAACAATTCAATAAGTGTTTGGGCACTATAACCCCAAAGCGGTGACGCCAAGCTCGACGCCACTTTACTTGTGTCGTTGGCATGCCAAATACCGTTAAGTAACCGCAGTACATCTTTGGCTTCGGCACTGGCAAATAAGTTACTGCGATCGCTTAGATAAACGCACGCCAAGCCTTTTTGCTGCAGTACACTTTTGATAGCGCCAGCTTCGGTCCTGTCTTTCACCAAGATAGCGATATCCTGAGGCTTAACAGGCGCGGTGCCACCATTCGCGGTTTGAAAGTGCGCTTCGTTCAATAAGCGGTAAATCTCTTGCGCAATCCACTGAGCCATCTTGCGACGCATAATGTGGGCGTTTTCTTTGTCGTCCAAACACATGCTAACGTAGTTCATTGCGCTGCGTTTCGTTACAGCACTTTTCATTACACCGCTCTTCATTAAACTATTTTGTTCGGCAGGGTCGATAAGTGGCGTTTTTGCCGCGGCCGCTTTAGGCGTAAATTCCACAGGGTTGTATTTGATATCAAAACCAAACACATCGGCAGGTCTATTTGATGCCACAGGCGCGCCATAAAATAACCGATTATAGGCTTTAACCATTCCCTCAACCGAGCGCCAGTTGGTATTCATCACCCAGCGGTAATCTGCCTGCCTACCCGCTTTTAAATAGGTAAAAATATCGCCACCGCGAAAGCGATAAATCGCTTGCTTGGGGTCACCTATCATTAATAACGCACTTTCGTTAGCATTCTCAAGATTAGGATAAACTGCGTCTAAAATCGCGTACTGCTTCGCATCGGTATCTTGAAATTCGTCGATAAGCGCTACGGGGAATTTTTTGCGAAGCTCAGGCACAAGAGTATTATTCGGCTTCACCACTTCGTCGGCGAGCATGCGAATAAGATCGTCGAAGTCGATAACGCCAAGCTGCTTTTTCTGCTTTTCAACGCGGGATTTGATGAACGCAATGGCTTCAACCACCAGCTTGAATACAGGCACCTTACTAAGTGCCTGATCTTTCTCGCCAAACGCTTTTTTAAGCGCCCCTGCAAAGTCTTTTATAGGCGTTAAAATCTCTTTTACGCCTGATGAGTTTCGCGCATATCGGGTACCTTTAACAAAGGCTTCCGCTTCGAGCGGCGGAAGATAATAACTTTGTTCATCTACGCAAGAACGCAACCAAGCTTTAAGTGCAGCCAATTCCTGCGGCCGCTCTTTTTTATGGGCCGGTGTTTTGATGAGCTGTTCTACCAATAGCCCTTCATTATCCTCTACGCTTTGAAGTAGAGACTTCACGTAGGCTAAAGACGTGTGCGGCGCTTCATCTAACTGCTTTTTACACGCTGCCTCAATATCCTCTTCACTAAGCAATATTGGGGTCAGAGTACTTTTAATGCTGGCGTTAAACTCTCGCAGCAGTTTTTCAGGTGTATGCCAGCCAGACTCTGCCAGTAGCCTAAACTCGTCCTCACTTTTGCTAATTTTTCGAATGAAGTCTTCGGCAGCTTCAAGGTATAAGTCGCTGGTGTCATTGCCCAAATTAAGCGACATGGCAAAGCCACTGTTAAACGCTAACTGGGTAATAACATGCTGACAAAAGCCGTGAATAGTAAACACCGAGGCTTCATCAAGCTCCAGCTGCGCCGCTTTTAAAAGTGCCAAACTCTCGTCAATATCACAGCTATTAAATAAATACTGATAAACCGGGTCACAGCCACTGTCTATTTCATTGCCGTTATCTCTGGCTTGCTGCCAAATAAGGAGGGCTTCTCTTAGTGTTGCCGCAATACGCCCCTTTATTTCTTCGGTCGCGGCTTTGGTGAAAGTCATCACCAATATTTCTTTGACGGTGAGCTTTTTTTCAAGCAATAGACGCAGATACAAGCGCGTAATATTAAAGGTTTTACCTGTACCAGCGCTGGCCTCAATAAGGTGGCGCCCTTTTAACGGCATAGCGACTACATCGAGTAATTGCGCTTCAGTGCCGCTGTGGTCGTCGGTTTGCGGCTGAGATTGTTCGTCTATAGGGTTATCAGAGGATGTAGGGTTGTAACTCATAGCTTCTCCTCCTGAGACGCATTGTTGACCATGGCGAGCAGCACAAAAGCACTTAAATGCGGTATATCATTCCAACTCACGCCCTGAGGAAACAGCCAATGTAAGTAAGGGTTGCTTGCCATATCGGCGCTGAACTGCCCGCTACTTTGCTGCCAGTCGATTAATGCTCGCTGTAACTCTATCGTGTTAAAAAGTGCAGCGGCTTGATCCACCGCCTGTTTCGCTTTTTCATGTTTTTCATTTGTCGTTTCGCTAGCTACAGCGTTGTCTTTATCAGTGAACGGGCACATCTCGTCAATTGCATGTTGAACTTGTCCAAGTATTGCTCTGTCGGTTTCACTAGTCCCGTCCGTACTCTCTAGTAGCGCATGCAGAATGTCGGTAAACATCTCAGGCTTTATGCTTTCCACTACAGGCTTAGTGTCTGAATTTCTGGTCCCGGGCATAAAACTACCGAACAAACTTAAATGAACTGGTGTCGGCGCCGTGTAAACTGCCATATAAAGCTGTTCAATAAACAAAAGTAAACGCACAGCAGTTTCGCGATCGTAAGCGGAGAAACGCTGCTTTTTCAAAATGGTTTCGCCCTTTTCCCAAGCACACGAATAGATATCCAGCGGATAGTTGCTGTAGCTGGTTTCTTCATCGCTGCTTGAAAAAACTAATTGTGAGATGAAGAAACCCAAAGCGCGATGTGCGTCAATCTTGCCTGCACAAAGCTCGACTAGCGCGTCACTGCCTAATAAAGCCGATGAAGTAAAGGTGATGTATTTGCCTTGAAAGTGCGCTTTTTTAGGCTCCGCGTCATGAGGGCCCATGGCCTGACTCAATGCCAACGCCCCTTCTTTCCACATGTCAACTTCATCTCTGGCAACGGGGTTATTGGGAATATCCCCTCTAAGCGACGCAAACGTGATCACTTTTTCACTATAGGAAAGAGAGGTGACATCATCTTTCTCTGGCGCAACGCGCTCTGCAGACGAAAAGATAGCGTCGAGCACCTGGTAGCGCAGCAGCGCATTGGTTTCAAACGGCTCGCTATTTTCAAGTAGCGTAAACGATTGAGACAGATTCACGCCCAGCCGTTGGACGGAAAAATACTCTAGCGGATCTTTGAAAGCTCTCGCAATTTGAATACCTGATAAACGAAGCGATTGCGTTGATAGTGCGTCAGATGATGGCGCTAACGTTGCCGTATCCGCATCGTTGGCAGATTCATTATCTGCTTCATCGGTATTTAATTTCGTTTTTTGTAACGCGTCAGCTAACCGTAACCACCCTGTTTCGTAGCTCGGCAAGGTTCCCGTGAACCCCTCTTCACTGAACGGGTGTAGCGGCGCGTTAACGCTGTACTTTGATAAATTCAGTGCGTAGCTGTTTGCTAACATATCCATGAACTCAGCCAATACTAGACTGGGTTGCCGCTCACTGTTATTGGTAACGTCGTTCCCTTGGTAACTTAAATATAAGCTGTCTCTGGTGGAAATGATGGCTTCTAGGAATAAATACCTGTCTTCCAAACGCCGTGAGCGGTCACCAATTTGGCGGCCAGCACCTGCCATTAAATCGAGACCCAGCGGGCTTGATTTTCTGGGGAATTCACTGTCGTTCAGCCCCAAAATGCACACTTTTTTAAACGGAATGCTTCGCATGGGCAGCATTGAACACACCGTAACCTGACCGGTCATAAAGTGGTTACCAGCATCTGGCGACGAGAATCGATTGAGTAGCAGGTCGCGAACCTGACGAAGGGTGAGTTCGTGTTCATAAGCTGCCTCTTCGCACCGTGCAGCAAGATCGGCAGCAACTTTGGCAATAAGATCCCAACTTTGCTGCTGCTCTTGTATCGGCATAAAACACGCATCTCTAAGCGATATTAAGGCTTTAGACCACTGCGCGGCCGTCCTTGGGGCTGTTAATACTTGGGCAAACTCACCCAACAGCGCCACAACGTCAATAAGCTTGCCTAACGTAAGCGCACTTTGTCCTTCAACGTCGGGAATAGTAAGTAAGTCACTCACAATGACTTCACTATCTGGTGCCAGCATACCCATAAGTAACCGGCGAATTCCCCACCACCAGCTGTAAGTGTCGTCTAGATCAACGCCTTCTGAAACGGCCGTTTTATGGGCACTATTAAGACCCCAATGAATATGAGCTTGTTTTAGCCATACCACCATTTGCTCTATATCATCTTGGGATACTGAGAAACGCTTTTGCACTGAATCTAGCTGCAGATAATCCATAATGTCCGACACACCAAAACGGCTATCGGGCAGCTGTAACAGCGCCATAAACGCCGCAATCAACGGCTCTGCATCCATTGGGCTTCTATCTGCAATGGTACAAGGAAGCGTAACCTGCCCCCTGCCAGCCAAAGCCTTTGTGCCTACTCTGTGAAATACAGCATCAACAAATGGCGCGTAGTTTTCGATGGCGGGGCACATCACCAGAATATCAGATGGGGTGCGCGTTTTATCTTGAGATAACCAATGTAGTAAGTGGTCGTGTAATACCTGCACTTCGCGAAGTGCGGAATGGGTACACATGATAGTAACGCTATCGTCTTTTTCTCTTAAATCATGAGCAAGTGGCTTCGGTTGAGCGGCCTGCAAGATATCGTTGTGAATATACTCGAGTAGACCACGAGCATTGTCGCTGCCAGCGTTATCGTTTGTTTCTTCAAAATCCGGTGAATCAAACGCACTAATCTCAAAGGTATCCAGTTCAGTGAGTAAGTTGAATAGCTCTCTGCCCTGTTTACCTAAGTTGCCAAGCAGCGGGTTTGACTGATCTTCTTCCATCCATTTTTTAAGGCCTTCTAACCGCAATAATTTCGCCTGTTCGCTACTGCTTTTCGCTTCACCCCAGTAATTAACGCTGGGGTTTAGGTGAAATATATGAATATCAATGTGCTGCGCGAGGGCGTCAAAAAATGCGATAAGCTGTGGGGCCATAGTATTAATAGCAAACACTATCACACGATCAGGCAACTTGTTCGTTGGCTCGCTTGGTAAATGACCAGCTTCCAACGCATCGAGCGTCATTTGATGCAAACGTGCAGGATGCAACGGCTGCTCTTTGACCAATATGCGCCAAATTTCGCTTTGCCATATCTCCATGTCATCAAATACAGCGCGTTCGTTAGCTTCCCATTTAAACAACCAGTCTGGGCGGTACAACAAGTATTGCTCGTACACGTCGGCCAGAGCGGTAGCAAGCTGAAGGCGCTGTAACCCCTGCTCTTGTTCACTTCCCGCATTTTGCCAATACCGGTTAACTTGTTCGAAGGCTTCTGCGCTCATTAGCGAGCCATCTTGGAGAATATTGTCGATACGCCATGTCAGTACTTCACGACGATATGGAGATTGCTTGGGTACTTTGTCCTGTCCAAGTACGGTACGTGCGGTATTCCACATAAAGCGTACTGGTAAAGGGTAATCAATATTCATTGCCACGCCGTGTTCTGTGGCAAGCTGCATGCTGACCCAGTGCTGCATTCCCGGGCTTTCAACCAAGATGGTTTCTGGCGTAAATACGCCCATGGGCTGCTGACGTAAAAGCGTGGTGAGAAGAAAACTTAAGTGTTCTAATTTATTAGAGGGATATAGCGCAAGCAATCGAAAAATCCTTTGTAGAACGTGCTTTTAGATACTGTGCAAAGACTGTACAGGTATCGTCGACCTTATAATTTAGTGTATCGCATTGGGCTCAGTAGTTAAGTTATTTCTCCAAAATTTAGATAAGCAAATGTCTTATGATAATAAAACAAATACTGGGGGCATGGCGAAATCAATGCCCGGAGAGTTCTAAGCAAAGTGATAGAGGGATCTGGCGCAGTAAATGAGTACAAAGAAGCGTGTGTGGGCGATTTTCAGACAAAAAAAACCCACACAGACCTCAGGACACGAAAAATCTGTATGGGTAAGGTTTACGGTCTACTCAGTAACAACGTGAATAAGCGTTGCCTGGCACTCATTCACGTTAGCGCTACTGAGCAGCACTGTTAACGATTTATGTTTTGCAGGTTGAATGCCAACTTTTTAAACCTGAAATATCAATAACTTAAACAAAAATAGAAAACATGACCAACAAGTCATAGTTTTACCGTGGTGCAAGTGCACCACGAGCAAGCAGACATTAAAGAAAGCGCTTTACTCTCGCTGCCGTAAATTTAGCAGTTTCTCCCGAAGCGTCATTCAAGTACAATTTCGCCTTTACGAAACGCAACACAATTTCACGGTCAGGAGCAACAATGTTAACCGCGCAACAACTCGCCACTATGCTTTCTCTTCAGGATAAAATGAACGCCAAAGTAAACCCAGACTGGCTAAATGCTGGTTACGGATACTTGCGTGCAGCAATGGTAGAGTCAGTTGAAGCAATTGAACATCACGGCTGGAAATGGTGGAAAGCACAGCAAAAAGACTTGCCACAGCTTCAAATGGAATTGGTGGATATCTGGCACTTTGCACTAAGTGCCTGCATTATTGAATATAAAGGCGATATCGCTGAATCTGCAAAAAGTATTGCTTCTGAATTAGCAAGTGGCAAAACGCTAGTAACCTTCGATGGAAAGGACTACGACGCGTCAAATCTGTCGCTTCTTGATAATTTAGAGCTCATGACGGGCCTTTGCGCCGCCAAACGCTTTAGCGTGCCACTATTCATGTTCATCGTAAGCCAGTGTGAAATGTCAGCTGACGAACTTTATCGTCAGTACGTAGGTAAAAATGTGCTCAATTTTTTCCGCCAAGATAACGGCTATAAAGAAGGCACTTACATAAAGGTGTGGGAAGGTCGTGAAGACAACGAGCACCTGGTAGAAGTAATGGATGCCCTAGATTTAACGAAGCCAGAGTTTAGCGACTTAGTGTATGAAGGGTTACGCTCTCGCTACCCTTCTTAAAGCGACCAATGCGTTTCGTTTAACGCGATGTAGCGTCGCTGTAGTGCTTATAGCCCAACACAGTTTCAACGCTTATTGCGTCTCCTTCCGATAACAAAAAGCTCTGCCATGGACAGAGCTTTTTTAATTATTGCCAAAGCAAAAGACTCAACGACGATTTTACGCGTCAACCCAAACTAATTTGTCGCTATAGCTACCTTGGATAATATCAACAAAGCGGTCTTCTAAAACATGACGCTTTACTTTGAGCGTCGGAGTCAGCAAGTCGTTTTCGATGCTCCATTCGTTTTTCATAATGACAACGCGATCCATAACCTGATGGCTTTCCAGTTTTGCGTTGATGGCTTCGAATGTTTTCTTAAGGCTTGCTTCAATGCCCGCTTTGTCTTTTTTCTGCGCTTCTTCACTAAGCACTAGCAAAGCCACAGGTTGAGGCAAATTAGTCCCCGTTACACACACTTGCTCAACGATAGGGTTTTCCATGAATTTTGCTTCAATCGGCGCTGGCGTAACATACTTACCCTTCGCGGTTTTAAAGATGTCTTTTAAACGACCAGTAATTTTAACGTAGCCATCAGCATCAATGACCCCTTTATCGCCAGTGCGCAGATAACCATCCTCAGTAAAGACTTCAGCCGTTTTTTGTGGTTCCAAGTAGTATTCCAGCATATTGCACGGCGACTTAACTTGAATCTCACCTTCTTCTGACGTGCGGATGTCTACACCGTCGTATGGCTTGCCGATACAGCCGATTTTATCATGACGGAAAGGTACACTGCCGGTGCCATAAGCACTGTTCTCAGTCATTCCCCATCCCTCAGAAATGTAGATACCAATTTTCGCGAACCATTCAATGACTGCTGGAGCAAGTGGCGCCGAACCGCTTGCCCACAAACGTGCGTTATTAATGCCCAAGCCATCGCGAATTTTCTTCGCAACAATTTTGTTCAAAATTGGAATTTTAAGCAGCGTATCCAGTTTCTTCTGCGGCATTTTCGCTAACACGCCCATCTGGAACTTTGTCCATAAACGCGGTACCGAAATAAATAGCGTTGGCTGACAGTGACCTACATCCCGTTGGAAGGTAGTTAAATCTTCTACAAAGTGAATTTTGCCACCACTGTAGTAGCTTGAAAGCTCGACCAGTACACGCTCTGTAATATGCGCAAGTGGTAAGTAGCTCATTGTGCGATCGTTTTGGTTAATACCCAACTGATCGAGCGAGCGACGCGCTGCCCAACAAGCCGTATTGTAACTGTGCACCACCCCTTTAGGCTGACCGGTACTGCCAGACGTATAAATGATTGTCATCAAATCATCCATATCAGGTACAGGCGAGTCTGTTATGGGCGCGATATCCATAAACGCTTTCCACTGTTGCTTAGTAGCAATGTTTGGATAAGGAAAGGCAACCGTTAAATATTCTGAAGGAATAGAGGCAACTTGTTCCGCAGTATTATCTAGTTTTCCAACGAACAATAGCTGTACGTCAGCATGTTTCAATACATACTGGACTGTGTCTGGACCGGCTGTTGAGAAAATAGGTACCGACACGTGACCTGCCATCATAATGCCCAGATCAGCGATAAACCACTCAGCACAGTTTTTTGAAAAGATACCTATACGGCTGCCTTGCGGGAAATCGAATTCACGTAAACGTGCTGCCACTTTTCTGGCTTGTTCGGCGACTTGCTTCCATGTGTAGTCGTGGTATTCACCGTTAATAGGCTGCGTAAGAAATACGTCGTTCCCACGGCTCTGTTCCCAGTGGTACAACATACTTAATGGCGATGTTATTACTTCCGTGGTATTTGCGTTTGCTGTCATGTCTAGCGGCATAAGTCACTCATATGTTGTTATAATGTAGCTCATTTTTACAATGATTTCACAGACTTCTAATAAGCCCTATTTTTTATTGAAAAACAAGCTTTTTAAACAAGCGTTTACATTCTATGCGACGAATAACAAGGCTTTAGAGGCTAAATTTAGTTTTCTTATAGATTTGGCTTTTGAATCTTTATGGTCTTATCTGTTAGAAAAACGCGGTAAATATCGACGTTTTACCACGCTTTAAATAACAGCGGTGCAACTTCCTCGGCGGTACAAGGCTTGGCGTAGAAATAGCCCTGGTGGAAATAACACGCTTTTCCGATCAATTCTTCTGCTTGCGCTTTTGTTTCAACGCCTTCCGCAACACAACTCATATTCAAGTTATTCGCTAACGTAATGGTTGTTGTTACCAGCGCTTCGTTTGCATTACCCGGCGCCATTTCGTTAACGAAGCTCTTGTCGATTTTTAATACCGACAACGGATAACGCTTTAAATAGCTTAAAGACGAGTAACCTGTACCAAAATCGTCAAGGGCTAATACAAAACCTTCTTTCACAAACCGATTAATCTGTCTTAAGGCATTGTCACTGTCATCCATCAATACGCCTTCGGTAATCTCGAATCGAAACGCTTCTTTGGGTAGATTGAACTCATCAAGCAGGGTTAGCACACCGGTTAAGTCGAATTCGGTTTTGAAGTGAAGTGCAGATAGATTAATAGAGACAAACCCCGTGAAGCCTTGGCTGTACCAGGACGATAAGTCCTCTGCCGCTCTTCGCATTGCCTGTCGTGTAACTTCTATTATGTACTTCAATTCTTCAAGTACCGGAATGAACTGATCGGGGAAAAGAGGCTCGTTATCCAGTTTTCCTCGCAGCAGTAACTCAACCCCAATAGTGGTATTAGTTCTGGCATCTATAATTGGCTGGTAGTGATTGAAGAAGCAGTCATCTGAATAGGCACGTTTTACTTTATTTTCAAGCTGTAAACGCGTTTTGGCACGTTCATTCATGTCTGTCGTAAAGTAGGTAAAGCCGCTTAATGCGTCCTTCTTCGCCGTATACATGGCCACATCAGCCTGCTTGATAAGCTCAGCAGGCTCAGAGGCGTCTTCTGGATAAAACGCCACGCCAATACTGCAAGAAACACGAAGCACTTCCTCTGCTAACGATATAGGCGTTTCTACTGACTCAATGATTTGGGCCACGAATGAGCTCAAGTCGTCATTGGCATTAACTTCCTCAATAACAATAACGAATTCATCGCCACCTAATCGCGCAACGGTGCCCGACTCAGCCACAAGGTTTCGCATTCGGTTGGCTACAATGCGCAGCAGTTTGTCACCGTAGTCATGCCCAAGTGAGTCGTTAATACCTTTAAATCTATCCAAGTCAACAAACATCACCGCCACACGATGCTCATGATGACGGGCAAGCCCTATAGCATGCTCCAGTCTGTCTAGCAGCAATGTTCTGTTGACCAAGCCTGTTAAGCCATCGTAGGTCGCGATTTTCAGAAGTTTGCGCTCAGCATTTTTTTGTTCTGTGATGTCGGAAATAACAATCAGGTAATGCTCTGCAGTATTACTTTCGCCACTTACCGCTGTTATATCAATAAGCACGTCGTAGCGCTTGCCATCAGCACCATCGATCACGGCCTCGTCTTTCCAAAAATCCCCTCCCTGCATTTCCGGTAATTTGCCAGAAAGGTGTCTATTCAACGTTGGGTAACGCAAATAAAGTCGTGCCAACTGCTTGGGTAACGGCTCTTTATTATTAAAGCCGAACACGTGTTCAAAAGCTGGGTTCGCGGCAACTAAACGCTTTTCTTTATCAAAAATTAAAACCCAGTCTCGAGTTTGTCTAAAAGCGTCACTGAATAGCGTTACCTGCTGCTGAGCTTTTTGTAGTCTAAACAGTTGGCGTTGACGAGAGAGTAAATATGCTACGAATAAACTTACGATGAGCGCTGCGTAAATAGTATATGCAAGCGGTGAACGCAGAGGCGCATGTGGCATATAAAGCGTAATTTCAGCCGGTAGCACGTTATAGTCGAAACTACCTGGCGTGGGGGCAACAGAAAAAACGTAGTCACCCGGTTCTATGTTGGTAAAGGTTATTTTTGCATCGTCAGTCACGCCTTCTGTAACGACGCGATCACCGTTCAACAGCTTGTAGTAGTACTTTACTTTTCCTATGCCTGACATCGCTAACGACGAAAAATGGATTGTTAAGCCATAATCTTCGTAATCGAGATCGAAATGATGTCCACTTAGGTTTTTAAGCGGCTGATTAAGCACCCTATTATCTACGGCAACTTCCGTTATAGCAGTTTGCTTACTGAGCAAACTTCTTCCAACTTCCAAGCTTTCCAATTGCGATGCAGAGAAAACCACAGCGCCGCTCGTCGAACCGTAAGCCAGTCGACCGTCCTTAAGCTTAAGCGAAGCCCCCTGGTTAAACTCAGAAACACTTAGCTCTCGTCCGTAGATAAAGTTCTTGATTTGGCCGGTAGACGGATCGTAATTGTGTAACCCTTTGTGCGAACTAAACCAGATATTGCCTGCTTCGTCTTTTTGCAGCCCGTAAACAATGTTTGATAATAAAATATTCGATTCATTTAGGTTGTACAACGGCTCAAACGTGTCTGCGTCTATACCAACCAACCCTACGCCACTGTATGCAAGCCACAGCACACCCATATCGTCGATAACCCACGACGATATAGAGCGATCTCGGCCACGCTGTAGTTCTGAGAATCGATAGACCAATTCATGCTGAAACGTCTCTGGGTCGATTAACCACAAACCACCTTCGGTAGCAAAAAATAATCGATCATTGTGGTAATGAGACTGCCCCAAAAAACCCAATGAAAAATTTATGTCAAAAACACGAGGGTCCAGCTCTAAAGAGGAAATTTCTTTTTCGTCCACGTCATACTTTACAAAACCTTCGTTGCCAATAAAGTACAAATCCCCTTTATCTGAAAGCATCATTCCCGTGCCATACGCATCAAATATGGTGTCATCGCCACCTTTTAATACCTCTGGCCGGTTAGCCTCCCCTGTTTCCATATCAAACAACCGTATTCCGTTGTAAGTATTGAGAAACAATTCGCCACTTTGCGTTGGTACAATTTTGTCTACGGCTCCTTCACCGATAATCGCTCTTTCACTTTTTGAATACAGATACTTCTCAGACTTTTTTGTCGTGAAATCATAGTGATTAAGCCCATTTTCTGTACCTATCCAAATTTTATTAGGCTCAGTTTCGGCAAACGACCACACCACATGGCTAGTCAAAACGCTAGCCTCACCTGCTCGTTCATTCTGGATAGCAAAAATATCCGCATTTTTCACACCGAAATACAGTGCACCAGCATAGACTGAACTTAACCAGAGGTTGTCAGATTCATCTTTGGCAATGGCGATAATTTTTTTGTTTGAAATTTCGGTGAAACCGTTATGCGGTTCTAAGATGTGTTCGTATTCCCAACCACCTGCTTTTTTACTCAGCTGATATAGCCCTTTATTAGTGCCCATCCAAAAAGCGTCGTCTTTGTACTGAACCAACGTCCACACGTTTCTGTCAGATAGAACCTGTGTAAAGACATGTTCTTTTTCGCCCTGTACCTGCTTGAGAAAGTCTTGTTTCTGAGCAACAAATACGCCCGAAACCGTTGAAATCCACACCCTGTCCTTATCGTCTAAAAGTAGAAACTTTGCATTGGCGTTATCGAGGTTTTCAGGAATATCACCCAGGTAATCAAGTCGACGTAAAGACTGTTCTAAATTGTTGATATTTTTGACGTACACCCCCGATGTAGTGGCTACCAGTAAGGTGTCTTCAACGGTGATTGCCGCCCGGATGCTTTGGCTGTTACCCAACAGCGGCTCAGGGAGCTTTGCTATTCGCTCAAGGGTTTTAGTTTGCGTGTTAAATTTATGCACTTCTTCTGCCAGTGCAATGATAAGGTGCGTATCATCTTGCCAATGAAAGGTTTCCGCATGTTGCACAAAACCTTCAAAGTCGTGGTAGTACGTTGGCTCTAATTGCACCACATCTTGAGTGGCCAAATCGAGATAATAAACCCCTCTGCCGTACACACTAAACCACAACGCTTCAGTACCTTGAAGGGCAAGTCGATAAATGGATGAGTCGATAAGAGAATTGTCTGGACCTGCTATTCGTTTAGTTCTAACTCCATCCCAACGAACCAAACCACCTTCTGTGGCTATCCACACAAAGCCATCTTCGTTTATAACAATGTCGTTGACGATATCTTGCGGAAGGCCATTTTTGGTCGATAAAGACTGAAAGACGGGATTAGACAGTCGCGGCGAGGCCACCGCTTGCAGGCTTACAACTAAAAACAGCAGTAAAAAATAGTTGAAATATCTCATCAAAAATGGGGCGCACGTTTTAAATTTTTATTATAAGCCCAAGTGTAACAGAATGTTTTAAACTTGGGCAGCTTCTAAAATGAGGTTTTAAAAAACGTGAAGGACACATCTATCGCATTGATAATTAAAAATTAATTTTTCTAAAGCGTACAATATGAACAAAAGCAAAAGGCGCGTCCGACTAAATACACTTAGGGCTATTTCAATATTTTTATTTTACGCTTGCTGTACAGGAATGCGACCAACTCGAACAACCTGTCTGCGAATGCTTGGCTGTGGCGCTAGCCTGTACAAATCACCGTTCTGCCCTACATAGGTCTTTTTAATACCGCACGCTTTAGCAATATTTGCATGTGCTTGAAGGTGTTGATGCTCCCCGTGAACCGGAATAGCAATGTTCGGTTTAACCCAATGATACATGAGCTTTAATTCTTCTTCACAGGGGTGACCGCTGGCATGAATTGGCAGCGTGCTATCTTCACTGTGAATAACCGTTACTCCCTTTGCCTGCAGCGCTTTACTTAATCGGTCTACACTCTCTTCATTTCCGGGAATAACTATCGAAGAAAATAGCACAGTATCCCCTTTGTCTAAGCTAAGGTAAGGGTGAGTGTCTTTTGCAAAACGCGCCAGTGCGGTATTTTTCTCGCCCTGGCTGCCTGTCGCTACGGCTAAAACTTCATGGGGGGGAAGATAACCTAAATGTTGGGGATCGGTCACCGGTAAATCGTCTGGCCAAATGCCCTGTTGCTTGGCAATGCCGTACATGTTCATTAACGAACGACCGTACAGCGCCATGTAGCGCTTAGTTTTCTTCGCGACTTTAGCCAGCGAAATTAGCCGTGCTATATTGCTACCAAAGCATCCTACCACCGCTCTCCCCTTTAACGGCGCGATAGTGCTTAATAGGCCGTCGTAACAATTTCTCTCTGAAATTGAAAAGCCAGGTTTTGTTGCATTGGTAGAGTCTCCAACCATGGCAAGAATATTCTCACTGCCTAGTCGCTTGTAAAGGCTAACGTCAAAAGGTAAACCTGTTATGGGGTTGGCATCAATTTTCCAGTCTGCTGTATGCAATACTGTGCCTACTGGTGTATTGATTTTTAGTGCGAAGGGTTCTGGAAGCGAATGAGTAATGGCTAGCCAGTTAACGCTAAAAGGCCCAATTTGCTTGGTATCGCCTGCATCGACTTCAATAATGGCAATACGGTTAGCCAATTTGCTCCTTGCAAGCTTTCGCCTTAACACTTCGGCGGTAAAAGACGTAGTATAAATTGGCTTTTGGAAACGTTCCCAAAGGTAAGGAATTGCGCCTACATGATCTTCATGGGCGTGGGTAATGACAATGCCAGCCAGTGCTTCTTTTTGTTTAGCAATAAATGAAGGGTTCGGAGCCACAACGCGATGCGTAGTGGCTTTGAACGTATTCTGGTTAGACGCTTGGCTGACGCCTTTGTAGGCAGGTACGAGAGGCTCATCAAAAGAAACCCCACAGTCAACCATTAACCATTGACCATCATGACCATACAAATTGAGGTTCATCCCAATTTCGCCCGTTCCGCCTAACGGAAGAAACCACAAATCATCAGCAGATGGGTGCAACAAAACGGCTATTACCTTCTCTCAGAGCATTGAATATTAGTTTGACGTTTAAATCTAGGAGCGCAGAGCCATCATTCGTGCAATTCAGCATTAAGTTGGTCTATCACTTCGGCCCACGCAGCGTCTTCAACAATGGCATCTTTCAAAAATGCAGACTGACTTTCATTCCAATAAGGCGCTTCATGAAGATGTTGGCTCTTATTCAGCCCTCGATGTGTTTCAAAAAATTCAGCAATTTCTTCGTCTGAACTTCCTAAACCGAGTTGGCTAAATAGACTATTCATTGTGGGTTGCTCAGTAAACATAACGCCTCCTTGGGTTATTAATTAAGGGCACAATAAACGCCAGATACGTTGTATCCAACTAACGTTTTTATGCCCATTTGCTCACTGGATAATTACCCTTTGTCTTCCCCTTGAGATCACATTTTAAAGGTAGTCAGCGAACTCTTCTGGCGTAATCACCTCTCCTTCTTCAGCAGGTACAGGACATACAATGACCATTAATTCATCTTGCGTCATGCCCGGCACCCACTTAGTCAAAAACTCTTCGGTGCTTAATTCCATCGCTTCACAGTGTGCCCAGTCTTCGGTTGCCCACAAGAGTGCTAACTCAGCATCAGGCCAAACCGGAACACCATCTTCTTCATCAGTAGTTAGCATTACACAGCCGTGCTCATCTTTAAGAATGAAGAGTTTCTCTTCCGCTTTAATTGTTGCAAGGCTTGCTTCTAGTCGTTGAAATGCGTTTTTTTCCAATAAAGGATGTAATTGTGACATAAGTTTCTCTCTTTAATTCTGCGACTCACATGCCTTTAAATTAGGCACAGTGGGTAAATTTAATGGCAGCGGTTAACACGCTTTAGACACGCTTCTATTATCTCTGCTAGACCCACTCGTCTGACTTGCTTCATGCTGTGCATATACACCTTAAACGATACGTTTTCTAACATTTCAATTCTGGTCACTTTCACACTACCGGGTAACTGACTCTCAACGTTGGTCGGTAATACGGCAATACCACCTTCGCTCTGTAAATTGTTGAGCGCAAGATTCAACGAATTGGTTCTTAGCTTTGCATCGCGAAGTTGAGGGTAAGCAGTAAGCAACCAGTCTCTTGCCTTAGTTCCCCAATCAATAGCCACAAAATCTGCTGCATCAATAGTCTCAGACGCTTGTCCAATTCTATATAGCGCCAAATCCTGCTCTAGCAATACATCACTATTTACTTCTTCAGATTTCAACGGTTCCGTGGAGAATGATAAGTCCGTCACCCTTTCGTGCAATTGTCTCGAAAGGGTATCTAACGTAAGAACTTCAGCCTTTACTGACCAATCGGGAAACGAGTTGTGTAGGTGACTGAGCATCTGAGGCAATAACAGCTCGCTCGCAAGCTGTGTTGCGCCGCAAACAACATATTCAGAGGATTGAATTTGGAGCTCTTGTTTTGCTTCGTTTAGCGTTGCGCATAATTGCCTAGCGTAAGGCAGAAGTTTCTCACCAGATTGAGTGAGCTGTATACTGTTGCGTTGCCTAATAAAAAGCGTGGTATGAAAATACTCTTCAAGTAGCTTTATGCGTGCACTGACTGCAGATTGAGTAAGGTAAAGGTTTTCAGCCGCTTTACCAAAGTGACGAGTTTTTGCCACCTCTATAAAGGTGGTGAGAAAGCGTATATCCATGCTTATTGTACAACCGAATCAAAGTGGGTCTAAATTGACACAGATAGTACGGCAAGTAAACACAAAAGCACAGAAGCGCACCGCTATAAACGGTACGCTTTATTAAAATTTCACCAACTCGCTGAATTAATACTCTTCTTGGTGCAGGCGACGCTGTTTGTCACGGCGTTGCAGGTCACGCTTCTGCTTTTCCTTTACAGTACTTTGACGTTTGGAACTTGGCTTTTTAGCGTGAAAATCTTCCTCTTCTACCGAGTCCCATTCATCACGCTGGTAACGATAGTCTTTACTCATTGACTTCTCTGGGTTGTTAACACACTTCAATTATTATCTTAAGTGACAAAATAGAAAACGAATTTTAATCATCGTAGCGACAAGAATTTTTGATTATTCTCATCAGTGATTTTCATAGACTTTTAACGTCCAACTCATTTACGCTCGTGTAATAGCGATACCCGTTGCAGGGCCAATAAATAAATACTTACATTTCACTTTAATTTCAAAAACTTAGACACATCATACTTGAGGTTATCACCTCGTACTTTCTGTATACTTTTCTAACGTAATCTAAAATTTAGTGTTAGATTTTATACCGTTAAAAATTTTTTATTGATAAGAGAAAAATCTTTTGTTTTATCTTCGTTTTTAATTATCTTAAAAGTGCGCTGAACAAAACATTACGTTGGGTACAACATGAAAAGTTTAGCTATTCGACAATCTGCAAAACCTTATATTGACCGTCAGAAGTTTCCATACGGTTTTCGTAAATCAGGTGACTTCAGTATTACTGAAGCCGATCTTCTAACCCACTACGGCAAAACACTGCTAGGACTTGAAAATGGCGAGTTGTCGCCTGAAAGTGATGATGAGAGACATTTCGTCGAATTCGTTACAGGTAAAGTTGAAGCTAGCAATAACCTAGAAAAAGCCTGGGCGAAATACGTCAGATTAGCAAGGGGCAAAAAGCACTTCTACACCCTTCACAGCAGCGCGAGTAACCAGTCAGACTATGATGAAGATTACTCTGATGAAGAATTCGATGTAGCATAATGCTACAGCATTACTAAAAAGCTCGCTCCGGCGAGCTTTTTTGTTATTGAACAAATGATCTCAATCAACTTCAGACAAGAACAAAATGAAGAAACATTAAGGACTGTCTACACTTAGTAGTAATACAGAATGATGTGCAGTGAATTGTGCATTTCATTCTGAAAAACGAGCCCATGCAAAGGAGGCGCAACGATGATCATTAGTTCAAAACAGCTTACTCACTTTTCTATACATGCCCTTGATGACAAAGTGGGCGGCATCCGCGATATCCTTTTCGACGACGAAACCTTCACTGTTCGCTACTTGGTCGCAGATACCAATACTTGGCTACCGCTTAGCCGCAAAGTGGTAATATCACCTATATCTGTCAAACAGCTAGATGAAGATAGTGAGTCTGTTCATATCAATATGACAGTTGATACATTGAAAAACAGCCCCTCTATTGACGAACATAAGCCTGTGTCACGTGAATACGAAGAAAACCTCTTCAAATATTTTGGTTACGGATACTATTGGATTGGTCCAGGAGCATGGGGAGAGTTCGCACATCCAAATGAACTGGTCGAATTACAACGCGCTGAAGAGTCTGAAACTGAAACCCCGAAAAAAAGCACCAACCACCTAAGAGCAGTGGGCGAAGTTGGTGGATATGAAGTAGCTACAACCACAGATAACGTGGGCCACATCAGTAACTTCGTCATTGACACCGAGAGCTGGAAGATAATCATGCTAGTGGTAGATACCAACAACTGGCTTCCGGGTGGCAAACATCTCGCACTTCTACCTAGCGATATTGAAAGTATCGACTGGGCGGCGCACAGCGTAGTAGTGAATTTAAGTCACGACGAATTGGTTGATAGACCTGAAGTGGAAAGTGAAAAAATATCTGAAGAAGGCTATGTGCCTATGCTTTGCGAGCAATTGAACAAAAACGGAAATTAATAACCGAAGAGTGTCATTGATGGTAATTTTTAGTTAGGAATTTTACAATGTCCGTTGTTGAAGGCGGACATTGTAGCTTAGGATGCAAAAAGAAGATTATTCGCAGAAAAATTCGTACATCAAAGCAATTAAGCGCTTGACGCGCTCGTCTGCTAAGCGGTAGTAAATAGTTTGACCTTGCCTTCTTGTGGCCACCATCTTTGATTCTCGCAATAAAGCAAGGTGCTGAGAAATCACTGGCTGCGAGACGCTAACAACTTCGAGAAGTTCGGTTACCGATTTTTCCTCTTTCAGCAACGAACAAAGCACCATAAGGCGTGTTTTATTCGCGAATTGCTTAAGGAAGATCTCGGCTTCCGCAGCGTGTTCCATTATATCATCTGAACCTATTACCATATCCTCGGACATAAGCACTCTCTATCTGTAAAGTATTTCGGCACCAATTTAGCCATTTACTATACTAAAGTATAAGGCATTTTGCCGACCTGCCAATTTATGCGACGAATCGCCGTATTTTACATTGTTTTATTACGCTGACATCAATATATTAGATTTTACTTATTTCAACTAAGTTTAGGCAAAAAGGAAAAATATGCTTATAGACATGAAGACTCGAATAGAAAACATAGACGTGAACTTACGCACTGTATCTGCGGAGCAAGCGGCCAGTGAGTGCCGAATCAATAGCGGTATATTGATTGATGTACGAGAGAGTGCCGAAGTTGCCAATCAGCCCGTACCTTCTGCGCTTCACATACCACGCGGCGTGCTCGAAATGAAGGCACTGGAACAGTTTAAAGATGCTTCAGCGCCACTTTATATTCACTGTGCGTCGGGCGTTCGAGCAAAACTAGCTGCAGAGCAACTTATAAAGATGGGCTATGAGAACGTTTCGGTTGTGACATGCCCTGTACCCACGATAAATCAAGCAAACTAGAAATGACTTCTTAACCACGCGTATGCTATAAGTAGCGTTAATTAAGTGTTTTAAGGCGCTGTATGCTGAAATCTACGTTAGAACAATGGCGAATGTTCAAAGCCGTCGTCGATGCAGGCGGCTTTAATCAAGCTGCTACTGAAGTTCACAAAAGTCAATCGAGCGTTCACCACGCGGTTCAAAAGCTTGAAAACGCCATTGGAGTGTCATTGTTTGAGAATATTGGACGTAAAGTCCAGCTTTCGCCGCAAGGTGAACTTATGTATCGCCGTGCCTCTTTTTTGCTTAGCGAAGCGCACAAGCTCGAGGCCGTTGCCAATAGCCTTAAATCTGGCACAGAAACAACTTTACGCATAGCGGTGGATATTATTTTCCCGTCTGAATTGCTTTATAACGTGCTAGCGAAAGTTTCTGCTGAGTTCCCGCTCCTTCGTATCGAGATAGAAGAAACTGTGCTCAGTGGCGCAAATTCACTTTTGAGCAATGGTAAAGTTGATTTAGGCATCTCTCCTTTCGCGTTTTCTAATGGCTTTAGCGAAGACTTGTGCGAAATTGAATTTGCAGCTGTCGCTCACGCCGACCATCCATTGCACCAATTGGATAGAACGCTCACACTGGAAGACTTAAAGGCTTATCGTCAAATTGTGGTAAGGGATTCATCCGCGGAGCGTAAAGCTGATGTGGGCTGGTTAGGTGCAGAGCAGCGCTGGACCGTAAGCCACGTTAGAACGTCATTAGATATTATTACTCAGGGATTGGGTTTTGCGTGGCTGCCTATCGCAATAATTAAAGATGAGCTAGAAGACGGTACACTCGTTCCCCTTCCCCTCGATAATAATGCAGCGTTGCGTAAGGCGCTCCTTTATTTGTCTTTCGAAGACGGCGATACGTTGGGACCAGCTGCCCGTGCTTTTATTGGCGAGCTACGATATCAAACAATGAACCTTCCATCGTCAGATTTTATGCTCGATTCGTGTACTGAGTAGTTAGAGCATCAACTTAGCGCGACTGCAAGGCGTTCAAACCCAAGTATAAAGCCAAATAGCGATAACGAAACACCGACTAACGCCACAGCACCGTCGTCTGTGGCCATGCCTATTGCCATAATAAAAACAGCAAAAGCGGGAATAAGCCCCATAAAGGGAATAAGCTCCAGTGGAATCATTACAAATCCGCAACCTGCACAGCACAATGCGATGAGTGATCTGAACACAGGCTGGCGCATGAAAAAACACCGAGGAACTAAAAAACGGTCTACGCGTACTGCATACGGTTTAACCTTATCGACAATGAAGCGAAGCTGATCGGCGTCACAGTTTAACTGCATCACTTTTTGCGGTAACCAAGGATGCCTACGACCGAGTAAAATTTGCAACGCGATGAGTAAAATCGTCCCACCCGCTAAAGATGGGATCCCAGGGATGGCCCCAATCGGTGTGCAAGCGATAAAAGATGGCAGCGCCAGCATTGGTCCAAAGCCTCTTTTCTCCATCACATCCCAAAACTCAGCAAACTCGAACTTATCTTGTCTTGCTCGCGGCTGCATTTTCCCCAACAACTCGTATAAAGTCATTGATCTTACAGCTGTTTTTCCCCACATCTTCAATTCCTTTGATATCACATTACCTGCGAACGTCGCGCTAATCAGACGGGCTTCTCGCCTAATTAATATACATTTCTTGCACCTAGTCGATTTGCCATAGTGAAATTGCAAGTAACTTTAGACAGTTAAATCGTGCGAAAAATATGCCATCGATTGCATGTGACGGTGTGTTAAAGACAGGAATACTTTTTGCAGGTGTGTTAAAGACAGGAATACTTTTTGCAAATGCTCCTGATAAGTAAAATAAAATCACCTAATAAAACAAAAACAGATATAGACATTCTGTACTTTAGTGCGACGTGTACCGCTGATTGCAAAGAGTTGATAAGTTAGAAGAAGTTAGCGCAACCGACTATCCCTGGCATCTAAACAAATGTTCAAGATTTCCAGGTTGCTCGAGGCATTTAAATATTTTCCGATGCGCTTACGCCTTATCGATTTAAGCCAGCGTATAAACAAACTTTAAATATGCGCTTTAGCATTCAGTTGTTAATAGCGTATGATAAAACTATAACATTGATTCTATTTCATATTTTTTCTGAATAGGAAACGAAAGAAGAGAGGGACATCCACGTGCTTACCGTACTTTTAGTTGATGACGACGCCGAGTTCACAGAAGTAGCTTGTACTATCATCGAATTTCTTGGCCACGAAGTACTTACCGCTGCCACACTCAAAGAAGCCCGCGATTGGTTAGAAAAAGAAACCTTTGACCATGTACTGCTTGATTTCATGTTACCCGATGGAAGCGGCGCGCACTTATTCAATGAACTAGATGCACTTCCTAAGCGCCCTCGCGTTACTTTGATAACGGGTCACCCTTCTGTGAAAAGCGTGATAAAGGGTCTGTGTGGCCCCACGGTCGACTATCTCGTTAAGCCAATTCAACGGGAGGAAATAGAGGCTGTATTAAGTCAAAAGCCAAAAGAAAAAGCACCTGCACAAGACAAAATAGAGAAACATTTTGACTTGCTGATTGGTGAATCGCCAATTATGAAAGAGCTCTACAAGCTGATTTCTAGAGTGAGTAAAACCAGCGCAAATGTAATGCTGCTTGGTGAAAGCGGTGTAGGTAAAGAAGTGGTGGCTGCCGCAATTCATCGTGCTTCAGAAAGTGAAGGTCCCTATATTGCAACCAACTGTGGTGCATTCTCAAAAGAACTAATAGGTAGCGAACTTTTCGGTCACGAAAAAGGAGCATTTACCGGCGCTGTAGGACGTAAAGAAGGCGTTTTCGAACAAGCTGAGGGCGGCACGCTCTTTTTGGACGAAATCACAGAAATGCCCATTGATATGCAGCCCAACTTACTCCGCGTTTTAGAAAACAAGGTTGTTATTCGTGTGGGCGGAACGAAGACCATCCCGGTGAGCTGCCGCGTTGTATCTGCCACGAACCGAACAATGGAAGAGATTGCGCAAAGCAAAGTACTGCGCGAAGACATCTACTTCAGACTTGCGGTGTTCCCAATTACCATTCCTCCGCTACGCGAAAGAAAGGAAGATATTCCATTACTAGCAAAAACCTTTATTGCTGAATTCAATAAAGATAATGGCTCGCAATTTAAGTGGGAAGATAGTCAACTCGATACGTTACAAGCTTATGACTGGCCCGGTAACGTGCGTGAGCTAAGACACTTTGTGCATCGCGCTGCCATTATGAGCGACCCTGAAAAGAGTGAGATTGAATTACCAAAAACCATTGAGTCGCCTTTCGCTCAAAAACAGAGCACGACACCGGCACTTCAAGCCGGTAGAACCATTGAAGACGTGGAAAAAGAGCTAATTTATGCCACGTTGGAAAAAGTGAATGGCAATAAGACCACCGCAGCAGAAATGCTGGGAATTAGTACGAAAACGCTTTACAACCGTCTTCATGCATATGGTGACTTAAGTAAAGACGACTAAGTAAGAGGTATTCGGCATGACTAGCGAAGAATTTTCTCGACTAAGTGTTTATGTGCATGATGCACGCAAACCATTAAACAGAATATCAATGCAAGCTGAGCTAGTAAAAATGGCATTAAACGGTGACGTTCCACCTGAAAAGGCATTGGTGGCGTTGGATAAAATAATAAGCAGTGCTAAAGACTGCAGCCATACTCTTGCTGAAATGACATCAGAGTTAAGTGGCAATGTTTCGGATTAAGTAAATGATTACTAAAGTATTGTCTTCACTATACAGTTGGATAATTTTAGTTGTTCTGGTCATTATTGTAATAACTGCTAATTCATTTTACGTAGTTAGTACATTGAATGACCTTTCTGCTCTGGAAGCGCGGCTGTTCACTACGAACCGTGTTATCAATGCAGTTAACCGCCTTCACGTTGCTGTACTTCGCGTGGAGTCTGGTCAGCGCGGCTATATGCTAACTGGCGATGAAGAATATCTTACCGACTACACCGAAACGTTAAGCGTAATCGGCGAATTAATGGATGAGGTAGAAGTAAGCTCCTTCTCTTCAGATATTAACGACCAGTCCATCCGCATCGAAGAACTTTTGTCTTTAACCAAAGCAAAAATCAATGAAGTCATTGAAGTAGTTGAGCTGTATAAAGAAGGGAAAGAGCAACAAGCTGTCATTTTAGTGAATAGCGATAAGGGTATAAAACTCTACAAACAGTTTGAAACCTTATTTAGAGAAATCGACGGTTCAGAACGAGATATGCAAGGCACGCATTTAGCCAACTTAATGAGCCTAAGAAGGGACTCCGTTAATACGCTGATCATTTCCTCTGCAACGACTCTGCTACTGATTATTACGGTATTTTTATTGCTCAAAATAAATTCCCGTGAGCATGAGAAATACCAAGCTGACTTAGAGTCTGTTAACGAAGATCTAGAATCTCGGATAGCAGATAGAACGCAAGAGTTAAGTGTTTATTCAGACGAATTAGCACGAAGTAATAGAGAGTTGGAAGATTTTGCCTTTGTGGCGTCACACGATCTTCAAGAACCATTAAGAAAAATTCGGGCATTTGGTAACCGCTTAGAATCGGGTTACAACGATGTGATAGACGAACGAGGCAAAGATTACCTTGCGCGCATGCTCAATGCAGCAGAGCGGATGTCCATGCTTATTTCAGACCTTCTCGCCTTTTCTCGCGTTTCCACACGAGGTAAAGAGTTTGACGACGTTAATCTAGGCACCGTAGTGGATAGCATCATGGGCGATTTGGAAATCGCTATCGATGAAAAGTCTGCGCAAATAAATGTTAGCGATTTGCCGACTATTCGCGGTGACAAATCGCAATTAGAGCAGCTGTTTTTAAACTTAGTGTCTAACGCACTGAAATTTCAGAGCGAGGGCGTGAGACCAGAAGTAACGATATCTGCAAGGGACGCGACGGAAGAAGAAACGAAAGACATTCTGCTTGCTGAAGAATATGACTGGACAAAAATCACCGTATCAGACAACGGTATAGGGTTCGAGCAATCGTTTGCTGAAAAAATATTTGCCCCTTTCCAACGCCTTCACGGTAGAAGTGAATACAAAGGTACGGGGATTGGGCTTGCCGTTTGTCGTCGTATTGTAGAACGGCACAACGGTCAAATAACCGCAGTTAGTTCTCCCGGAAAAGGGGCAACGTTCTCGATAATAATACCCAAAAATAGTGAACCGTTTGGTTCTAGCAACAATAATGGAGAAGCACACAATGACGCGTAAACAAACTCAGCCTATCAATATACTTATGGCGGACGATGACGAAGACGACCGCCTACTTACGGTTGACGCGCTCAAAGAGAGCCGCGTTCTAAACAATCTGTTTTGTGTTGAAGATGGCGTTGAATTATTAGAGTTTCTTCGACATGAAGGTAAATATACAGATCCTGCATCGGCACCGCGACCTAGTCTTATTTTACTGGATTTAAATATGCCAAGAAAAGACGGTAGAGAGGCGCTGCAAGAACTGAAAAACGACCCCAAGCTTCGCAGTATCCCAGTGGTAATTCTCACCACCTCTAAAGAAGAGGAAGATATGCTTCGCGGTTATGATCTAGGTTGCGCATCTTACATTACAAAACCAGTGAACTTTGAAGGATTGGTTGAACTAATGCGCGCGCTCGGACGTTACTGGATAGAGTTCGTAGAATTACCACACGAGTAAACAAATAAGGGTTAGTTGAATTTTTGACAACCCAAACATGTTACTCAATAAAATTTCAAAAATACCGCATCGGTAAACGAGGTACTAGATGTCAGAGGTAATAAAAATTTTATTGGTAGAGGATGATGAAGATGATTACTTCTTAACCTCTGACTATCTAGCACAGTGCGAGTCACCTACGTTTGAGTTGACGTGGGTGACGAATAGCTTAGACGCAGTAGAGGTACTAAAGACACAAAGTTTCGACCTGTGTTTGTTAGATTACTTACTGGGTGCTGAGAACGCGATTGATGTACTGGGTGTTTTAAAATCTAACCAATTCAATTTACCCGTGGTGATACTTACCGGACAGTCGGATGCTACGGTGGATGAAATGGTCATGCGAGCAGGTGCCGCAGACTATTTACAAAAATCTGAAATTGAATCACCGCGGTTTATGCGCACGATTAGATACGCCATGGTTCGCCGTGACATCGAGAACGAGCGAATTGAGCGAAACAAAGTAGAGCAAAAGAACAAGGCCAAAGATAAGTTCCTTGCGCATTTAGGGCATGAGCTGCGCACCCCCCTCACCTCTATTCTTGGCTACACCGAACTGCTTTTAGACGATGCGAGAAACAGCCCTTTTCAACAAGAGTTATCTATTATTCACTCTAATGGCAAGCACCTGTTAAGCCTACTCAATGATTTGCTAGACATGTCGCGGATAATGGCAGAGAAACTTGAACTCAACATTAAAGAAGTGAACTTAAGCGCGTTTTTGACGGATATTCACTCATTAATGCGTTTAAATGCCAAAGACAAAGGACTAAGCCTTAACGTTGTTTCAAAAACAAAAATACCAGAGTTTATACACACAGATCCTACCCGCCTGCGTCAGGTATTATTGAACCTTATTTCGAATGCCGTGAAATTTACTGATAAGGGCAGTATCACGCTTACCATCTCTCTCGACGAGCCGTCTGAAAACGATTCGAGTCAAACACTGCTGCGGTTTTCTGTAGATGATACAGGTATCGGCATGCCGCCTGATAAGCTCATCAATATTTTTCAGCCTTTCGAACAAATAGAAGATGTGATGCGTGCCAATCATGGCGGAGCAGGACTGGGACTTGCCATTTGCAAAGAGCTTGTCACTAAATTGGGCGGCGACATTGATGTTAAGTCTCGTTTGGGAGAAGGCAGCACGTTTACATTTGATATAAACCCTGGCGATGTTTGCGAGCAGCCTCGTGTAGATCTTGAATTAGGCCAAATTCAACCTGTCGAGTCTAGTAGCATCAATTTAAACGTAACTGGACGCGTATTAATTGTTGATGACTTGCGAGAAATTCGACGCCTAACTGGCCACCTTGTGAGTCAATCTCAAGCTGACATTAGCTACGCTGAAAATGGCGTAAAAGCACTAGAAGCCGTTTTGCAGGCGGATGAACACAACCAGCCCTTCGATCTCGTTTTAATGGATATTCATATGCCAGTGATGAATGGCATAGAAGCCCTACATGCGATTAGACGACATGGGCAGGATATCCCAGTGATTGCCGTGACAGCAGCAAGCCGCAAAGGCTTAAGAGAATCGTTAATTCGCGAAGGGTTTAACGACGTAATTGGAAAGCCCATTGACCGGTTTGCACTGGCTAACTTGCTTTCGCAATACCTTCCGCCAGGTAATCACGTAACATTTACCAACGTGGAAGCCCAAGTTGCAGACATGCCAATGAACAAGCCGTATGCTCCAGAGGAAGAGACCGCTTATCGAGGGCTTGCAAACCCTGGGCAAGCAGAGCAGAAAATCCAGTCTACTGATTCAAATGGTAATTCAGATCAGCCTGCCAATAAGCACATACTTGTGATTGAAGACGATGAGGATGCGGCGGAGTTACTGCAATTGTTTCTTTCCCACTTAGGTCATACGGTCACTACTCAGTACAGCGGTGCTGAAGCATTACAGGCTGCAGAAAATCAAAGTTTCGATCACATTCTTATGGACCTTACCCTTCCCGATTATAACGGTTACGACTTAGCGAGTGAGCTCAAGCAAAAGCTACCAGATGCCATTCTTACTATTGTAAGCGGTCACGAAGCGGACTCCGAAGCGATGACAACCATAGGGATCAACAGTGCATTGCTCAAACCTGTCACCAAAGACGATTTAGCCTCGGTAGTGGGCTGAAAAGTTAATTTTATCGCTGCCAACCTGTACCGAATGTCGGAGGTTGAGCAGCGCATCATCAAGACCAAGAAAATATTACAGACGTAAGACACAACAGTGTGTGAGACTTGCACATAAGTACCTCACGCAACAATAGAAAAATAAAAATAAGCTATATAAAACAGTAAGATAATAGTTTGGTATACCAGTTGCAGCTATCTATGTGAACCCAAAATATTAAGGAGAGTATTATGGCTACACAAGCTTCAGCTAAATCGCAAACAGTTAAACGTAACGGTACAAACGGCGTGGCTGAGCCGAGTCACCCAGTAACGGATCAACTGAAAGATTCTCTTCATGCGTCAGTAGACAAGTTAGCAGACAGTGCAGGCATTGCAGAGGAAAACATTCGTCGCACTGCGACATCGTCTGCAGAGAACATGTCAGCGAGAAAGCGTCTGGCACAGCAAAAATGGCAGGCGTCGAAAGTACGTAGATATGCCATTGAGAACCCAGTAGCGACAGCGGGTATCGCTTTCGCAGCAGGAATGTTAGTGACGTCACTTTTACGTAAGAAGTAATACGATGACTGTACCAGATTTTCGAAGAGCAAATTTCAATTTGTGCACAGAAAATCCTTTTCGCCTGACGCCGCCCGCGGCGCAGGCGAATCCTAATGTTACGAGCAACGGTGACAATGCTAACGCTGCATCAGCAACCTCTGAACACTCTGCACAATACAAGTCAACACAACAGAACAAGTCAACGCAACAGAATTACCCCGACCCATCGTTTTCGGATATCTTCTCGGCATTCTCCGAAGCATTGACCCAGCGAAAAGCGCAGGGTTTGGCATTTCTAGAGCTCACTAACAGTGAATTGATGCTCATTAAAAAGAGTTTCTTTGTTACAGTCTTTGCATGTCTAGCGGCATTTGCAGTGGGCACTGTATGTTGGCTCATTTTAAACATCGCCATTGGCGCTATACTTCATAGTGTGGGCGTTAGCTATGTGGTAGTTCCACTCCTGTTGTTGGTGTTCAACAGCATTGCGGCCTTTTGTTTATTTAAGCTTGCACAAAATGCATTCAATTACCTGAGCTTTAGCAGACTCATACAAACGTGGCGACGGGTTTTCGGAGAGTGAAAATGCTTACCATTGCGTAAAAAGCCACCGCCAATAGTGAGGAAAAGCGATGAACATTTTTTTAAAATCGAATATGAAAGATATAGCACAGAAAGAGCATGCTTATTTTTCGCAAAAACATCATGCAGATGTTGCACTTACACAAGCAAAGAGGCAATGTAAACTGATGATGGGAAAGCCTGAAACGTTGCTTGGCATCGCAACCCTTGGCGCATACAAGGGTGCGGTAGATGCAAAACCCAAAGCAAAACGCAATCAAGCCCTAATGGCAATAAGTAGGACTGCGCTATTGTCGTTATTTCAATGATCACAGTATTAAGGAATATGTGAGATGAACAACAAAAAAAATATGAAGAAAAGTCGTTTGACGCTTGCCTGTGTTGGTGTGGCGTTTAGCCTTGCAATAGTAGGTTGTTCATCGACCCCTGTAGCAGCCCCTACCCCTTATAAGTCAGCGAGTTCCAAAGCTGCCTATGGCTATTCGAGCGAAAAAATTTCTGAGAACGAATACAAGGTTCTTTTTAAGGCAACAGACAAAACTCCTGCTGATAAAGTACAGCAATATGCCCTTTACAGAGCAGCGGAAATTGCTCAAAAGCAAGGCTTTACCTATTTAGCTATTGTTAAAACCAACGTCGATAAAAAGCCAGTTGTTGCGCGAGAAGTTATGGCGAACAAGGAAGAGCCCGTGGCATTTCAAACCGACAGGCAGTGCACTATGTCAGGCTGCGATGAAGTGGCACAGCCTATGGCCGTCCCAAGCTCAAACGACGTTGTGAAAACTCAAATTAACGACATCTACTTTACTATTGATGTAATGATGGCGAATGATAAAACCCGTCTAGGTAAAAATGCTTTTACTGTCTTAGAGGTACTATCAGAGCCTCTTGAGCCAAAAAATGGCAACTAGCTGAGCGTTTTGCCGCTCACTTATGCTCTAAAACATCAGTTTTAATAGAAATGCTTTTCAGGCCCTAGTTGCAATTATTGAAAAGCATCGCTCAAACACATGAGCAAAACCGTAATGTGTATTAAAGCCAACAACCTGTGCACTAGTCTTTATTACTTTTCTGTTGTGGCTAACAGACCACTGGCTAACTGCATTCTTCACTTTTCTACAAACTTGGCCAGTGTCATATTCGTTTCTTCTTGAAAAAGTCGATGACACTGCTGCTATCACAGCTCTTTTTTCTAATTTATAGCTGTTATCCATTCTCCTGAAGTGCTTCCTGGATTTTTAATGGCCCGTTAATCTTCTATTAATGTTGTACAAAAGTCTCCGTCATCATAGCTAGCTATCATTAAACCCATGAACTGCAGAGCAGATTTATAAACCTCTAGCAACAACGTTGTAGCGGTACTGCTCTAAGCAATTGAATCAGGTAATAGCACATATTTATTTTGCAAATGACTAAGGAGTCAGGCGATGAGAAAGCTAAGCACGTTAATGACAAAAACTACTCTTGTAGCAGCTACAGTAATGTTGGTGACTGGTTGCAGTGCAGTGGCAAAACCGCAGATGGAGCACTCAGCTAGTTCGAATGTTCCGGCGTTAAAAGCTAAAGCACTCGACAACGCATTACTTTATTCCGACGAATGTATTACTGAGCGAGAAGTGGTAACGGCACAAAAGATGTGGGGCGACGGCATAGTGCGAATTGGTGCAGTATTTAGCAATGATGGTGATTACTCTGGCGAAGCCGCAGATTTCATCCAAGCTATGTATGGTTACGATTTAAGCAGCGTACTGTTTAAACCAACGCTTGCAGCTAACGACCAGTTCCGTTCAAGCTTCGATGCTGCGCTTTCATACTTTGTTGGCGGTAATGACGCTTACGAAGAGGACAAAGGCTTTGCTATAAAGCCATACACAAATGTGAAATTCGATAATGTGGGTATTATCAACAACAGCTGTCGCATGGCCGTGGCGATGGGCAACTACTTCTTTACCGATACAAAAGGTGGCGAAACGAAGGTGGAATACACGTTTGCCTATGTCAAAGATAGTGACGGCGACCTGCGTATTGTTGCTCACCAATCTTCGTTACCTTACAACCCAAACGGTAACTAAATAGGCCATTGCCCCTCCATTCTTAGGAAGTGTGAGGGGCGAAACACTCTCCCTTTGCAGGCAAGGCGTCCCTTCCCTTTCGCTTTGCCTCTTTTTTATTTTCAACGAGAAAAACTATGTGCGCAAAACGAATTATGACGCGTTGCGTCTTACTACTTGTGATGGCGATGACAGCCGGCATTAAGTCACACGCCGAGTCAGATTTTCAATCTTGGAACGCTCTCGCACTCACTGGAGATGCCGATGATAAAGGTAAATGGCAATTTTGGTTTGACGGTCATTTACGCTTTAAAGACGACGCATCTCGCCTAGGCGTTTCTATCGTTCGTCCCGGTGTCGGCTACAAACTATCAAGCGATACGACCTTGTGGCAGGGTGTTGCAAGAGTAACGATAGACTCAGACAACGGTTCAATTGAAGAAGACAGGGTGTGGCAGCAAGCTACGTATTCATTAAGCAAATTTATGGGCGGTACCATTTCAGGTAGAAGTCGTTTGGAGCAGCGATTCAGGAGCGATGAAGGCGGTGATACAGGCTATAGGTTCAGACAATTTATACGGTGGTCGAAACCTTTAAATGAGCAATGGTCAATGGTCGTTTGGGACGAGGTATTTTGGGCTTTGAACGACACAGACTGGGGCCAAAATAGCGGGTTTGATCAAAATAGACTTTATGTGGGACCGGCCTATCACCTCAACAAGAAATGGCGCGTTGAGATGGGATACTTACATAATCATATTGCGTCGCCAGGCGCCAATTCAGACGCCATAACAAACCGCAACCTTGCACTCACGTTCTTCGGAAGCTGGTAAGAATCAAAGAATAACTCCAGCCAAAGGCCCTTAACACACAAAGAGTAAAGTTGGGTGACTAGGGCCTTACTCGATCATGTAAAAAATGCATTCGTACGTGTAATCGTGACGTTAATTGCCTGCAGATACGGCCTGAAAACCAGAGAAAAATTAAATTATATCAATATATTTCAACAACTTAAAAAACAGGCACAAAGATAGCATTAGTTAAAGTGAAAGTAACGGAAGCAATACGAGGATTTAGTTATGTTAGGTTGGGCAATCACATTTTTTATCATCGCCATTATTGCAGCAGTTTTTGGTTTTGGAGGCATCGCAGGTGCAGCAACAGGTATCGCACAGTTTCTTTTCTTTGTGTTTATCGCGTTGCTCGTAATCTCACTTATCGCAAATGCGTTACGTGGTAGAGCACCAAGAGCCTAAGAGTTAGAAGTATTTTAATAGGAAAAAGGAGTAAGGATATGTTTTCATTTAAAAACTTATCAAAGGTACTAGTAGCATCAGCATTTGCACTATCACTAGCAGCTTGCGGTGACGGTGAAGCGGAAGACGCAGGCGAAGAGCTAGACGAAATTGTTACCGATGCAGGTAATGCCGTTGAAGACGCTTGTGAAGATGTGAAAGAAGGCGTAGACGCTGAAGATAAAGACTGTTAATCACGTTTTTATCAAAAAAGGGCCAGACAATTGTCTGGCCCTTTTTGTGTTTACAGTCGACGTGGTTTGACCTAACTGGTTAGTTAAGACACTTCTTCACCACCTAACTCACGAGCAAGATCGTCTAGTGTAGATAGCGTCGAATCAAATTCACCTACGCCGTAACGGTATTTTACACTCACGTGATGATCCGTACGCCCGAACTTCACTCTTAACCCTTCTGCGTCAATATGCTTCACGGTATTCAAAAAGCGATAGGCAGACATTTCTGTTTCAAATTGAAACTCAACACTGTTTTCCATTTAGGCTTTCCGTTTAAGCAACAATTTCAGGATGAGTATCAATAACTGAAACAACTCGTTGCAGCAAATGGTTATCTTCTTCGCTTATCGAGTCGTATGATAACCAGTCAGCAAGAATGTCGGGAGCTGTTGCCGCTTCGCCTTGTTCCAACTTAGATGTCATCATTTGTAGCTGTACGCTAGAGCGTATAGATGCGTCTGCATCTGGGCTTGGCATACCAGTTGCGACTTCTAATGCTACCGTCAACCATTGTCTATCGTGCTGAGTTGTTTTATTTCCAGTTGACTGACCCAATACGCTTGACCAACGCTTCCCTAACGTTTCCGCTAGAGATTGCTCATCACCACTTCCCTCACCTACACTTAGCTGTAGTAAAGAAATCAGAGCCTGAGCTCGCGCCAATCGGGCTTGAGATTGTGCATTTTTCGCTTGCGCCGCGCGCTTACTTTCAAGTGAATCAATCTTTTTATCTACTTTCGTACGTTGCGCTTTAGGCAAGTCGGTTAACTGAGCGCGAACGTCGCTTATTGATTGACTGAACGTTACATCATCGCTGTTGATGTCAACAGCTTCCACTTGCTTGAGTAGCGAATCTACTAACGCGTTAAATGCATTATTCTGTACTTTCCGCTCGGCTTTTAAACGTTCAAATACGGTGTCATTGGCAGCTTTAAATTCTGCCCACAACTTACTCTCTTCACGTTTACCTGCATGGCCTATTTGCTTCCACTGGCTTTGCAATTGCTGAGCTTTGTCGGCAGCGCCAGCAACATCTTCTTCCGTAGCAAGTTGGCAAGCTTGGGTGACTAACGCACGCTTTTGGGCTTGGTTGTCGCTTTGCCATTTATTTACTTTAGCCTGAATGGGCGATGATACCGCCTTCCATTCTTGCTTCAGCTGTTCATAAATTTCACGTTCAACCTGACCTGCAGCGTGCCACTGTTTAGACACTCTATCGAAAACTTTCACTAACTCGGCTTCCGGCATGTTAATGTCCATTGCCTTAACGGTAGCGATAATCGACATACGCTGTTCACGCGCAGCAGCCCGCTGTGCATCTAACTTCGCGTAATGCGCTCTACAAGGCTCGAAGGCCTTTTCAAGTGCATCATCAAATTGCTGCTGTAACAACGCGTCATCACTACTTTCTTCACTCGTTGACGATGACGGTGTTAGTGATAACCATTGCTTACGCAGATACTTAATGGCCTCACTTCTTTGCTTAATATTTTCTGCATCAGCGCTGGCTAACGCTTTTGCTTCTTCTACAAGAGCGGGTTTGCGCGGCGCAGCAAGGTAATCCTGCCATCCTTCTAAGCGCGACACATCACCAGCGGTCTTTTCAAAACGCTTCTCTACATACTTTTTCGCTGAACCAGGAAGCGCAGCATAACTTTCCTGAAGCTTTGCAAATTTTGAAATAGCAACGCGGAATTTACCCTGAGCAATTAAGTTATCGATAACGCTAATGTGCTTTCTAATGTGTTTTACTTGCTCATTTTCTTTGGATTTTTGAGCACGCTCTTTGGCATTTACACTGCTTGTCGCTGCGTTGAAACGTTTAGACAACGCCTTAGGAATGGCATCGATTTCGCGACTAAGCGCTTTATACGCTTGACGTGCTTCGTCAAACTCCGCTTTAAGAGCCACTACACTACTGCTTTGTAATGCGTCGCCACCATTTACCTGACTCAAATTCTCAGTCGATGCGCTAGCTTCTTCAACGCTCACATCACGGGTATCTTTACCCGACTCGCTATCGCTTGCCGAAACGATCTTAGCGGCAATGTCTTCGAGCGACTGAAGTTTTATCAGTAGCTTTTGGCCGTATTGCTGCTGCATAGAGAAGCGATCAAGCTGCTCGTTTAGTTCGTCGACAGAGTGCTTAATCTGTGTAATTCGCTTATCAGTTGCAGATTCATCATCGAGACGCGCTAGCTGTTCGAGCGTTGCTTCAACACCGCGCACGCTTTCATTAACCGTAGCAACATCAGCAAGCGTCGCTTCACAAAGCCTGTTATTGTACAACCAAGCTACCTGCTCCTTGGCATGAGTAAGCTGCTGTTCGCACAATGCTTTGGTATTGGCACGTTGCGACGCTTGTTGCTTCTCTTCCCATGCCGGGCGTATACGGCTTAAATATCGCTCGAGCTGCTCACCAATACGCGCGCGCTTTTCTTCATAATCAGCGCGTTCTTCTGAAGTGAGTAAATCAATTTGAGCAAATAGCCCTGTCAATTCGCTCTCAAGTTCGTTGCGCTTTTCATCAATGGTTTCTACATCTGATTTGTCGAGTAAAGCCTGATATTTTGAAAGTCCCAGAGTGAGCTGCTTTTTAAGCTCCACTGGGCGCTTTGCAGCCTCTTTGATAGCATCTATCCGCGCATTAATTTTCGTAACAAGGGCATCATCTGACACTTTCTTAGCAAGCTTTTGCAGATCTGATACGTCTGAATGTGCGTTGACTAGTTGAGTCTGCAGTTGGGGACTTGCGCCTTCTAAAAAAACAAACTGGGTGAAAGATGGCTTCGCTACTTTTTCGATTAGCGCGCTAGCTAGCGCATCATCTTGTAAGAGCATAGGCTCTTTCTTCAACATTTGTGGTACTAACTGCACTACCAAATCGGCGTTGGCTGTTTCAGTTAAAAAAGAGAATATCTCTTGGCGGGAGAGTGTGACATCCCCCTCGCCTAACAAAGCGGCGTTTACCTTTTTCTCCGCCGCTTTTTTAACGCGAGACTGCTTGGCAATTTGTGACATTTTAAGCCACAGCACAAAGCTATTAAGCTTTTCGAGTGCTGCTAAACTGACATTTGCATCTTCGTCATTAAATGCCAGTTCGTGAAGAATTGTTTTTTCCTGTGCCTTTTCGGGAGAGAGACTCTCGATTGCCTGCATCCGTTTTTCAGGCTTTGGGCTTTGGTGTGAAGGCGCAAATATACGACTAAATATCATCCTGTTTAAACCGCGCTATTGTATTATTATCATCCTGCTCATCGCGTAACGAGCGCTTAAAGTCGGCTTTACTTTTATGTACGATTTCGCCGCTTTCACCTACTGTCATATGCTCAGAGGACTTTTCTATTTTTGCTTGATACAGCATAACAGCCTGCATGCTGCTTGCTTTTTGCTCTTCGTTTAAAGGCGTGCCATCTGGCCACTTACCTGTTTCAACAGCCTGACGCAGACGCTCGTAAATCTCCGGCGTCATGCTGGCTAAAAGTGCTTCTATATTCATTTAGGAAAAACGCTTTATGTAAACAATACGCGCGCGGTTTACTAAGTACCAAACAAAGCCAACCACTGCGCCCAAAATAGCTAAATTATGTTGCAAATCACCTGGGCGTGTTCCGCCCCAATACATGAAGCCAAAACTCGCAACGAATATCAGCATAGCAAGAAGGGATTGGTTCTGGATACTGGCTAACTTTTTAAATCTTTGTAAGCTTTGTTTGCGCTCTATATCTTCAGAGGTCGCATCACCGATTTTAAAGTCACAGTGAGGACACGTCTTCGCTTTGTCAGACGTTTTTTTATTACACGAAGGACAGTCAACTAATGCCATATGTTGCTCCTGTTTATTGGGTGCGAAATGGAAATGCGCAACTCGCTATTGAGCGAAGACGCATTTATACGCGGATGGGTATCATACTTAAGTTCATCACAACAATGAAGTCGATTCTGTGGATTAACCTTATCGCTATAAAACAAAAATGCGCAGGGTGTTAACTTTTATACAAAGTTCACCGCTACGCATTTTTACCTGATAGCCAAGTTGCATTTCCCTTCAGTGAAACTCAAGAGGGGGCGATGCTTTAGGCAATACTCACCTTATTTTTTATGTCGAGACCAGTAGTCGTTAACCGTTTCTTTCATCTCTTTACAAAGCAACATGATGCCGAACAAGTTTGGCAAGGTCATTACCACGATAGCCACAGCTGAAAGTGCCCAAACTAATGTAGTGTCAGAGAATGCAGCCCAAACGAAACCGGCGACGTAGATGACGCGATACGGCATTACGGAGCGAGGACCGAACAAATATGTCATAGCGCGATCACCATAATATGACCAAGCGATGGCGGTTGAGAACGCAAACAGCATAAGCCCAATTGACACGATATATTGACCGAAATCGCCAAAGAAACCGCGTGTAAAGGCAATGGTGGTGAGCGCTGCCGAGTGAACCAGTGACTTACCGCTTACTTCAAGGTTCTCTTTAACCGGCTTTCCGTCAACAATCTTAAGCGTGCCAGTAAACAAGTCTTCACTACCTACTGCATACTTCACGTCTTCTGCTACAGACCTAGCGTTAAGCAGTGTAAAACCATCGCTTACCGCCGTGCCGTTAACAACGGTAATTGAGCCAGTATAAGGCTGTACATTGTTACCTTCAATTTCATTCAAGTAACCATATAGTTTGTTTACGTCATCCTGATTCGAGTCGTCGTATTGACCTGCAACAAAGTACATGTCTGAACGATCGAAGACGTTTTCGTGTTTTTCTTTCCACACGCCAGACGACAAAATAACCAAACCCGTTACGGTACAAATTAGAATAGTGTCGATAAAGGGTTCAAGCAGTGACACCATACCTTCTGAAGCAGGCTCTTTCGTTTTTGCCGCTGCGTGAGCGATAGGTGCAGAGCCTTGACCCGCTTCGTTTGAAAACAAGCCTCGGTTAACCCCACGGTTAAACGCATAAGCTAACGAAGCTCCCAAGAAACCACCTGCGGCAGCTGAACCAGTAAACGCATCACCGATAACTGCGGCAAACGAAGGCCCAATGTTGTCTAGATTAGCGAAAATAACCGCTAGCGCACCGATAAGGTAGATAACAGCCATAACTGGAACAACACGCGCTGTAAACGCGGCAATGCGTTGGATACCACCAAGAATGACCAAGGCTAGAAGAATACCCAGTACACTACCTACCATCCAAGGCTCGAAGCCAAATGTTGCTTCGATACTTTGCGCGATACCATTACTTTGAGGAAGGTTTCCGGTACCAAATGAGCTGACTACCGTTGCAACAGCAAATGCAACCGCTAACCACTTCATGTTTAGGCGACGGTCCATGTAATACATAGGGCCACCGGCCATGGTGCCGTCTTCTGTCTTTACGCGATATTTGTGCGACAGAGTAACTTCAACGAATTTTGTAGTCATACCTAAAAAGGCGGTTACCCACATCCAAAATAGTGCAGCGGGGCCACCAAGGAAAATAGCGAATGCAACACCTGAGATGTTACCTGTACCTACGGTACCAGACAGTGCGGTAGTTAGCGCGCGAAAATGGGTGGTGTCGCCTGGATCGCTTTCTTTATCAAACTTACCGGTAACAACCTGCCAAGCATGTTTAAAGAAACGAATTTGCGGAAATTTAAGATAAACCGTAAAGAAAAGACCTACGCCTAACAGTACATAAGGAAACCAGAACGCGCCTCCTAAGAATCCATCGAGCATAGTTAGAAAACCATATAACCCTTCCAACGTTATTCCCCTTTTTTATTATGTTTAATTGTTGTTTTATTTTAATAATTAAAAGGCCTCTTTTTGTCGAGGCCTTTTTGCGGAAACTTTCGCTTCCTTATTTTTATTTTATTGCTCTGATGCTTTTAGCTTTTTAACAACTGCATTCACACCAATAAGTAAATCTTCACCTAATTGACGGCTGCGTTGTACCGACCAACCGTAGATATCGTCCGGTACATCTGCATTGTCTTTAAATGGCATTTCCACCGTATATGCCATACATTTGAATTTCTCGCCCACCGCATTTGACGCTACGGTTAAATTAGCCTTGCCTGGCTCATCTTTATCATAACCAAATTCATCTTGAAACTCTGGCGTAGCGTTCAACAGCGCATCTTTAAACGTATTTTCAAGCATTTTGATGGTGTCATTGTAGCTAGGGTTACCTTCACTTCCTGCGACAAAGTTGTACGGCAATGCCTCATCACCGTGCAAATCAAGATACATGTCTACACCAATTTCGCTCATTGCATTCAGTACGTAAAGTACTTCTGGGCTTTTTTCTTTCGATGGTGTCGCCCACTCACGGTTTAGATTGGTTCCTACAGCGTTGGTACGCAGATGACCGCGTGCGCTGCCGTCTGGGTTCATGTTTGGCACAATGTAGAAAACAGCATTATCAAGCAACTGTCGCGCCAAACCATCTTGCTCGTCGAGCAGACGATAAATAATACCTTCGGCACACCACTCGGCCATGGTTTCGCCAGGGTGTTGACGTGCCGTGATCCAGACTTTTTTCTTTTCTGGTGTTTCTTCACCGATAACCAGCATAGACATATCACGGCCATCAAGGGTAAGGCCTAGGAATTTGTGCTCGCACAGTAGTGACATCTGCGCGTCGTGCACAAGATCGAGGTGACGTTCGTAGCTAAAAGGAATGAAATACGCGAAGTATACGCTTGGCTGTTCTAGCGTTAGTGAGAACGTAAGATTGTCACCGTCAAATTCGCTAGGAATTCTAAACCAAGTTTGACGGTCGTAAGACGCTAGAACGTTATATCCCTTCCAACCTTCTGGATACGCTGACTTAGCCAGATTACCAATCGTCATTGTGTGAGTTACAAAAGTTTCGCCCACTAAACGAAAATGGAACCACTGAGCAAATTCAGATTGGTTGTCGTTGGGAATGGTTAGACGGATATCGTCTGGTGATTGTGCGCTAACAACTTCAATGTTACCGCTGTCGAATTGACTGGAAATATGCATAGACTGTCGTTTTCCTCATTATTTGAGCGCTAATTTAGCATAGACGTAAACACAAATTCCACGCACACAGCGGGTTTTGTACTATCGAAAGTATACAAAATGTTTACACCATCAAAAAACCGACCACTTAGGTCGGTTTTTTATACAGTTAACTAAACTGCGTGTTGCTTAAAGCGGCAACGTAGGGAAACTAAGCCCTGCCATATCACGAACTACACGTAGTACCTGACAGCTGTAACCAAACTCGTTGTCATACCACACGTATAGTGTCAGGCGGTTATCTGCGGCGATGGTCGCCTGAGAGTCAACCACAGACGCAGCGCGAGAGCCGACTAAGTCTGTTGATACAATCTCTTTACTTGCCGTGTAGTCAATTTGGTGTTGAAGCTTTGAGAACAACGCGGTATCGCGCAAGAACTCGTTAACTGCAATGCGATCCACCGGCGTTTTAAGATTTAGGTTCAAAATCGCTAGCGACACATTAGGTGTAGGTACGCGGATAGCATTACCGGTAAGTTTACCTGCCAGTTTCGGGTACGCTTTGGCAACGGCTTTCGCAGCGCCCGTTTCGGTAATGACCATATTAAGTGGCGCACTACGTCCACGACGATCACCTTTGTGGTAGTTATCGATAAGGTTTTGGTCGTTGGTGTAAGAGTGAACGGTTTCAACGTGACCGTTTTCAATGCCATATTCTTCGTCTAGCGCTTTAAGTACCGGCGTTATTGCGTTAGTTGTACAGCTTGCAGCAGATACAATTGTGTCTTCTGGTGTTACTTCTTCGTCATTTACACCGTGTACGATGTTCTTGATGTCACCTTTACCCGGGGCAGTAAGAATAGCTTTCGCTGCACCCTTAGCTTTAAGGTGTAGGCCAAGGCCATCGCGGTCACGCCAAATACCCGTGTTGTCTATGATGATAGCGTTATCGATACCATATTGCGTGTAATCCACTTCATCTGGGCTGTTGGCATAAATGACTTGAATGTATGAACCGTTTGCTTTTAGCGCGTTACGCTCGTGGTCAACTGTGATGCTGCCGTTGAATGGCCCATGCACTGAATCGCGGCGCAGTAAGCTTGCGCGTTTTTCTAGGTCGCCATCGCGCCCGCCACGAACCACAATGGCACGTAAGCGAAGCTTATTGTTTTTACCTTGGCGTTCAATAAGCAAGCGAGCAAGTAAACGACCTATACGGCCAAAACCATATAGTACAACGTCCTGAGGTTTCTGATCGTCCTCTTTATCGGCAACGTCGTTTAGTTTTTCGTTAAGGTAGGCCGTAAGGTCGTTGTTGTCGACCGCAGAACCGTAGTGAAAATCAAAAGCCAATTTACCAATATCAATTTGTGCAGGAGCAAGCTTCATGTTGCTCAAGGCTTCTAAGATTGGATAGCTTTCGCGTAGGCGTAGCTTAATACCTTCGTGCAGACGCACTTTGCGGTGCGCTTTGATAACATCAATAGCACTGGCGTTCAGTAGCGAGCGTCCATAAACCGAAATTTCAACTGCCTTATTGCGATACAATTTACCAATAAGGGGCAACATCATTTCTGCGTATTCCTGACGCTCTTGCCAGCTGCTTTGTAATTCCTGCTCAAACTGTTGATTCATGCTTCTGCCTTCATCGATATTAATTTAACGGTGTTGTCATTGTTGTATGCGCAGCCAATTTTTTTGTGGCACAAACACGTACAACTAATCCTAATTACGCGTCAGCTTTTTATTATTTTTGGGGTACACTAGGTGAGTTTTCGCCTGACGGTGACGAGCAGTATCTTAAATAAACAAGCAAGGAAGACCAAATTGTTGATAAGTTTCAAAACCTCTATGAAAACTCGTATAACAGAGAGTTTATTTAGTAAGTTTCCAACAAAAGGTTATGTAACGACGGTGTGGCTGGCAGCAGCGACAACACTGACGGGTTGTGGCGATCTTTTTGAACCTACTATCAGTGAAATTTGTGAATCTCACAGCGAGATTTGCCTAGATTTGAGTTTGGATGCCCGTTGTCGCGCCGAGCGTGCTGAGATTATTCGCTTACGTTACTACAATCAAGATTCGAAAGACGACGCGTACAAGTACCCTCTTCTTTTAAACTTCGAAGAGTATCTAACCTGCGTTGAAGAAGTGCAGCATATAGAACATATAAAACGCAAAGGTAAAGAAGCAACGAGACTAAAAGGCGTTATTACCGCTCAGCGTGAAATTAAACGTCTAAGCCGCGAGACGAAAGACTCACTTGACCCCTATCTCTCTTATTATCACTGGACACGGTATAACGATAAAGACGCTTTTCATCGCTTTGAGCGCTACGCTGCCAGCAACCGTGTAAGCGATCCAAAGCTTCTGGTTGCATTGGCCTCTGTTCAAATAAAAACAGATCAGAAGCGCACTATTGAAACCTTGTATCGAGCGCTGAGTTTATACACGGATAGTGACAATATCGATGTCAGTATCTTCTACTCGCTTGCGTCTATGGGAATGGATATGGATAACTATCGACTCGCCTACGTTTGGTATGGTGTTGCTGAGGCTTTCGACGAAAGGCTTAACGACACTCAGCGCATACAGTTAGGTCAGCAACATGCCCTTCCAGTAGACATTCTAGATAATATTGTTGATGAAATAGTCAGTAATTTAAATAGCGCGACCTTTGATGCAAGTTCATTAAAGCTAGACAAACTCTGATTTTTTGAAACTCAATTACACAATTTCATTGGGAAATAATTAAAAAAACCGCCGTTTATGGGCGGTTTTTTTTAATTGGGCTCCGTAGCCTTACACACAAGGTTAAAATTTAATCAGATGTTTACCTTAATCAAACGCTCACCTAGGGCTTTTTAACCTTTAATTTGTGTATCATCTTCGCCTTTAAAGGTCATAGATAGCGAATTTACGCAGTAGCGTTGACCCGTTGGCGCAGGACCATCTGGAAATACATGGCCTAAGTGCGAGCCACACTGCTTACAAAAAATCTCAACCCTACGCATACCGTGACTCAAGTCTTCTCTGTAATCTACATTACCGTCATCAAGCTGCTTATAGAAAGAAGGCCATCCACAACCAGCATCAAATTTAGTATCTGAGGGGAAAAGTGGCGCTTCGCAGCACTTACACACGTACAATCCATCTCGCTGCTCGTCTAGCAATACTCCAGTGAAAGGTCGCTCAGTACCCGCTTCGCGGCATACATAATATTCCTCGTCAGTGAGCTCAGTTTTCCAGTCTTTTTTAGCTACTGATGCGTTTGCTTTTTCATCTGTCGACATAACTTACCTCTTTAAACAAAAAAGGTGTATTTGAAAACAAATACACCTCTTAATAGTTTACGCTCAGTTATGAGCGCGTGTAACACTATTTAGTTCATACTATTTTTTGATAGCCGTTTGCGGACGTGCGGGATCACTCCACTCGATGTGATACTTTTTACCTGCTGGCTTATCTACTCGCTGATAAGTATGTGCGCCAAAATAATCGCGCTGGCCTTGCAGCAAATTAGCAGGTAACACAGCTGTGCGATATGAATCGTAATAGCTTAGCGCCGACATCATGGCAGGGCAAGGAACGCCAGCCAGTGTCGCTTGGGCAATAGACTCGCGCCAATCAGATTGGTACTGTGTAATTTGTTCTGCAAAGAATGGGTCCATAAGCAAGTTGGCTAAGTCTTCGTTATTCTCGTAGGCCTGAGAAATAGACTGAAGAAATACGGCGCGAATAATACAGCCCGCACGCCATATTTTAGCAATTTCACCAAACTCCAGTGTCCAGCCGTGTTCTTTACCTGCCATTGCCATTAACTGGAAGCCCTGTGCGTATGCACAGATTTTAGAGCAATAAAGCGCTTGCTCTAGCTTGTTGATGATCGACATTTTCTCATCATCGCTGAATGATGGCGCATCTGGGCCTGCAAGAACCTTGCTCGCAGCTACACGCTCGTCTTTCAAACTAGAAATACTGCGCGCGAATACCGCAGAAGTGATGGTCTGTGCCGGACTACCTACTTGTAATGCGCTTACTGCAGTCCAAAGGCCTGTACCTTTTTGACCTGCTCTATCTAAGATCACATCAACCAACGGCTGCTGTGTTTCTGGATCCATTTGCTCAAGAACTTCAGCACTAATTTCCATCAGGTAGCTATTCAGCTTGCCTTCGTTCCAGCGACGAAACACCTCTGCTATTTCAGCTGGCGCCATATGTAGCGCTTCGCGCATAACATGGTAAGTTTCGCAGATAAGCTGCATGTCGGCGTATTCGATACCGTTGTGCACCATTTTTACATAGTGCCCTGCTCCAACCGGACCGATGTAGGTCGCACATGGTTCGCCTTCTAACACTGGTTGACCTGGCGTATGGCTTTCTAATGGTTTACCTGTTTCTGGGTCAACCTTTGCAGCAATAGCTTTAAGAACAGGCTCAATGCGTGTCCATGCATAAGGGTTGCCTGAAGGCATAAGAGATGGCCCGAAACGAGCGCCTACTTCACCACCTGACACGGCGGTAGAGAAGAAGATAAATTTACCTTTGTACTGCTCTTCACGTGCAACAGAGTCTGTCCACAAACTGTTGCCAGTATCAACCACGATATCGTCAGCGTGAATTCCGGCGTCAATAAGATGATTGCAAACGTGGTCAACAGGATCGCCAGCAGGCACAGAGATAATAATAAGATGCGGGGCTTTTAACTTGCTTAAAAGCTCGGTGTAAGAACTGCAGCCTTCAACACGAGGCTCAGTATTTTCAGCTCTTTCGCTCGCGTCTTTGGCAAGAATAGACTCAACTTTGTTTTGGTCTAAATCGAAACACGCTACACGATAGCCATGGTCCACTAGGTTCATGGTTAGGTTACTACCCATCACCCCTAAACCGATAAAACCAATATCACACGACTTGTCTTCGTGCGAATTACCACCTTTCTTTTGCATAGGAACACCCTCACATTTCAGATGGCTGCGCATGATACCACCTGAAAGAATAAAGAACAGTCTAAGCTAACAATTTAGTGCGCAGTGGTGTAATTGTCACCAGCGGTAAACATTAACGGGTTTTGTAAGCTAGTTTAGCCGAGATTTTGGCACGCATTCAGCACCTGCGTTACGCGCTTTCGCCCATGCTGTATGAAATTCACACAAAGGTAAAGACTCTGTTTCTTATTCAGCTAACGTGCACTGAGTTTAGAGCCGTTTAGCGGTACTCTTAAATTCTTTAAAGGCATCCTTAACCAAGTATAAGGTCGTATTGTAAGCCATTATTCTATCCAGAGAACTGAGAAAAACTGAACAACGTTAGCGATTTGCTGGCCTGTAAAAACACCTTCTGAATGCAAATTGAAGGCTGTTCTTCAAGAGAGCTGTAGCGCGTATCCAAGTGCATGGTCCACCCTCCCCTGGGTATGACAGAAGGTAGGTGAAAACGCACGTCGCTTTCACTTGCATTAACACACAAGAACCAGTGCTCTGGCTTCTGGTCGCCCGTTACACAACCTTTTATTTCCACACCAAACGCTTTGTTATGATGCGCATTCCAGTCTTCAGACGCTTTGTCAGAACCATCGGGCTTATACCAATTTATTTCTTTTACATTTCGTGAGAGCGTAAAAGTATCATCGTGCAGCTTTAGTTCGCTTAACAGTGAAGAGGACTGACGCAAACGGATCACATATTGGCAGAAGCTAAGAAAATCTTGCTTGCGCTTGTTTAATTCCCAATTCATCCAGCTAATAGGATTATCCTGACAATAGGCATTATTATTGCCATTTTGGGTGCGGCTTAATTCATCGCCACCAAGAATATGCGGTGTACCTTGCGAGAAGATCAGAGTTGCAAAGAGATTGCGCTTTTGACGCTCACGCATAGCGAGTATCTGCTCGTCATTCGTTTCCCCTTCAATACCATAATTGGCAGACAGGTTGTGTCCATGGCCATCTCGATTTTCTTCTAAGTTATCGAGATTGTGACGTTCGGCGTAGGTCACCATATCGTGCAGCGTGAACCCATCGTGATATGTCACGTTATTTACCGACGTACTGATATGTCGATGGCCTTTGTGAAATATATCTCGTGAGCCCATTAAACGGGTCGCAAAGTCCGCGGTAACGCCATCGTCTCCACGCCAGAAGGCGCGCACCGTATCGCGGTATTTATCATTCACCTCTAACCACGGGGACGGAAAGTTACCCACTTGGTAGCCGCCAGGCCCAATATCCCAGGGTTCGGCAAGCAATACCCTCTCTTTTAGAACAGGGTCGCTACTAATGGCTCTCAGCAGCCCAGATTTTTTACTATATTCTTGTGGCTCTCTTCCCAAGCATACTGCTAAATCGAAACGAAAGCCGTCAACGCCAATTACGGATACCCAGTGGCGCATGGCATCTAAAATAAGTCCCATCATAAATGGCTGCGCGGTATTTACCGTGTTACCACAGCCAGAGTGGTTGGAATAAACCAATTCTCCGTTTTTCGTTTGCTCTAATAAGTACGCTTGGTAAGGACAAAACCCCTTATAAGAAAGAATAGGACCGCCATTGCCTGCCTCTGCTGTATGGTTAAATACCACATCAACAATAACCTCAAGTCCGGCAGTATGATAAGCATCTACCATAGACTTCAGTTCAGCAAGCGCATCTGACACACCGTAGCGTGGTTCAGGTGCAAAGAAGTTAACCGGGTTATATCCCCAATAATTGGTTAAGCCTTTCTCTGTAATAAATGGTTCAGGCATGAATGAACACAACGGCATAAATTGCACCGTGGTTATGCCTAATGCTTTGAGATGCTTGATGACACTCGGATGGGCAGCACCGATAAATTTGCCACGGTGTTCTTTAGGTACATCGGGATGGAGTTTTGTTAGCCCCTTAATATGTGCTTCGTAAACTACTCGCTTGTGTTTCGGAATAACAGGCGCGCTAACATGACTCGGCGCATAGTCATTTTGATCAATTACTATGCACTTGGGGATCATAAACTGAGAGTCGTGTTTGTATTGCCTAGCGTCCCATTTTATTGCGCGACTAATTTTCTTGGCGTAAGGGTCGATTAGCAGTTTGTCGGTGGGTACCGCATGTAACCCTCCCTCACCGCGTTCTACGCGATAACCATAGTATTGTCCTGCGCTAACGCCGCTGTAACGACCGTGCCAAACATCACCAGTTTTCTCAGGCAAAGGATGCTCACTCACCGCCTCTTCTGTGTCACTATTGAAAAAACACAACACGACCGCCTTCGCATCGGGCGCGTATACGGCAAAATTACAACCATCTTGTGTAACTGTTGCGCCAAGTGGATATGCCTTTCCCATTCCACTTTCTACAATTAGTGCGGTGTCTCGAATTTCGTTCACTTGGTTCTCAATTTATCTCTTCACTAGGGCGTGTCGCTCTAGTCGGATTAATCCACATTGGCAACATAAAATACCGTGGCTAGCGGCGGTAACGTGATTTCTGCAGAGTGAGTACGCTCATTCCAAGGTATGGGTTGCGTATTTACAGTAGAAGCAACGTCGTAGTCACTACCCCAATATGCACCATCATCAGTGTTTAGTGCTAGCGTTAGCGTGCATGCATCATCTACGCCTATTCTGAAGTTCTGACGTGGCACAGGCGTAAAATTAGATACCGCATATACTTTTTGCTTCGCATCTTTTGACATACGAACAAATGAAACCACGCTTTGGTCTGCATTATTGTGGTCGAGCCAAGCAAAGCCCCCTGGTTCGTGGTCTCGCTCGTAAAGCGCTGGCGTAGACGTATAGAGGTTGTTGAGCGCCTTATAAAGCGCTTGAATGCCTTTGTGTTTTTCGTAATCGAGCAAGTGCCAGTCTAAACTACTGTCATGGTTCCATTCTCGTGCCTGCGCAAGCTCGTTCCCCATAAAGTTAAGCTTCTTGCCGGGGTGACCGTACATAAAGCCCGCGTAACAACGCAGGTTAGCAGCTTGCTGCCATTCATCGCCAGGCATTTTATGCAGCATACTGCCTTTGCCGTGTACCACTTCATCGTGCGAGATAGGCAGCACAAAGTTTTCGTCAAACGCGTAAACCATGCTGAAGGTAATATCGCCATGGTGATAGTTGCGATAGGCGGGGTCTTTAGCGATGTAGTGTAATGAGTCGTGCATCCATCCCATGTTCCACTTAAAGCCAAAGCCCAAACCACCATCAAATACTGGGCGAGAAACCTTGGGAAACGACGTTGATTCTTCGGCAATTGTCATGGCGTCTGGGAAGTGCTTGTACACTTCTTCATTCATCCATTTCAGTAAGCTGATGGCTTCGTAGTTTTCGTTGCCACCATCCACATTCGGGATCCACTCTCCGTCATTGCGTGAATAGTCGAGATAAAGCATGGATGCCACTGCATCAACCCTGAGTCCATCAACGTGAAATTTGTCTAGCCAAAACAGTGCGTTTGCAACTAAAAACTGACGAACTGTGTCTTTGCCGAAATCGTAAATGCAAGAATTCCAATCCGGATGCCAACCTTTCCTCGGATCTTCATATTCATAAACACAAGAACCATCAAATCGCGCCAAGCCATGGCCGTCTTCCGGGAAATGTGCAGGTACCCAGTCGATAATTACGCCTATACCTGCTTGGTGAGCCTTATCAACAAAGTATTTAAATTCATCTGGGTTTCCAAATCTACTCGTTGGTGCGAACATTCCCACGGGCTGATAGCCCCACGAACCGTCGAAAGGAAACTCGGAAATAGGCAGCAATTCAACGTGAGTGTAACCCATATCGCTGACGTAGCTTATTAAGTCATCGGCCAGCGCTTTATAAGTAAGATAGCGCGCATCAGTTTCAATACCCGGGCGCTTCCAAGAGCCAAGGTGCACTTCATAAATGCTCATTGGGCTGTTGTATTTGTTCCCCTTTCGCTTTTCCATCCATGCACTATCATTCCACTCATAGTTATTGTGGTTGTAAACTTTCGAAGCATGAGAAGGATACTGCTCTGCACTGAAGCCAAGTGGGTCAGCCTTGTGCGGTAGGTCGTGGCCGTGTGCATCTTTAATGTGGTACTTGTAGCGCTCTCCCTCTGCGAGTTCTGGCACAAACAGTACCCAGTATCCCATAGAGGTCTTTTCCATAGGATGCGTGCGGCCATCCCACTGATTGAAATCGCCAATGAGCGACACCGTGCTTGCATTGGGCGCGAAAACGCAGAACCTGACACCTTTTATCGCATCGCCTTTTGAAGAAGCGAGTGTTAAAAGTTGCGCGCCCGCTTGCTCATACAAGTTTGAAGGCTTGCTATCGATGTAGTGTACCGCATGATACGCCTGCTCGGAGAATTGATAAGGATCGATATAGCCCTTATCGTCATTCAAGCCTTCGGCGATAACGCGATAAACCTCACCCTGATATTCTTTAGGCAGTGGTGTTTCAAAAAGACCATTTTTGGAGGTAACGGTTACATTTGCTAGCGCTGCATTCTCCCATTCAATCGTTATCTTGCTGACATTAGGACGCCAAACGCGAAGTACCGACTTCTGCTGATTTTTAACTACACCTAAATGGGAAAACGGCTGAGAACATAATACCTGTTCAAACTGCTGCGCTAATTGCATTCGCTACTCCTAGTAAAAACCCGCATGGCAGCGGGTTGAATTGTGAGCTTAAATGCGTTGTATACATTTAAGCTCTTTCAAGTACCGTCTTGGTACTTTATCTTACTCGTTTAAGTTACCTAGGCAACCGCCTATTATCATTTCTTTGATAATGGCAATTAACCCTGACTTGCTTGCTTTCTGGCATGAGTAAGTTTAGACGCCAACTCATTTATATCATGTCTATCGAACATCGACTCGATATTCTCTGTGAGTTTTCGTCGCCAGTTTGGATACTCGTCAAAAGTACCAGGAATATTGACCGGCTTATCCATTTCTAACCAGTCTTCCAATTGCAGGCTCAATAAAGCGCTCGAGCCACCTGCCATATGCACCTGCATACCGTTATTCAGTTCGCGATTCATACCCGTATGATTAACATCGCGGCCTACATTGTCGCCAATTGAACCGTGGCCGTGCAACGTATCAAGTATTGCCTGTTTATTTTCATGACGATCCGCATAAAGCGTTTGAAGGATTTCTTCTGTTGGATAAAGCCCTATTTCTTTACCTAGCTCTAAATCTAAACAGTGCCAGTAACCAATCAGCGTTGGCATATCGTGAGTAGTCAACGTTGACATAGACTGAACAGGGTAATGGCTAGGTGAGAAGAAACCACCGTCTTCCGCTTGTTCGAAGAAAAATACGCGGTATGAGTACACGCCATTATCAGCAAGCTTGCTGCGAATTTCTTCGGGTACAGTACCCAAGTCTTCACCGATAACCAGGCTCTGATTGCGGTGACTTTCTAACGCTAAAATACCGAGTAAATCGTCTACAGGATAATAAACATAGCCGCCATCTTTAGCGTTATCGCCTTTCACAACCCACCATAAACGCAGCAACGCCATGACGTGATCGATACGCAATGAGCCTGACGACGCCATGTTAGACGCAAATAAGTCAATAATAGGTTGGTAACCCTGTTCATACAGCTTACGAGGGTCCATAGGCGGCAGCCCCCAGTTCTGGCCTAGTGGGCCCAAGATATCCGGTGGAGCACCTACACTTGCGCCTGTGCAGTATAGGTCTTTGTTACCCCAAATTTCCGCACTGCCTTCACTAACGCCTACCGCCAAGTCGCGATAAAGACCAATGGTCATGCCTGCATCAGTAGCTTTGTTGCTTGCAAGCTCAAGCTGTTGGGCGGCAATCCACTGTAGGAACAAGTAAAATTTGACGTCTTGTTCGTTTGCACTCTTAAACTTAGCCACGGCTGGGTTGTAATAGTCTTTGTATTCTTGTGGGAATACCGGCCATCCCCAGCTGTCTTTACCTTCAGCTTTTAGGTGCGATTGCAGGGCGTCGTACACCGCTAACATATCTAAGCTTTCACCGCCCGCTTCTACGAAGGCTTTAAACGCCTTATTTTGCTTTGTGCTTTTACGAAGGTATTTGGCATCGTAAACATCAAATACTGCTTTAAGCGCAGCCAGTTTCACATGGGCGACTGCCTCGTAGTCTACATGTTCTACGTTACGTGCATGTTCAAGCGTGGCTTTAAACTCATCACTGCTCACTACCGCTTGTACTGATGCATCGTCATACCCGTCAATGGCAGTCACATCGATATACAAATAATTAAGCCAGCGACGTGAGCTTGGCCCATAAGGCGAGCACGCGTTGGGGTTTGCAGGGTAGAGCGCATGAATAGGATTAAGTCCGATAAAGTCTGCGCCCACACCAGCGGCTTTTTCAATAAGCAGTGCTAAATCAGAAAAATCACCAATCCCCCAGTTCTTTTCACTGCGAACGCAGTAAAGTTGAACGCTTAAGCCCCATATTTTTTTGCCTTCTTTAATCTCGTTTGGTGTGTAGCAGGCTTCAGGTGCCACAATTAAACGAGAACGCGCAAACTCATCGTCATCAGCGCTTAAGGCTACATCGTGATAACCAAGGGGCAAATCTAAAGGCAGTGTTACTACGTATTCATGAAACTCTACATCGTCGATATGCGCCATCGTCGTCATTTCTTGGTCAACTGGCGTAAATTGATGAGTGAGCACGTCACCATTTTCACAGGTGACCGTGAGCGTGTGATCATCGTTCACTAACTCGATAGGCAAACGAACAGCTAGATTAATTTCTTGGGTATTGCGAACCACTTGAACAGGATTTAACGGCGACAACCATACCGACTTTATATCTTGTGTAATTTGTGACTGAATTTTTTCATCACTGCTGGTGTCATAGCCAAGTGTGTTAAGCAGTTTTGCTTTACTTGATTCTGCGATGGTTGCTGGCTTTCCCCATGCGTCGACGTATTGGGTTTCAATTCCCCGCATTTCAACCAGTTGTTGCAGAAGTTGTTGTGTCATGGTGTGTCATTCCTGTTATTCGGTAAAAGACGCAAAGCAAATTAAGCATAGTGCGTCTACAAACAAATTTTTAACATTATTCTAGAAACAAGGGCTTGGCGATATCTGAATACGATTGCAATAGCACTTATTCGTAATTTTGCAACACTTTGGCTTTTTATTTTGCTAATTATGACATTTTGATCCATACTTTACGTAATTTATTTTCATTTTATTTAAATAATCGGGGTACGTTATGACAATTCGCATCGGTATCAATGGTTTTGGCCGTATTGGACGCCTAGTAATGCGCGCAGCAGCAGAGCGCAACGACATCGAAGTTGTTGCAATAAACGACTTACTAGACACGGACTACATTGCTTATCTATTGAAATACGACTCGACTCACGGTTTATTCGACGGTGAAGTTACAGTAGATAACAATAGCCTAGTTGTAAACGGCAAAACTATCCGCATTACATCTGAAAGAGATCCAGCTGCACTTAAGTGGGATGAAGTAGACGTTGACGTGGTTGTTGAATCAACAGGTCTGTTCCTGACTAAAGAAACTGCCGCGAAGCACATCGAAGCTGGCGCGAAGAAAGTTGTTATGTCTGCACCTTCTAAAGATGACACGCCTATGTTCGTTATGGGTGTAAACCAAGAAAGCTACGCTGGCGAAACTATTGTTTCAAACGCGTCTTGCACAACTAACTGTCTTGCTCCTCTTGCCAAAGTGCTTAACGATAAATTTGGTATTGTAGACGGTTTGATGACAACGGTTCACGCAACAACTGCAACACAGAAAACGGTAGACGGTCCTTCAATGAAAGACTGGCGTGGTGGTCGTGGTGCTGGTCAGAACATCATTCCATCATCAACCGGTGCAGCAAAAGCAGTAGGTAAAGTTATCCCTGAGCTTAACGGCAAGTTAACAGGTATGGCTTTCCGTGTGCCTACACCAAACGTTTCAGTAGTAGACCTTACTGTAAACCTTGCGAAGCCTGCTAGCTACGATGAAATTTGTGCAGCAATGAAAGAAGCTTCAGAAGGCGAGCTTAAAGGTATCATGGGTTACACAGAAGATGCGGTTGTGTCTAACGACTTCCTTGGCGACGCTCGCACATCGGTATTTGACGCCACAGCAGGTATCGCACTTACTGATACATTCGTTAAACTCGTTTCTTGGTACGACAACGAATGGGGCTACTCAAACAAGGTTCTAGACCTTGTGGCTCATATTTCTAAGTAATTAACGGTATTAAGCGAAAATAGTTAAACTATTCACGCTAAAGTTGAGTTAATCTAAAGGTGTAAACACGGCGTTTGCACCTTTTTTGTTTTTCGTGGTCGTAAACACGCAAAATAACGATATTCCAGCGACATACGCTTTCCCGTCGCTTACCCTTTGTTGTTTTCTTATTAGTCCAAGGAGGGCTTATGCCACCTGTGAGTTCAGTTACCGTTAGTGAGTCTAATGGACTTACCTTTTTAGACGTAGATAATGCGTTTTCCTCTGCGCGTATTAGCCTATTTGGCGGTCATATCTTGTCATATGTGCCTAAAAGCGATGGTAGAGAGCGTCTTTGGGTAAGCCCCCATGCTTACTTGAACGGAGAGCGACCTATTCGCGGTGGTATTCCGGTGTGCTGGCCTTGGTTTAGCGATGATCACGGTCGAGAAAAAGGTGCCCTCCCCGCTCACGGCTTTTTGAGAACACAAGTGTGGAAGCTGATTCATTCAGAAGATACAGAAAGCGGAACAACGATTACGCTTTCGCCAAGCTTTACCCGAGCTGAAGGGTTTGAGAACGATTGTAACGTGACCATGGTAATTACAGTTGGTGAGACGATGGACGTCGCGCTAACTACAGAAAATACGGGTGTTGTACCATTCGAATTTAACTGTGCGCTACATACATATTTCCACGTTGATCACATTCAACATACCCAAATAACTGGAATTGAAGGTCAATATAAAGACAAACTTGACGACTGGGGACTTAAGACGACACCGAGTCCTTACACCATCACAGGCGAAACGGATCGCATTCATGTTGCGCCGATTAAAACAGCAGAAATTGAAGTCGAAGGCAACACGTTTACGGAAGTGGTATCCGACGGCAATGACTCTTTGGTAGTGTGGAACCCGTGGTTAGGCGCAGCGTCTATTTCAGACATGGACCCATTTGGCTATAAGCATATGTTGTGCGTAGAAACATCGCTAACTCAGGGAAAGACACTGTCCCCCGGTGCTAGCCACACACTGAAACAAACTATTGTTCCGAAGTAAATTATTTGAAGTGCAAGCGCAATTTCGCTGACACTTTAGAAGGTAGACAGTCGCAGTTCACGATCAAGAGATAAAAAAAAACCTGCCAATGAGCAGGTTTTTTCATTTAAAGGTTCAGCAAATTACTGTTTAGCACCCGCAACAGCTTCTTTTGCTAGCTGCGTAATACGCGCCCAGTCACCTGATTCAATTGCGTCGTCAGGGGCAAGCCACGAACCACCTACACATTTAACGTTGTTAAGCGCTAAATAGTCATTGTAGTTGTTTGGACCAATGCCACCCGTTGGGCAAAACGTCACATCAGGGAAAGGACCACTGATTGACTTAATGGCTTTAACGCCACCTGAAGCCTCTGCTGGGAAGAATTTCATGTGGGTATAACCCGCATCTTTACCCTTCATCAAATCAGAAGTTGAAGAGATACCAGGGATAAGTGGAATTTCTGAGTCCATACCCGCTTTTAGCAAATCAGCCGTCATACCTGGGCTAATTGCGAACTTAGCGCCAGCTTCAACTACCGCTTTAAGCTGCTGGGCGTTAGTCACGGTTCCAGCACCAATTAGCGAGTCAGGTACTTCTTGTGCAATTCGCTTAATCACGTCAATAGCAGCAGGGGTACGTAGCGTAACTTCTAGTACTTTAATACCACCTTCCATCAGCGCTTTTGCCAGAGGAACCGCTTTTTCTACGTCATTGATTACCAAAACAGGTACAACTGGACCGGCCGCAAAAATTTCCTCTGGAGAGTATTTCCATTTCGTTGTCATAATTTAGCTCGCTGTATTTTGATTCAGATATGCAGCCGCACCCAATAAACCGTGATCAGGTTCTGCAATTAAATAGGTGGGAATGTCTTTCACGTAGTGCTTCATTTGCCCTTTCGCTTCAAAACGCGCTCTAAAATCGCTATTTTGAATAAATTCAGGGAAACGGTTAGCAATGCCACCACCAATGAAGATGCCGCCCGTGGTCGCCATGTTAAGCGCTAAATTACCCGCAAAGCTTCCCATAATTCGGCAGAATTGGGTAAGCGTCGCTTCAGCAATTTTACAGGTACCGTTCAGCGCAGCGTCAGTGATTTGAGCCGGCTCGGTAAATACAACTGGTGCTGATGCGTGGTTTGCTAGCGCGGTGTAAATATTATGCAGGCCGCGTCCAGACATTACTTCTTCAGCAGAAGCACGTCCTAAGGTCGATTGAAGGTGACGCCATACGACAACATCGGTTTCATCTACCGGTGCAAAGTCTACATGACCACCTTCACCGTCCAGCGTCTGCCAGCCCGTTGAGGTCATTGTAATATGCTCAACACCCAATCCTGTACCAGGTCCAAAAACAGCGATATTGCCATTTTCTTTCGCAGTGCCTTCGCCAATTTGTACCACTTGCTCTTCGCCCAATACAGGCAAAGAGTGCGCTACGGCAGTGAAGTCATTGATAACGAACAACGCGTCTAGTTTAAGCTGAGAGCGAAGTGCATTTTGAGAAAATGCCCAGCTGTGATTCGTCATCTCGACTTGATCGCCCAATACTGGACATGCAATTGCAATACAACCTTGCGAAAAGCTGTATTCCGGCATGTCGCTAAAGTATTGTGCAATAGCAAGGTCTATGCTGGCGAAATCATTACACATGTATTTTTTGATGTCGGCTACACCTGACTCGGTTACCCTTGCAACACGAATATTCGTACCGCCAACATCAGCCACAAACTTCTGGCTCATTATGCTTGCTCCTGCGTGTAAAACAGTGAACATGCACCCTCTTCTGCACCCGTCAGAATAGCGCGCATACCCGCAAACATTTCACGTCCCATTCCAACGTGATGCTTAGCTAAGTTCGCTGGCGCTGCTTCACGTGCAGCCAGTGTTTCATCGTCCACATGCAGTGTTAATGCACCAGTTTGTGTGTTTAGCTCAATAATGTCGCCCTCTTGCACTTTAGCAAGTAAACCGCCTTTATAAGCTTCTGGAGTCACGTGGATAGCTGCAGGAACTTTACCTGATGCACCAGACATACGACCGTCAGTAACTAGCGCCACTTTAAAGCCGCGATCTTGAAGCACCCCAAGAGGTGGCGTTAAGCGGTGAAGTTCTGGCATACCAATTGCTGAAGGACCTTGGAAGCGAACAACTACAATGCAGTCTTTGTCTAACTTGCCAGACTTAAACGCGTCATCGAGTTCAAACTGGTCTTCAAACACAACCGCTGGTGCTTTGATATTACAGTGAGGCGTGCGAAGTGCTGAGGTTTTAATAACACCACGACCAAGATTGCCGTCAAGTACACTCAAACCACCATCTGGCTTAAACGGTGCGTCAACAGTTGCTAGCACTTCTTTATCAAGGGATTCAGTCGGGCCGTCTCGCCATTCTAATTCGCCGTCTTTAAGCACAGGCTCTTTAGTGTAGAAGTCTAAGCCTTCACCACAAATGGTCTTAACATCGTTATGTAGTAGACCCGCATCAAGCAACTGTCTAATTAGCAATGACATACCACCTGCTGCAACAAAGTGGTTAATGTCAGCTGAGCCATTCGGGTAAATGCGAGTAAGAAGAGGCACAGCATTAGAGATATCTGAGAAGTCGTCCCAATTTACGATGTAACCTGCAGCGCGAGCTACCGCAATAAGGTGCATGGTGTGGTTAGTAGAACCACCCGTAGCAAGAAGACCTACAAGGCCGTTCACAATGGCTTTTGCATCTACAATGTGACCAATTGGCGTATAGTTGTCGCCAAGGTCAGTTAAGCGTGTTGCTTGAACCGCAGCCGCTTTTGTTAGCGCATCGCGCAAAGGTGTGCCCGGATTAACAAACGACGAACCCGGAAGGTGCAAGCCCATCATTTCAACCACTAGCTGATTCGAGTTTGCCGTTCCATAGAACGTACAGGTACCCGCAGAGTGGTAAGATTGAGATTCAGCTTCAAGCAACGCGTCACGCCCTACTTTACCTTCGGCAAATTCTTGACGAACACGGGCTTTTTCTTTGTTTGGAAGACCCGATGGCATTGGACCAGCTGGCACAAAAACGGTTGGCAAATGACCGAACGTTAGTGCGCCCATTAATAGCCCAGGAACGATTTTGTCGCAGATACCTAGCATCAGTGCGCTATCGAACATGTTGTGAGAAAGCGCAATGGCAGCCCCCTGAGCAATGTTATCACGGCTCATTAGGCTTAAGTCCATGCCAGACTGGCCTTGTGTAACACCATCACACATAGCAGGTACGCCACCTGCGAACTGGGCTACGCTGCCTACTTCTTTCACTGCATCCTTAATGAGCGCAGGATACGTCTCGTAAGGCTGGTGCGCTGAAAGCATATCGTTATACGCAGACACAATTGCCACGTTGGCTTTGGTCATTGAACGAAGATCTGATTTTTCGCTTGTTCCACATGCTGCAAAGCCGTGAGCAAGGTTACCGCATGACAACACACCACGGTGTGGTCCTTGACGTCGTGCACTCTCAATTTTTTCTAGATACGCCTTACGCGTTTCTTTACTACGCTCGATAATTCGTTGCGTAACTTCAGCAATTTTTGGATTCATGTTTGTCTCCTATGGCGCCCACATCAAAGTAACCGGCGCGCGGTTAACTACGGCGGTGATGGGCTTTTGCGCTTCGGTGGCATTTTCAATAGCATCAAGTAAGACTTGTTTTTTCTTCTCGCCTGTTAAATGCAAAAAGATATTACGGCTATTGAGTAACGCTGGTAGCGTTAATGAAATACGTTGATGAGGTGCTGTTGTAGGTTGAACAGCGATGCAGGTTCTGCCGCTGCTCATATCTAAGCCGTCAAGTACTTGTTCAGAGCAAGGGAAAAGCGATGCAGTGTGACCATCTTCCCCCATGCCAAGAATCAATGCATCAAAAGGTTGTGACATGCTAGCCAGATTTGACTCTGCGGCATTTACGCCTTCGTTTGCATCATCAGCATCGCTTTTCAATTCGATAAAACGAGCTGCTGCGGCTTTATTTTGAATTAGATTATTTTTGACTAGGCTGGTGTTGCTGGCCTCGTGGTCCTCTTCAACCCAGCGCTCGTCGGCAAGGGTGATATCAACCTTATCCCACTCAAGTTCGGTTTCACTTAGTTGTTTAAAAAGCGCCAGCGGTGTACGACCACCACTAACGACAAGCGAAGCTCGACCGCGAGTTTTAATACCTGTTTTTAAAATGCTGACTAAGTCTTGCGCAAATGCATCAGTCAGCGCATCAGGTGTTTCAAATGATAGAGTTGTTAACGCCATATTACTTTTTCTTCCCTGTTTTGCTCTCGTACCAGCTGCGATTTTCGCGAGCAAGAAGACCTATAGAGTCTACCGGCCCCCACGTACCTGCTTGATACGGTTCTGGCGGCTCGCTCGATTGCTTCCACGCTTCAAGAATTGAGTCTACCCACGTCCAAGCTTGCTCAATTTCGTCACGACGAACGAATAGCGCCTGATTACCCAACATAACTTCAAGAAGGAGTTTTTCGTATGCGTCAGGAATACGCTCATCGGCAAACGCTTCAGAGAAACTTAGGTTTAACTTGGATTTTTGTAGATCCATAGAGCCTGAGCTGGTTAAGCCAGGTACTTTATTCATTACGGTGATTTCTACACCTTCGTCTGGCTGTAGACGAATAACGAGCTTATTGGGTGGGAGATTCTTGAAGCTGTCACCGAACAAGTTGTGTGGCTGACGCTTGAAGTAAATAACAACTTCACTCACCTTAGTTGGCATGCGCTTACCTGTGCGTAGGTAGAACGGCACACCAGCCCAACGCCAGTTATCAATTTCCGCTTTAATAGCTACAAAGGTTTCGGTTTTACTTTGCGTATTAGCACCTTCTTCTTCAAGGTACCCAGGCACTTCTTCGCCCTTCACGAAACCAGAGGTATACTGACCGCGTACTGTGCTGTCATTAATATTAAACGAGTTAATCGGACGAAGCGCTTTAAGCACTTTCAATTTTTCGTCACGAATGCTGTCAGCGTCGAGCGTTGTCGGAGGCTCCATCGCTACCAAGCTTAGAATTTGTAGCAAGTGGTTTTGCACCATATCTCGCATTTGACCCGCGTCGTCAAAGTAACCCCAACGCCCTTCTATACCCACTGACTCCGCAACTGAGATTTGAACATGGTCAATGCAGTTGTGGTCCCAGTTAGTAGCAAAAATAGAATTGGCAAAACGCAGTGATACTAGGTTTAGTACTGTCTCTTTACCAAGGTAATGGTCAATGCGGTAAATTTGCTTTTCGTCGAAGTATTCTGCAACTTGCTCATTGATCACTTTTGACGATGCCAAATCGTGACCAATTGGCTTTTCTAGCACAACGCGAACGCTTGAGTCGATAATTTTGCAGCTATGCAGGCCACGACAGATATCACCGTATATCGCCGGTGGCGTCGCTAGATAACACACCATGGTGCGGCTTGGGTCAACGTGGTCGTCTAATACGCAATAGCTTTCAACGTCCTTCATGTCTACGCATGCATAGTGCAAACGTGCTTTCATTTTTTCCCAAGTGGCTTCACACAAGTTCTTCTCGCCAAACTTGATTAGGTTGGCATGAACTTCTTCAATATAGGCATCCAGCTCCATTTCTTGACGCGCAACACCCACAATAGTGGTGTCTGGGTGCATCAAGTTTGCTTTTTCAAGCTGATATAAAGAAGGCAACAACTTGCGTCGTGAAAGATCTCCCAGTGTACCAAAAAGTACAAAATCACAGGGTTCGTAGGAATTATCCAATACCATATTCGTCGACCTTTTAAATGTATGTGTCCGCGGCGTATTGTACAGTTATTTACAACACTAACGACTATTTTTACCGTATAGTTAACACCAAATGTAGTAAAATTACAACTTGTACCAACTATAGGATCTGAATCTTTACTGTTTCCCTCAGTTTACCCTCATTTAACCCGATTGAAATAACAAAAATTGTCAAAAAATTACATTTTTCTTGTCACAGACGTCACATTGGGTACTATTACGGGTGTACCTTACAATAAATTGTGCTAACTAATTGCTATATCTGTATGAACATTTTAGAAAAAATCACACAAAACCAAGCGGCATTCAGTAAATCTGAGAAAAAGGTAGCTGAAGTAATTCTAGCTAACCCACAAACGGCCATTCATTCGAGTATAGCAACCCTCGCTAAGATGTCGGATGTTAGTGAGCCTACCGTAAACCGTTTCTGCCGAAGACTTGATACTAAAGGCTTCCCAGACTTTAAACTGCATTTAGCGCAGAGCCTGGCTAACGGCACGCCTTATGTAAACCGCCATGTTGATGAAAACGACAGCCCAGACGAATATACCAATAAGATATTCGAATCGACCATGGCGTCCCTGGAAGTGGCGCGCCAATCTGTGGATGTGAACGTGGTAAATCGCGTTGTTGATTTACTTACACAGGCACAGAAAATTTCATTTTTCGGCTTAGGCGCTTCAGCTTCAGTGGCACACGATGCACTAAATAAGTTTTTCCGCTTCAATGTTCCAGTGGTCTACTTTGAAGATATTCTGATGCAGCGCATGAGCTGCATGAACTGTTCAGATGGCGATGTTGTTGTATTGATTAGCCATACGGGCCGAACTAAAAGCTTAGTAGAAATAGCGCAAATTGCCCGCATGAACGACGCTACTGTAGTAGGAATTACCTCAGCAGATAGCCCGCTGGCACAAGAGTGCAGTTACGTGTTATCGCTGGAAGTGCCGGAAGATACTGATATGTATATGCCTATGGCCTCTCGCATCGCACAGCTCACGCTAATTGATGTACTGGCAACCGGCTTTACACTGCGCCGCGGCAACAAGTTCAGAGAGAATCTGAAGCGAGTAAAGGATACGCTGCGTGGTTCACGTTATGAAAAGCGTGGTGAGTAATTTTCTTCCCACGTGATCAAATAAGAACCACCTACCGTAGCAATATTGGTTCAATAAATCAGCGAAAACGCCTAACTGGTCGAGCCAGTTAGGCGTTTTTGTTTATTTCATTCACATTTTTGTCAAATTCAACTATTATTCTGTAATAAAATTACGTAAAGCGATTACAGGCATACCGTATAAACGCGTAGCCTATCACTCTTTGTCTTTTCTAACTTAGAAACAGCGACGGAATCACATGACCAGAAGAACGAAAATTCTTGCCACCCTAGGACCTGCAACCGACTCACTTGAAAAGATTCAGGCACTTATTGCCGCAGGCGCAAACACTGTGCGCATGAACTTTTCACACGGACAAGCCGAAGACCACATTGAACGTGCAAAGCGCGTTCGTCAGGCAGCAAAGAACCTAGGTAAATACGTAGCGATTTTAGGTGATCTTCAGGGCCCTAAAATCCGTGTTGCTCGTTTTGCCGAAGGTGCAGTTCGTTTAGAGGTTGGCGCAAAATTCATTCTAGACGCTGAATTAGGCCGCGACGAAGGTGATATTAATCAAGTAGGTATTGATTACAAAGCGCTTCCTGATGATGTATCAGCAGGCGATATTCTGCTTCTTGATGACGGTCGTATTCAGCTTCGAGTAACTGGCGTTGAAGGCCGCAAAGTGATTACTGAAGTAACAGTAGGCGGCAAGCTTTCAAACAATAAAGGCATTAACCGTCAAGGCGGTGGTCTTTCTGCAGATGCACTTACCGAAAAAGACAAAGAAGACATTAAAACCGCCGCGAAAATTGGTGTTGATTACCTTGCAGTGTCATTTCCTCGCAGCGGCGCAGACTTGAACTACGCGCGAGAACTTGCCGAAGCAGCTGGCTGCTACGCAAAAATTTGTGCAAAGGTCGAGCGTGCTGAAACGGTGGCGTCTGACGAAGCCATGACGGATATCATCAGCGCTTCAGATGCGGTAATGGTTGCTCGTGGTGACTTGGGTGTAGAAATTGGCGATGCGGAACTTGTTGGTGTTCAAAAGAAACTGATTGCCCGTTCTCGCCAGCTCAACAAGGTTGTGATCACCGCGACGCAAATGATGGAGTCGATGATTGACAGCCCTATGCCTACACGTGCAGAAGTAATGGACGTTGCGAACGCTGTACTAGACGGCACTGACGCGGTAATGCTTTCAGCTGAAACAGCGGCGGGTAATTTCCCTATTGAAACAGTTGCAGCTATGGCTCGTGTTTGTGAAGGCGCGGAAACACATCCTAGCGTTAAAATTTCCAAGCACCGCATGGATCAGCAGTTTTCTTCTACTAGCGAGTCAATTGCTCTGTCTGCGGTTTACGCCGCGAACCACTTGCCAAGTGTTAAAGCGATTGTAGGTTTAACTGAAAGTGGAACTACACCAACGTTAATGTCTCGCATTACTACATCTCTGCCAATTATTGCGATGTCTCGTCACGAATCAACGCTTAACACGATGGCGCTTTGCCGCGGCGTTAAGCCGGTTTTCTTTGACTCTTCAAACAGTGAACCTGGCAAATTGAAGTACGATGTCATTGCATCACTTAAAGAGAAAGGGTTAGTGAAAAGCGGCGACAGTATCATCCTGACTTACGGCGATGAAATGGAAAAAGTGGGCGCGACCAATACCCTTAAAATCGTAGAAGTCGAATAGCAACGTATACACTATTAAAGCGAAGCAAATGCTTCGCTTTTTTTTGCCTGTAATTTACTAAAGCAGTGGTAAGCTGACGCTTATAATAAGAACACTCAACTAAGTCAGTATCAAAATTACAAAAAACATATCCAACAAAACAACGAGAATTCGTTAACACTCCTCGGGACAACAACGACAAAAATAAGGATAGACATGCAGCTCGTTTTCAATCACTACACACGTTTTTCAGCAATTATAACGCTCTTGGCACTTTTCACTCATAGCGTATGGGCAAATACACAGCACGTACACACCATGAAGCGTGTAGAAGTAGCTTCACAGAACGCTCCGTTACAGCCAATAATGATTCAAGGCCCCATGCCCATTGAAGCCGAATACTTTGCTGCGCTTTTGGATAACACTACAACAGAGTATTCAGGTAATGCGGTATTCTATAAAGGGACACTAAACGGGTACCCCATTGTGGTAGCTAAAACCGGTAAGGGTTTAGAAAATACTGCGGCCGCCACCGCTATTGGCATAGAGAGATACCACCCTCGCCTTATCATCAATCAGGGAACATCAGGTGGCCACGATCCTTCCTTAAAAGTTGGTGATATTGTTCTTGGCGAACGCAGTATTAATGCATCCAATTTTAAAACGCCCAAGCTGGCTCAAGGAGAAGGTTCTCAACCGTTTAATTGGCTGCCGATGGATCTTATGGCGTCAGAAGGCAGCGCGGGAGAAGGGAGTAGCGCCAAGGACGCAGAAAAGTTGCGTTTTTATTTAGGAGACAAACAGCTCATCAACCTAGCTCTATCGCTATCCAAGCAGTACAAACGCGGGAACGTCGTTAAAGGAACGATTGGCAGCGGTAACTTTTGGAATAACGAGTTAGATCGAATAGCATGGCTCCATAAGAATATGGGAACGAGTGTGGAAGAAATGGAAACCGCTTCTGCAGCGCAGATTGCACATGCCTACCACGTTCCCTTTTTAGGTATTCGCGTATTGTCGAACAACATTACCAACCATGGTGAATATGACCCAACCACGGCCAAAGATTGTCAGGCCTTTGTTGAAAAAGTGGTAAGAGCTTATATTTCTGCGCTATCGGAATAAATTTGGAAAACACTCAAACGAAAAACGCGCCCTACATTGTAAGAATGTAGGGCGTGTATATGGTCTCCCCCGTTATTGCAAGAGTAAACATGCTGTTTTGACTAAAATGGTTTGCGTCCGTATA
>NZ_JAYMEU010000024.1:0-79911 GCF_037029575.1 Alteromonas sp. CH_MED4-4 | reverse complement strand
TCATGTTCATCTGCCTATCCTTAACTCTCTATAGAGTAAATTGAGATAGGCAGTTACACAAAATTAGTTACAGTCTCTTTTTGTTTTAATGTTTTAAGGTTCTCGTAGGAATACTGCCTCTGTATATGCCACTCTACCTTATTCCTTGATTTGTATTCTAAATCAATATTCCACCTACCCAGATAAGAAACCGCGCTTGGTTGAAGCGAGAAAAAGCAGCCATCGCATTCAGGTTTTTTAAAACGTCTTACCCCAATGTTCGAAAAAGCTGGAGTTATCGATTTTAGATAGTATTTGCCAGTTTTAACTTTGACGAGTTTTGGGAGGTGTTTCTCGTTAGCTTGACTACCCTCGAATTGCTGTGTGCTAGGTACTTTTAATCCGCGAATAACAAATATTTCACCACTGTTTAGCTCTTCAAATGTCATTCTGTGAATACCAGCATCGGCTAGTATAAAAGACTCGTTCTGACTTAGCGCCTGTTCATCGGCGCTAACCTCGTTGATTAAAATTGCCATCAGTAAAAAAACTAACAATCTCATAGCTCACCAGTTTTCTAATTCAAAAGCCAATATATTTAGAGAGTTCATCTCTAAGGTTGGTGTATTTTTCTTTGTACGGCGCCTTAAGTGACATATCGTCAATCAATTTAAACAACCGCTTACACTCATTAATGAGTTTCATTTCGGCTTTATCTTCTTTGATTGCAATTTGTAGAAGACATTGTAATAGATTAAGCGCAACCCCTGTATTTACAGGAGCAAAGCCTTGAGCAAGGGCAAATGAAGCTTTAGCACGTTCGTAATCTTGCTGCTGATAGTGTTGAATGCCTTCGCGGTTGAACTGTTGATAACTGGCTAAGTTTTTCTGAGCATTGAGGGCTTGCGCATCCAGCATGTTTAGACTGTTTTGGTCGAGCTCATCCTGTCTTGAAGTTAAAAGTGCATTCAACTGTAGCGCATCATCAAACTCACCCAGTTTATACATAACGTTAATACTGTCAGGAATAAACGCGGTAGGAACTTCCGTGTACTTATCGTCAAGCAGTGTTTGTGACGTTGTTAAGTGGCGTTTGGCATCAATCAGTTTGCCGTCTATAGCGCTAATTCTAGCGTTGACGATTGTACCAAATATATCTACGTCAAAATCTCTGTCCATTTTTTGAAGATGTTCATCAAACTTTCCTCTTTGCAGAGTTAGTAATGCTTCTTGCTGATACTTATTGCGCTGGCGCTTGTCGTCTGCAAACTCTGCGACATCTAAAAGGCTTCGGATAATACCGCACCAGTGTAAACTTGTTTTGTGAACGGTTCGTTTCGATAAATCCCAGATCGCTTGGCTTGAACTCGCTGCCAGCACTAAATCGTCATTTTGCCGACCTATTTCACAGGCTTTGAAATGCCTGGGTAAGGAGTAGGGTGACAGTTTTATTGCTTCTTTTATTGCATCAAGTGCTTTGTCGCCAGCTGTGGTGGCTTGGTGTGCTTGCGCAAGAATATCGTGGGCGTCTGCATTGAACCGGTTACGCTTTAGCGTTCTCTTGGCAATTGAAATCGCTTTCTCATATTCCTTTAAAAGCAAGTAAGTTTTTCCAATAGCTATTTGTGCCCACAGCACGGGTTTTCCGTCAATGTAGTCACGTAACACATCTAGCGCTTTATCGGGTTGCTTTATACGCCAGTATAGCTCGACTAATAGCTGTTCACAGTGACCTTTATAGTGGGAAGGGGCGTCAAGTAACGCTTCGATATGGTCGATCGCACTGTTTATTTCACCCTGTTCAACGAGACTAAACGCTTGCTGGAGAAACTGTCTTTTTTGCCACGCACGAACAATACGAGACTTCAGCTGAACTTGAGAAAAGGGCTTAATTAAAAAATCATCGGGTCTACGTTCAATACTACCCAACACTATCGGTCGAGCGCTATCTGCGCTTATCAGAATGAACACCGATGTGGGACTGATAAGCCTTCGAGTGCGCAACTCTTCAATGAGCTCATAGCCATTTTTGTTGTCAGCTCCCAGGTGTAGATCACAAATGACAATATCAAACTTATGCTTTTTACATAGTGATACCGCTTGTTCAGCAGATGACTTCGTAACTACATCAGATGCGCCCATCGAATGCATCAGCCCCTTTAATAAAAGAAGGAAAGGGCGTTGGTCTTCAACAATCAGTACTTGTTTGTTGCTAAATTGCATTTCAAATCCATGAATGAGCGCGCGATTACTTTATAGGAGTATATCTAATTTTAGATAATAAGCTTAAGAAAAACATTATCTTGCCGAAAACATAAGTATACATATGAAGTTGTAAATAAGAATGTCGCTAGAAACTGTCGAAGCTCGTGAGCAAATACCTATTGACCCCAGTATATACTGGGAGCGCAGTGGTGTGCTTGCTAAAGCATCTGCGCAGGGAGCGTTGTTCTCTTTATATCTTGCTATGCAGCAACATAGTGTTGCCGAGCCATTTGAAATTGAAGCGGTAGCGTCAGAATCTGATGATAAAAGCAGCATCGAATCCAAGCTTGCATCGTTAAATTATTATAGAAGGCCATCGCTAGCTGCTAATGAAAGCGAATGGGGCAGAATGCGCGTTTTGTCTGAGTTAGTATCTCAAGACTATGCAGCAGCAAGATTATATTTAAGTATGAATCCCTCTCCACTATCACAAACTGATGATGCTAAACGTCTACCCGACGATGTAGTAGATAATTGTAGTTTGGCAACACAAAAGCGGTTGAAAAAGGAATACGCTAACACCGTGAAGGAAGATAATACGCTGCTATACGATATCCTTTCATCACAAGATAAAGAATACCATTCACAACAAGAAAATTCGTCACACCTCACATCTTTTGAGAATATTGCATAGCAGTCATTTCAATTCGTTGTTGCGTGCTAAGTTTGGGTTGACGTAGGAGCGCTAATTCGTATCCGCCCTAGTTTTTATCATTCCTTTTTGTTATATTGCGCGCCGCATTTTTGCACTGGTCTTACGCTCCAATCAGCAAAGGTTAAAATATGTCTAAATATATTGTATGCGCAATGTATAAATTTGTTGCGCTTGAAAACTTCAAAGAAATCCGCCAACCGCTTCTCGAAACAATGGAAGCTAATGGCATTAAAGGTACACTTCTTCTTGCCCACGAAGGGATAAACGGTACGGTTTCTGGTACCCGCGAAGGTATCGACGCATTACTTGCTTATTTAAACAGCGACGAGCGTATTAACCCTATTTCTTGCAAAGAATCTCTTCACGATGAACAGCCGTTCTATCGCACCAAGGTAAAACTGAAAAAAGAAATTGTGACCATGGGCGTTGAGGGTATTGACCCTCGCAAAACCGTTGGTACTTACGTAAAACCTAAAGACTGGAACGCACTTATTAGCGACCCAGATGTTACGGTTATTGACACGCGAAACGGTTATGAAATTGAAATTGGTACGTTCAAACACGCTATCGACCCTAAAACCGAAACGTTTCGTGAGTTTCCTGAATACGTAGCGAAAGAGCTCGACCCGTCAAAAAATAAAAAAGTGGCTATGTTCTGCACCGGTGGTATTCGCTGTGAAAAATCGACGGCTTACTTGAAAGAGCAGGGGTTTGACGAGGTTTATCACTTAGAAGGCGGTATTCTACAGTACCTTGAAGATGTACCGAAAGAAGAGTCATTGTGGGAAGGCGATTGCTTTGTATTTGATAATCGCGTTGCAGTTAACCATGACTTAGAGAAAAGCCATTATGAGCAGTGCTACGCGTGCAGACTTCCAATTACTGAAGAAGACAAGCAGAGTGATAAGTATGAGCCGGGTGTAAGCTGCCCACACTGCTTTGGTACCCATACCGACGATCAAATTGCTCGCTTTAGAGAACGTGAAAAACAGGTTCAGCTGGCAAAAGAGCGTCAACAAGAGCATGTAGGAACGGAAGCGCGTTTGACCATGGAACAAAAGCGTCAGGAAAAAGCAGAAGCTCAACGTTTACGCGCACTTAAAGCAAAAGAAAATCAGGCGTAGACAGCTAGAAAGAAGGGCGTTACACTCGTGCTTATTGCAGTTGAAATAAGGAATGCGAGTGAGCACTCAACTTTCAGAATCTAAAATTGAAGAAATTAGAAAGGACTTCAGCTTTTTCGATCGTGATGGCAACGGCCAAATCGATTTGCCGGAGTTCATCGAGCTTCTAACCGTTATTTCACCAAAAACGAAAGCTAGCCACGTACAAGAAGGCTTTAAGCTTATCGATAGTAACGATGACGGTTACATCGACTTTGAAGAGTTTTTGGAGTGGTGGCAAGAAGGATGGTGGGAATACTAAGTTTAAACTTAGTAACACTTATCGTCGACTGAGGCTTTTCGACACGCTAGGCTAAGCGTGGAAACGAGGGCTAGGCCACGTAAAAGAGCCAATTGAAAACGAGTGCTTTTAAGCACTCGTTTTTTTATGTGTTGAGTTTGGCCATTCGTGTTGGGAGTGAGATATAGCTTCCTTTGAATAGCCTTCAATGTCGGCTTCGAGCCTTGAGTTCAACTGGTGAATGCAACGCTATCCTTACTTGAGGAGGAACGTTGCTATGAAACAAAGAAAACGTATTTATTACTCACCTGAGCAAAAAGCGCTAATTTGGGACAGATATAAGCAAGGTGATTCGCTACATGACATCGCTAGAATGTTTGACCGCTTTCACTCTTCTATTATGCCAACCATCTATCAAACGGGTGGGTACCGGCCACCAGAACGAAAAAGACATCCACAGTCCCTCTCGCTTGATGAAAGAGAAGAGATATCACGATGCTTAGTCAGTAAACAATCTATTCGAGAAATTGCCAGACGTTTGTCTAGAGCGCCATCTACAATAAGTCGTGAGATAAAAAGAAATGGTGGGTTGAAGCACTACCGTGCCGTAAAAGCAGAGCAACGAGCATTGGACGAAGCATTAAGGCCTAAGCCATGTAAGTTAATCGGATCCCCAGAGTTGTGTAAACTTATAGCTGTTAAGCTTAAAAGAGCATGGTCACCACAACAAATTGCGGGTTGGTTAAAGCGACAATATCCCGATAATCAGGAAATGTACGTGTCTCACGAAACCATCTATAAAACACTCTTCATTCAGACGCGAGGGGCGTTGAAGAAAGAGTTGCAACGATGCTTGAGAACGAAGAGAGCCGTCCGAAAGTCTCGCACGTCAACGCTAAAAGGCAGAGGCTTAGGCCAAATTCCAGATGCCTTGTCAATCAGCGAGCGCCCAGCTTCCGTTGAAGATAGAGCTGTGCCTGGGCATTGGGAAGGAGACTTAATATGTGGTTCAAAGAATAGCTATATTGCAACGCTCGTTGAACGCCACTCTCGTTATGTAATGCTAGCCAAAGTGGAAGATAGTAAGTCATCTACTGTTATTGCTGCGCTAATTAAACAAGCCCAAAAGCTACCAAGCGAATTGTATAAATCACTCACGTGGGATAGAGGTCGGGAAATCAAAGACCACAAACAGTTTACACTGGCGACTGACATCAAAGTGTATCTGTGTGATCCTCACTCTCCGTGGCAACGGGGTTCAAATGAAAACACTAATAGGCTACTTAGACAATATTTCCCCAAAAGCACTGACTTGTCAGTACATAGTCAGCAAAAGCTCAGTAGCGTCGCAAGACAACTTAACGAAAGACCCAGAAAGACGCTAGACTATGAAACACCAGCACAGAGATTTAACCAGTGTGTTGCATCCATCGATTGAACTCACAGCGTAAAGCGGATATTGAAGGTTACTAACGCGCTTGTCCGTTGTAGACAAGGGGCGAACGTTCTACGCCCAAAGCAGCGACAGCGTTGGCTGTCCGACTGACTTTGTTTGTTAACCTCGAATTGCTCCAATGCCTCCGCTGCAGGCCTGAAGTAGGCGTTTGTATAAGATTACAATTGATAACCATTTAATCTTCCCCTCAAATAACTGCTTTCTTCTTTTAAACGGAGTCAAGCTTTCAGAGAGTTAATTGTTTTAATATTTTCACTTCGTTACGATGTATAGGGCGGTATAGAGTATGTACCCACAGCATGTGCTACTAAATCACTCACCCCCTCAGAGTACAGAGAAACCTCCCCAACCACGAGAGTACGGCCGACTTTTATCAGAGAACATTCCGCAATGATTCGCTCATTTGACGATGGCTTACGTAAGAAGTTGATGTTAAGGCTAGTTGTTACTGCCAATGGCACGATGCCAATTTTACCAAGTATCGCCACATAAAGTGCCACATCAGCCACACTCATTAAAACAGGCCCCGAAACCGTTCCGCCAGGACGTAATTCATCCTGACCTACATGATGAGATACAGTCGCTCCACCGTCGCTCACTGCTTCCACAACGCATTTGCTTTGTGGAAACTCCGATTTCATGAAAGCGATAACTTCTTCTTTTGTAGCTGTCATTGAGACTCCTTAAATATTTATTCACGTTTATAGGCACCTGGTGAAGCGTTGCTCCAAGACTTCTATACCCCATTGTAAGCCTAGTTTCTCTTCCACCAATGCAAAGCCCTGACTTTCGTAAAGAAGCTAGAATTTTATCGTCCCGTTTGATCGTCCAAATCTCATTGCTTGGGTTATCTAGCCTTCCAATAAATTCCGCCATGCTACTCGCCACTGAACATGCAAATCCCGACAAAATCAGGCACTGACTGTGTTGATTGACTAGCGAAAGCTACGAACTGTTAATCAAGTTCGACCACTATTTTACCAATCTGCTGATTTGACTCCAGATAGTGATGCGCTGCTACTATCTCTTCAAATTTAAAGCTTCGATCAATGACAGGCTTGAGTGTTCCCTCGGATAAACCCGAGTGGATAAATTGCTTTGCTCTGCGAAAACGCTCGATATCTTTTATAACTTCAGTAAAAACATACCCTCTAACTGTCAGACTTTTACGAAGTGCTATTTTTAAGGGAAAAGGAGTGACTTCGGGACTTAATGCTCCGTGTGCTATTATTGTTCCTTCAGGGCTCATTGCTTCAGCAATTTCAGCTATCTGCGGCCCACCGACAGCATCAAATGCGACTTTTAAATTGTTTGCTCCCAAGATGCTTATCAAGCTATCCAGCAGCGGTTCTTCTTGGGTTGCAATCACATGGGCCGCGCCAGCCTTGAGCACAGCAGCCTTTTTAGCTCCTGTTAGAGTTGTAGCGATAGGGATACCCCCCAGAGAATTCACAATTTGAATCGCAGCCAATCCAACACTGCTCGATGCAGCGGTTATCAGTACTGCATCGCCTTTTTGCACGTTAACAATTTCGACCAAAGCGCCATAAGCTGTCAGGTACTGCATCCAAGCTGCTGCGCCTTCAGCAAAGGTTAGCCCTGCTGGTTTGAGTGCCACATATTCACTTGGTACGACAACCTCTTCTGCGTAGCAGCCATTCTGAGAAAGCCCCATCTGAGGGACAATACAAACCTCGTCCCCAAGGCGAAAATGATTTACCTCTTCCCCGACTTCAATGACTATCCCGGATGCTTCATAGCCGATTCGCGAAGGGAAGTCAGCCTTTTCTATATAGCTGCCTCGCCTAAACATGGCATCAGCACGATTGAGCCCAACAGCTTTGACCGCAATACGTACATCAGTGGCCTGCAAACTTGGACTCGCCAGCGAGTCAATAGTTAATACCTCGGGACCACCTAATTCATGGAAACGAACAGTTCGAACTAGTTTTCTTGGGCTCATATGCATCCTCCACAATATCTTTTTAAGCAATTACATCAATAACGACTTTACCCATGGACCCCAACTCTACAGCATTATGTGCATCCATTGCCGTGTCAAGGGAGAAGCGTAACGGATCGAGTAGTGGCTTAATTTGTCCAGCTTCAACGAGAGCCGTAATTTGCCGCAGAATGTCACCATGATGTTTGCGCCCCTCTCCGCTGAGCTGTGGGTGTAATACAAAAATCGCTGATAATGTTGCAGAGCGCAATGACGACGGTGCCAGGTTATGTGAGCCGAATGCAGCACAGCTTAAAATATGTCCATAATGTGCAATGATACCTAATGAGGCATCGAGTACAGAGCCACCGACAGTGTCGTAAATGATATCGAATTCTTTGCCTTGGGTGTATGCGTCCACGTACTCAGCAGGGCTTGCAGTGTGATAATCAATTGGCGTGGCACCAAGCGCCTTGAGCCGTTGTTGTTTTCCAGTCGATGCAGTGGCATAAACGTCGGCTCCTAAGGCCTTAGCAATTTGCACAGCTACATGTCCAACTCCGCCAGCTCCACCTTGGATAAGAACTTTCTGGCCCGCTTTAACATTCGCCTTGTCAACCAAACCTTCCCAAGCGGTAAGTGCAACCAGAGGTAAAGCCGCAGCTTCACGCATGGACAAATTTTTCGGTTTGAGAGCAAGTAACTCAGCATCTACGTTGGCATATTCAGCCAATGTTCCTTGCAATCCTCGCACTCCGCCAGTCAGACCATAAACGGCATCGCCTACTGCAAAGTCGGTGACGCCGTCGCCGATCGCAACAATTTCTCCAGCTAAATCGGTGCCAAGTACTGCGGGTAATTCCGGCATAGCATAAGGAGCGGTACCTTGGCGGATCTTGTAATCAATAGGGTTGACTCCACTTGCAAATATTTTTACTTGCACCTGACCTGCTGATGGAGAGGGTAAGTTAATCAGGGCATCCCGGAATACTGTACCCTCTTCATAGCTATCTAATACCAAAGCACGCACTTGTCTGTTTAACGCTGTCATCAATAACCTCACAAACTGAATATTCAGCGGGTGGTTAAATCACCCGCTGGTTAATAGGTCTTTTATTAAACGAATTAAAACTCTTGAACAGTTGGGCGCAGAACAATCTCGTTGATATCCACATCCGCAGGCTGCTCAATTGCGTATGCGATAGCACGAGCAACAGATTCAGATGGAATTTCATTTTGCTGATAAAAATCTTTTACAAAGGCCGCACCCTGAGTATCTGAACTTCCATGTTTTAATTCAGATTCGACTGCCCCCGGTGAAATGATTGTTGAACGAATTTTACCCCCAACTTCATGGCGTAAGCCTTCGGCAATAGCGCGAACAGCGAATTTGGTTCCGCTATAAACCGTGCCGCCGGGACTGAATACTTTGATACCCGCTACGGACGAAATATTGATAAAGTGGCCGGATCCCTGTTCCTGAAAGATCGGAAGCGCTGCGGCGACTCCATACAGCAGACCTTTAACGTTGATGTCAATCATGCGATCCCACTCGTCAACTCGAGTCTCAGCTAACGGTGCAATCGCCATTAACCCTGCATTATTGATAACCACATCAACTTTACCGAAGCGCTCTTGTGCAAGATTTACAAGGGCCTTCACTTCGTCCTGGCTAGTCACATCTGTCGCTTGAACCGCAACTTTTCCGCCCGCTGTGCGTATGTCAGCAGCAATAGCTTCAAGCTTGTCGATGCGTCGGGCACCTAAAACAACAGATGCGCCAAGACTGGCTAAATGTCTTGCCGTGGTCTCGCCTAAACCGCTGCTACCACCGGTGATCACAACGACCTTACCACTGATGTTGTTTGCTAAAACACTGCTCATAGTTAATATCCTCAAATAAGTTGAATGACGGTGTCTAAATAACAAGCAAAGTATCTCTTACCTTCAAAAACCAATAAATGGAAATGTTTTTATTTCACAATTCCATAATATGGAATAATATTAGTGTATTCATATCAAACCTGAATGTGACTGTGATGCTTAACAGATTGGAAATGCTCCGGATATTTTGTACTGCTGCTGAGTCTCGCAGCTTTAAAGAAGCGGCTAACCGTCTGGGAATTTCTCCTCAGGCAGTGACACGAGCAGTGAAAGAGTTAGAGCGATTGCAAGGGGAGCTTTTATTTCATCGAAATACTCGACACATACAAGTGACCTTAGTTGGAGAAAAATTTGCTTTGATAGCAAAAGAACGCCTGCGCGCTGTAGATGAATTGTTTCAAACAAGCGCCCCTAACTCGGGTAATGAATTACAAGGGCGGGTTCGTATCGCAGCGCCTGTTGGTTTTGGTCATAAATGCTTGATGCCAGCATTACTGGAACTCTCAACAGTACATCCTCAACTTGATATAGACCTGACACTCAGTGACGAGCGCGTGGATGTAGTTGACGAAAAAATAGATATTGGGATTCGTATCGGCTTCATGAGGGATAGTCGATTTGTTGCCCGCCAGCTCACCAAAATTAATATGCATGTCGTGGCTTCGCCTGAGTTAATAAATAGAGTGGGAAGGCCTGCGTCTATTGAAGATCTAAACCACTTGCCGGTTACAGGGTTAGTAGATCGCAATACGGGAAAGCTTTGGCCATGGGTTTTTTCCATGGACAGACAGTGGACGCCATCCATAACACGTTTTCGAAGTGCCGACACCGAAGCTGAATTAATGGCTATACAAAATGGATTGGGGTTTGCTCAAATTCCTGATTTTTTGGTCCAAGACTTATTACGCCAAGAGAAACTTGTGAGAGTGTTAGAAGAGATCGAGCCGGTGCCTTGGGATTTATATATTTATCGCCCTCAACGTGGTCCAGTACCACAACGTATTCGATTGGTTTTTGATCACTTGGTGTCAAGATTGAGTGTCCGCTAATGGCTAATAGCTGTCGGTGAGGTAATCGTATTAATCAAAACTATCAGTACAATTAGGTGTCACTGATTGTGAGGTCTTGTTGCTAGTAAAGAGGCTCGAGTTCGCTAATTTAAGACCGAGAAGCTTTACAGAAAGGTAACGTTAATCGTCATTAACGTTACTTGAGCTACCGATTATTATTTTGTACCGCTTGATATTTACTAAATGAGCAAATTGGTGTTAACAAAATGATATGTGTGATTACGTCAAAGACGTACGGTATTTGTATCGTTAGATTCATTCAATTCATTTTACGTTTACTGCTTTTCAGCTTCCTTCCGCCTTTTAAAGATGCGCATAGTTTTATAACTGTGCACCTTTCTATATTCTTTAGCCTGATGAATTTTGGTTAATTTGCCTTCTCTTCTATCCATATAAGTCAGAACAGGTTCAACCCGAAAACACTTTTTACTCTGAGAAGAATGTCGTTGGTTTTTTCTCGTGAAATTTCGCTACCTGCTCGTAATATATCGATTAACTGCGCCTTATCCTTAAGGTATTTCTCCCGGCGCTCACGTATTGGCTTCAACACCTCTTGCAGGCACTCTTCCAGTATCTTCTTTGTCGTTCCATCACCAAGGCCACCACGTTGATAGTGTTTTTTGAGTTGACTGACATACTTTATATCTGGGTGAAAAGCATCTAAATACGTGAATACAACATTTCCTTCTACTTTACCTGGGTCTTCAACTTTCAGGTGGTCAGGGTCTGTGTACATGCTACGAACAGCGGTGCTTATCTCTTTTTCTGTAGCGCCAAGGTTTATGGTATTACCCATCGATTTACTCATTTTGTTTTTGCCGTCAGTGCTAGGTAGTCGTGATGCATTGCCGAGTAATGGCTTACACTCTTTCAACACTGGCTTTCCTGCTAATGAGTTAATCTTCCTTACGATTTCATTGGTTTGTTCAATCATTGGCAATTGGTCATCACCAACTGGAACTAGTGTCGCGTTAAACGCGGTGATGTCAGCCGCTTGAGATATTGGATATGTTAAGAAGCCTGCGGGTAAAGAGCGCTCAAAGCCTTTGCTTTTGATTTCACTTTTTACGGTAGGATTACGCTCAAGTCGAGTTACAGTTACCACGTTACTGTAATACATAGTCAACTCAGCGAGTGCTGGTAGCTGTGATTGCAGGCAAACAGTTGTCTTCCTTGGGTCTATGCCAACAGCCAGATAATCAGCCACCACATTTAATATGCTAGATGATACCTTTGATGGATTGTGTGCATTGTCCGTCAGACCTTGCATGTCAGCGACAAGAATGGTCTGGTCATGCTCGTCCTGCAAGGATACACGCTGCTTTAGCGAGCCAACGTAATGACCTAAGTGAAGAGGCCCAGTCGCTCGGTCGCCAGTGAGAATGACTTGTCGTTCGGTATTTGTTTGATTGGTCACGATATATCTCCAAGTAAATGAAACGTGCTACTGGAGATATAAAGAACATACAGACTTAGCTACCTTCCAGCAGCAAAAGAATGTACGAATTCCGTGCCGCTCAGAGTGAGCGCCACCAGTTGAAAGAAGAGGTTGTGTTGATAAGTATCTTTTTCATTTGTATAGGCTATCAAATTAAATTGTGCGTCACAACCACTTGTGTTTTGGTCATTGTCTACCAGAAAAGTTTGACTCTGTGCTATTCGATTACTAGCTGTAAATTCTACTTCTTACTTAATCCCTTCTTCTAAGAATTCATCAATGCTTGAGCCTATAGGCATAGTGCTCTCCCATCTGTTTCGTGATGTGTTAGGTCAGGCATTAAATTATGCTTACATGTGATTTAATATCGATAAAGTGCTTTGGGCTTGTGAGTGTTTATTGTTGAAGTTGCATGAACATCTAAATGAAACAAGTCTTGTAATGTCTGCTATTGGCACAAAACGGAAGTAGTCGAATAAAAGTAGGCTTGTCAGTATCTTCTCTCAAACGAACCTTTAACACAAACGCTACTCTAAACAATCACCGGCGCCCTAAAAAGCAATCCTCGGTGAATACAAATTACCAATCAGCGCTGTATACTTTGTTGGCTGCGGACGCTTCTACTTCTAGTGGGGCTTTATCGTAACCGTATTCAGCCATGTCGAAAAAGTGTTGGGTGACAACTTCATCTAAACTGGCTCGTTCAATCTGTAACACATGCACTAATTCGTGGGCTAACTTGGGTCTATTAAGCTCGAAATCTTTACGAGCATAAATCGAATAGCCGAAAACTTGTGCGTTATTTATTATTCCTTCTCCAACAAGTCCAACGGCTTCGCCAAACACTTTAAGCGCGAAGTTTTCGTAGGGATATGGCACTTCATCTACATAAACAATTCTTACTTTCATCGGCTGTTTTATGCCTATCTCCGCTGCTAGCGCCAATTCTTGTTCGTTCAACGGTTGACCTATTTTTAAGCCTTTCATATCTGTTTGATGTGCCCACTCTATGTACTGCGGCAACAATACGCGTGCTATTATTTTTTCATAGGAGAGTGCCACAACGACTATTACTATAAACAAGGCTAACGATACGAACTTTATAAATTTCATGTGGTTAAAATCCATTTTAAAGGGGGAGTGTGTGCCGCTTACACGCTTTGTTACAAACAGTTGAAGCGTGTAGTCAGCACGACCGACTTGTTGCTATATGCGTAGTAGAGCATATGATGGCGAAGTGTTCCATCAAAGGGCCGTAAGAAAATGTGATTAAAAACAAAGTGAAAGGTTACACACCGCTATTCAACAGTGAATTGTGACTAGCGGCGGTGATGGTTCAAACTACGATATAGAGTTTTATTCATCGTCGTCAGACAGAGTGTTTCTTGGCTTTCGTTTCACAGGAACCATACCAATATCTTCTCCAGACATGGTATCGACACGTTTTTTAGTGCCAGGTTTTGCTGGTTTCGCTACGCGCTTTTTACCACTTTTCGCATTTGATTGTTTCGATACTTTTTTCTTCGGCGTAAAACCTTTGAAAGACGCCGAGAATTCGTCATGCGGTGAACACTCTAACGCATATTGAAGGTGATTCTTAAGCCCCTCGAAACTGTTCCAATCACGAGGGCCAATTAACGAGAATGCTTCGCCTTTTTGCCCAGCACGGCCTGTACGGCCGATACGGTGAATGTATTCATCCGCGTTCTTAGGAAGGTCAAAGTTAACCACCAATCCTACTTTTGATAGATCTAGTCCACGAGAGGCGAGGTCGGTAGTAACCAGAATACTGTGCTGTCCACGAGCAAACGCACTCATTACTGCTGCGCGTTGGCTTTGTAGCATATCACCACGAAGCGCAATAGCTTCTAAGTTTTGTTCGTTAAGCAGTGCTGCAATTCTATCGGTATCTTCACGGGTAGCTGTAAATACGATAGCTTGGTTGTAGGTACGATTGGCTAGTTCAAACTGTAAAATTTGATCTTTGTTATCAACATTGTCTGCAAAGAAGCACTTCTGTTCGATATCGCCATGCTCTGCGGTTGAGTCTCCTACAGCTACACGGACAGCGCCTTTGGTTAACTGCGTTGTCATATGCTTTAGCTCAATATTATCGAGCGTGGCAGAAAACAACATAGTTTGACGCTTTCTGTGATCAGCATAGTCGTTAATCATTTTAAGCTGAGCAGAGAAGCCTAAATCTAACATTCGGTCGGCTTCATCAAAGATAAGCAACTCTAAACCGTTTAAATACACACTTTTATCTAATAGATGGTCGGCTACACGACCAGCGGTACCAACGATAATGTGAGGGTTACGGCGAAGCGCTTTAACTTGGTCGTTATAATTTTCACCACCCACAATAAGTGAACAAGTAAGATTTAGCCCGGTACACATTGATTTAGCTTCAATGAAAACTTGTTTGGCTAGCTCTCGAGTTGGCGCAAGAATAAGTGCGCGTGGGTCTTGACGACTAAGGGCTTTTTGCGACATTAGCCTGTTTATAGCTGGCACTAAAAAGGCGAAGGTTTTACCTGACCCCGTTTTTGATGACGCAATAATATCTTTGCCCTGAATAGCTGGCAGCATAGTGCGTTCTTGAATTTCGGTTAGCGTCGAAATGTTTTTCGTTTCGAGCTTTGAAATAATTTTGTGGTGAACAGGTAAATCAGTAACTAGCAAGAAGGTATAGCCTTTTTAAAATGACATTCGGGCGCATTATCCCTTAATGCACGGTGCATTTAAAGGTTTATTGGAAAGGCTTATGAGTTTGCAGACTGAAGGCAAGTGCTTGTAACAATCGTTACTCAACGAAGAATATAAAGTTAAAGCAAAAATGTGAGTTAACCCAATGGCGCGCGCTTACCACAAGAGCATAAATGCTGAATGATAAGCGCGACATTGCGAAGCACGATTAAATGAAAAGCACAATTAAACGTAGAGTTTAAAACTGCATTTCAGGTACATTTTCAGGAACAACAAGCTTTCCGCCCGTTTTCTCTTTAATTTCGTCTACGCTGACGCCCGGGGCGCGTTCTTGAAGCACAAATGCACCGTCTTCAACACTCAGCACTGCTAAGTCGGTAATAATGCGCGTAATACAGTTCACACCGGTTAACGGTAAGGTGCATTCGCCAAGTAGTTTTGGGTTACCGTGTTTGTCGGTATGGGTCATAGTAACAATTATGTTCTTTGCTCCAGCAACTAAGTCCATAGCGCCGCCCATGCCTTTAACGAGTTTGCCCGGTATCATCCAAGAGGCAATATTACCCGATACATCAACCTCAAATGCGCCAAGTACAGTAAAATCAACGTGGCCGCCGCGGATCATGGCAAAGCTCTCAGCGCTACTAAAAATAGATGCGCCCGTGATAGCCGTTACCGTTTCTTTACCAGCGTTTATCATATCAGCGTCAATTTCATTTTCAGTCGGGTAGCGTCCCATACCCAAAAGACCGTTTTCTGACTGTAGCATCACACTGATGTCGTTTGGCACATAGTTAGCTGCAAGGGTAGGGATACCTATGCCTAAATTGACGTAATCGCCATCTTTAAACTCTTGAGCGACGCGCATTGCGATTTGTTCTCTACTAAGCATTACACTGACTCCTTGCAAACTACACGGCGTTCAATACGTTTTACAAATGAACCTTGAATAACACGGTCAACATAAATCCCGGGAGTGTGGATCTCGCTAGGGTTCAATTCACCAGGCTCTACAATTTCCTCTGCTTCTACCACAGTGATTTTACCTGCAGTAGCGGCCATAGGATTAAAGTTTTGTGCTGTATGGCGATAAATACAGTTTCCGTAAGTATCTGCTTTCCATGCTTTTACAATGGCAAAGTCGCCAGTAATAGCATGTTCAAGAATATAAGGGCGACCGTTGAATTCTTTGACTTCTTTTCCTTCACCAACAGGCGTACCATAACCTGTGGCAGTGTAGAAGGCAGGAATGCCAGCACCACCAGCGCGCATTTTTTCCGCCAGCGTTCCTTGAGGTGTAAGCTCAACTTCCAGCTCACCGTTAAGCAGTTGTTTTTCAAACAGGGCATTTTCACCTACATAAGAAGACACCATTTTTGCTATTTGTTTGTCTTCTAGTAAAAGACCCAAGCCAAATCCATCTACACCGCAGTTATTAGAAACTACAGTAAGTCCAGATACGCCCATATTCTTAATTTGGCCTATTAGTCCTTCGGGTATACCGCACAACCCGAAACCGCCCGCAATAACTGTCATACCATTTTCAAGACCAGCCATTGCTTCTTCGTATGAGGATACAACTTTGTTAAATCCCGCCATTCTCTATCTCCAATGCATTTGTTAAAAATAAGTATCGACATTGTTGCTTCATTTGTAAAATCGAATTAATCTTACGATTAATAAAAACTATTTATTAATCGTCAAGATCAGTTGAAAAGTTTATGGATGTTTCATACCGTCAAATAAAAGCGTTTGTAGAAGTGGCCAAGTCATCAACCTTTGCTGAAGCCGCGGTAAATCTACATTTAACACAGCCAGCTTTGTCATCGGCTATTAAAAAAATGGAAGAGCAGTTAGGCGGTAAGTTATTCCAACGCAATACACGCAATGTAAGCCTAACACCAGAAGGAGAGGTGTTGTTTCCAAATGCTTTGAGGCTACTGCACGACTGGGACAATACTTTTTCTGATATTCAAAATTTGTTTGCTATGGCGAAAGGGCAGCTTACCATTTGCGCTATGCCGTCATTTGCCGAGTCTCATTTACCGAATATCTTGTCAGTATTTCATCAACGAATTCCAAACGTAAACTTACGAATTGTCGATGTAGTAATGGAACAGGTAATTCATGAAGTTACTACTGGCCGCAGCGAGATTGGGTTCTCGTTTGAGCCAGAGCGCAAAGATGGTTTAGTGTTTAAAAGCCTTTTTGCTGATGAGTTTGTTGTTGTGACCAACAAAGCACAATCAGCCCATTTAGGGGAGAAGTTGCATTGGCAGGACTGTCTAAAACTTCCATTGGTAATGATGAATAGGGGATCTGCGGTACGCCACTGGACTCAAACTAAGCTAGCACAATATGGTGAGCTAAATATAATCGCGGAAACGGGGCAGCTATCTACACTAGGAAAGCTTATTCTAAATGGTTTAGGTATATCTATTATGCCGGCGATTTGTAAAGCGCAAATGGAGGGATTGGGGCTAGTAACAAAAGAAATTAGTGACATGCCTCTGGTGAAAAATATTGGAATAATTCGAAATGCGCGAAAAGGGTTATCGCTGCCGGCTCATTCTATGTGGGACATGGCCGTAGCGCATTATGAGTGAAATAATGCGCTTTATAGTTTCTAAGAAAAGGTTCTACCTACCACTTCTTCTTAGGTGCGAACAACTCGTCTAATTCGTCTCTTTCTTCTTCTTGCTTCTTGGCGCGATCTTTTTCGTTCACGCTCTTAAGGTTGCTTTGGATTTCGTGTAACCACTCGTTAAGTGTAGCAAGTTTAGACATTGAGTATTCGTCTTGGGGATTTTGATTTTCTAGTGCGTTTTTCGCCTTTTCAAAATACTGTCTGGCTGACCCAAGCATATTAGTTTGAAGTGCAGCGCGGCCGCGCTTAATCAATGTTTCTACATTTACTTTTACCTGCAAGCGTTCAAGCTGCTTATCTTCATCCATGAATACTTTAGAATCAATTTGCCCTTTACTATGTTCTGAACGAAGAATAATGCGCAGTTTCTTAACGGCCTGAATATATTGAATGATCATTTTGTCGTTGTCGGGTAACGCGAAATCGTTAGTGATGCCGCTATTGTCCGAAAGAGCAGCGGCGGTTGCTTGCTCACTGCTTGAGATACGCTGTTTTAGTTCAGATGTACTCGATAAATCGTTCATTGCTTTTAAGGCATTTAGAATACGATTGTGAAGTATGCCCATAATGCGCGAAGAAACAGGCATGTTTACACAGGCGGCAATAACGTTCTCAGTTTCGTCGACAATAGTACGCTGTTTCGCAAGTTCAGTTCTGCGCTCAGCCTCTTGCTTTTGACGATGTTGTTGCATTGCATTGATAAAGATAGCTGCGATTAGCAAAACAACAATTAATATAATAATAATCACGTACATGCGTGTGTTTCCGTCTGTTTTTTATTTTTTATAACGTTAACGTATTACTACGTACGAGCGTTACTTTTTGTATTACTTAATGTTATCGGTCAATCTTACGGTATTTTTACTTCAAATACACTTCCACCGAGACTCCCGCCGTTGGAAAGGGCAATTGAGCCCACTTTATCTCCTTGAGAATGTGCGTTTGCAATTAACTTCGCAAAAAATAACCCCAACCCCGTTCTTCCTTGGCTTAACTCAAAGTCACAGAGCTCTTCGTGGCTTTTGGTTAACATCGCTTCGGGATAGCCACGACCATCATCCTCTATTTTAATGGTCATGAAGTCGTTCTCGTCTGCCTTGGCACTTACTATTATTTTGGATGTTCCATAGCGCATTGCGTTAATGATTACATCGTTTAATAACAAATAAATTAACTCACTGTCTAAGTACCAGCTAAGGTCATCTTCGATAGCGATGCTTATATCAATATTTTTCTGAGATACATATAACGCATTAGAGCCAACAACATCTTCAACCAAATCTTTGATGAAACTTTCGTCAACGGTAATGGGTAAACTTTCTAATTCAGCCCTGTACAAAGAGAGTACTTGAACAAGATTGGTGTTGAGCCTAGATGCTTCATAATGAACACTCGCAACCTGCTCTCTAGCTTTCTCGTCGTGAGGAGAAAGGGCGTCGCTGAGTGTTTCAATAGATTGAATAAGGAGAAAAAGTGAATTTTTCATATCGTGCACAGCAGCTGCCAACACCGATGAAAAATCAATTGTGGATGTAACTTGTTTACTGCTACTCATTATCTATCTAACACCGTGCTTTTTAATCACCTACCCATAATGTAGAAGAAATCGGACAAAGGCGAATAAATCCCACTCGAAAATGTAAAAATTCAATTATTTTCAACTTTATAATGCCAATTTCGTAATAGCAACTAGTAAAAAAAGGTGGTTTTGGTTATAACGGAGGGAGTACAGTGTCAGTCTATCGCATTAAACGGTGTAAAATATGAAGCTACAGCAACTACGGTATATCGTAGAAGTCCTCAATAACAATTTGAACGTGTCAGCAACAGCAGAGAGTTTATATACCTCACAGCCGGGTATCAGCAAACAAGTTCGCATGTTGGAAGATGAACTAGGTGTTCAGATTTTTGGCCGTAGCGGTAAGCATTTAACACACGTGACAGACGCCGGTAATGATGTAATCAATATAGCTCGTGAAATACTAGCCAAAGTAGAGAGTATTAAAGCGGTAGCAAGGGAGCACACGCTTCCAGATCAAGGTAAACTTAATATTGCGACTACGCATACGCAAGCCCGTTATGCATTACCTGATGTTATTCAGGGTTTCATGAGCAAGTATCCAAAAGTGTCATTACACATGCATCAGGGCACGCCGTCTCAAATTAGCGACCTGGCTGCAAAAGGGGAAGCCGATTTTGCTATCGCTACCGAGGCTCTTCACTTGTACAACGATTTGGTCATGCTTCCTTGTTATCACTGGAATCGCAGTGTAATAGTAAACAAAGACCATCCCTTGTCGAAAAAGGGCACTATCGATATTTCAGACATTGCCAAATATCCGTTGGTTACTTATGTTTTCGGTTTCACCGGGCGCTCTGAATTAGACCAAGCGTTTGAAAGAGCAGGGCTAACACCTAAAATCGTGTTTACCGCAACAGATGCCGACGTTATTAAAACCTATGTTCGCTTAGGTGTCGGTATTGGTGTTATTGCGTCGATGGCGGTAAGCGAAGAATTAGATGATGATCTTGTGAAGATAGATGCAAGTCACCTGTTCGATTACAGCACGACGAAAATTGGATTTAGGAAGGGGTCGTTCTTAAGAAGTTATATGTACGACTTCATTGAGCGTTTTGCGCCTCATCTGACCAAGGACAAGGTTGAGAAAGCTATGATGCTGAAAAATAACGAAGAAGTGGAAAAAATGTTTAAAGGCGTGACGCTTCCAGTAAAGTAAACGTAGCGCTTGTTGAAAACGTTCATTAAAAAGGGGCTAATTGCCCCTTTTTTCATTCCATACATTGTCTAGTTAGAACGAGGTGCTAACATTCGATAATATTTACCGCGAGTCCACCTCTCGCCGTTTCTTTATATTTAGTCTTCATATCATTACCGGTATCGCGCATGGTTTTAATAACCTTATCTAGCGATACTTTTTGCTCACCGGTTCCGCGCAGTGCAAGACGAGAAGCATTAATGGCTTTGATTGCACCCATGGCATTTCGCTCAATGCACGGAACCTGAACCAAGCCACCCACGGGATCACAAGTAAGGCCGAGGTTGTGCTCCATACCGATTTCCGCAGCGTTCTCTACCGAGGCAGCTGTGCCCCCCATAATTTCAGCTAACGCGCCTGCAGCCATTGAACAAGCGACGCCTACTTCTCCTTGGCAACCTACTTCAGCACCTGAGATTGACGCATTCTCTTTATAGAGAATACCAATAGCGCCTGCGGTAAGCAGGAATCGACTTGCTACTTCTTCATCAACAGGTCGAATAAACTTATCTACGTACTGTAGAACAGCCGGAATGATACCCGCTGCACCATTTGTAGGTGCAGTTACAACACGGCCGCCAGCTGCATTTTCTTCGTTTACAGCTAAAGCAAACAAGTTAACCCAATCCATAGTCTGCATAGGGTCGTTTGTGTGTTCAGTTTGAAGTCGACGGTATAGTCCAGGTGCGCGGCGAACTACTTTAAGCCCGCCAGGTAAAATACCTTCGCTTTCGATACCTCGTTGAATACAAGCTTTCATTACTAACCAAATGTTGTGTAGCTGTTGCTTCACTTCGTGCTTGGGCCTGAAGGTTGATTCGTTACGTAGCATCAGTGAACTAATGCTTAAGCCGTTAGTTTTACACAGAGCAAGAAGGTCACCGGCCGTTTTAAAAGGGAAGGGTACTGATGCTTGCAGGCTGGCTGCATGCGCTTTGGTCGCATCGAAGTCTTCGTCTTTTATGATAAAACCACCGCCAATACTGTAATAAGTTTGCTGTTTTACAAGCTCATCTTTCGCGTACGCATAAAACGATAAGGCATTAGCGTGTTTGGGGAGCGTTTTACGGCGATGAAAAACAATGGCGTTTTTGTTAGGAAAGCGCACTAATTTCTGGCCATTAAGGCAAAGCTTTTCCGTGTTGCGTATTTCTTCAAGTTTAGTCTCGATGCTGTCCACATCGACAACGTCTGGAAGTTCTCCTAGTAAACCGAGGATAACAGCTTTTCCTGTTCCGTGGCCGATACCGGTTTGGCCTAATGACCCAAACAGTTCAACTTTCACGCTATCCACTGAATCAAAAAGCGCAGCTTCCTGAGCGAGTTCGGTGACAAACTCGGCGCCTGCTTTCATTGGTCCTACGGTGTGCGAACTCGATGGGCCAATGCCCACGCTGAACATATCAAATACACTGATCATAAACTTTCAAAATTAAAACAAAGTAATAGTAAGATCATGCATCCACCACGGAAAAACCACAATACAGAAAAGCTAATAAAGGGATTAGTTTTGCTAATACGCTGTAAAGTTTAATTTATAGTACACGCAAGAGCGGTTAAGCAAATACAAAGGCTAAGGATGAATATGATGAGATAAATTGCGTAACATTGCCGCCGTTGCGCCCCATATCATGCGGTTTTTCCATGGGATAAAGTAAATTGGAAAAGCCTTTTTATCGCGATGCGTCGTGTGAACTAAATGATTTCTTCTGTCTAAAACATGTGCGAGAGGCACTTCAAAAGCGCTTTCTACCTCATTTTTGTCAATAATCGGTGTAAAGTCAGGATTTACAAAGCCAACAACTGGCGCAATTTCATATCCGCTGATTGTTCGGTATCTAGGCAACATTCCTACTACGTCTACGTGAGTAGCGGGTAAACCAACTTCTTCTTCTGCTTCTCTAAGTGCCGCGTCAAAAAAAGAGTTATCAGCTTCGTCGACCGCTCCGCCTGGAAAACTGATTTGACCTGGATGATGCTTGAGGTGGTGCGCTCGTTCAGTAAGCAGTAATTGAAGCGAATTGCCATAATCTATCAGGGGGATAAGTACAGCCGCAGGGCGTCCTGTTTTTCGCAACGGAAAATCTGGCTCGGTGTGAGGCTGCCTTAAGTGGTGAAACTGTGATAGAAATTCGTTCTTTGTCATAGATATTTGTTTACAACCTATATGCTTACCTTTGTGCTAGCACATTACATACAAATACTGTGCTATTGGTTAATTGATTCAAGTACTGGCAGTATTCTAGACACTTTATCTAGGGTTTCTTGATATTCTTCGCTAGAAACAGAATCTAGCACAATACCACCACCGGCCCAGCAATGTAATCGACGGTTCTCTGCCAATACGGTTCTAATACAAATACTTGAATCCATGTCTTCACGAAAACCCATATAGAACACGCTGCCACAGTAGATATTCCGGCGGTGTGGCTCTAGCTCATCGATAACTTCCATCGCACGGATTTTCGGTGCTCCAGTTATTGACCCCCCAGGAAATGCTGATGCCAGAAGCGATAAAGGCGAAGAAGATTCATTTAATTCACCAGTTACCGTACTTACTAAATGGTGCACAGCCTGATAACTTTCAAGAGCAAAGAGTGCAGGTACGTTCACCGAGTGAGGTTTGCAGTGCTTTGAAATATCGTTGCGCAGCAGATCTACAATCATGAGATTTTCTGCACGGTCTTTTTCTGCTGAGAGCAAGCTCTGAGCACTAGCGGCATCTTCTTCTTTGTCTTCAAATCGCGGGCGTGTACCCTTTATCGGTTTTGTTTCTACAACCCCATCTTTAACGCGTAGAAAGCGTTCTGGTGAAATGGAAGCAATACAGCCTTGGGGAAGGTTATAAAAAGCTGAAAATGGCGCTTGATTTTGATTGCGTAGCTCACAATATGCTTGCCACATATTCCCTTCAAACGCCGCGCTAAAACGTTGCGCCATATTTACTTGGTAGCAATCACCGGCACGCAAATAGGCGTGTATTTTATCCAAACAAGCTTCGTATTCCGTTTTAGACAAATTTGATTCGAACCGCGACGTTAACTTGAAATTTGGCTCAGGTGTTTCGTCGTTGAACGAAGAAAAAAACTGAGTCAGCGGTTGACTGTCAACGGAGCAATAATAGATATAACCTGTTTTTGTATCTTCAATAAGTGAACGAAGATAAAGGCCAACCGCGAAATCAGGGGTTTCGTAGTCATCTTTGGCGATGCTTGGCATGGTTTCATAAAAGCGCCCAGTATCATAGCCTGCCATACCAGCCACACCGATAATAAAAGGGAGGTGCGCTGTATTTACACTGGCATGTATCTCCACATTTGAAACGCGCGCATGTAAGTGTGATTGCACCGCTTCAAAGGGGGTCAATGTCAATTGCTGACGCTTTGAAGTGTTTAGTTCGATGAGTTGAACCTTATCACCTTTTGCTTCGATAACTGCGGAAGGTGAAAATGCCATAATATTGAAGCGTCCTTCACTTTTCGACGAACCGGAAGTATCTAGTAAAAGGGAATATGGGTGTGTAGAGACTCGCTTAAAAAGTGCATTGAAAACGGCTGTGATCTCGTCACAATTTAGCGCTAATTTATCGGCTAATTCCTCTGCAGTGAAACGGGAAACATGAACGTGAATAGTATCTGCGTGTGACATAGGTGTTTTCTGTACTTCTTTTTATCGTGGGCGTTTGGTGCTTGAATTAAGCACAAACTTCCTTCTATTTTTAACTGGCGTTAACAAATAAGGGCTAATAACCGATCACATTAGGCTGCTTTTTCAGATATCCCTTCAGCATAGTTTTTAAAAATGACTGGAATTAGCCACAAGCACATGGTTTTACATGGTGCGTTGTCTTCAGATGCGCTAGTATACGCTTTTTTAGCTAGCTAAGACCACGAAAGCCAAATAAAAAGAGGATGTCATGACCGTTATCCGTCAACAAGACTTCATTGACAGCATTGAAGATGCCCTGCAATTTATTTCTTATTATCACCCGCTCGATTACGTTAAAGCCGTAGAAGAAGCCTATAAAAAGGAAAAGAGCCAAGCCGCGAAAGACGCGATGGCGCAAATTCTTATCAACTCACGCATGTCTGCAGAGGGTAAACGCCCTTTGTGTCAAGACACGGGGATCGTAACCTGTTTTGTTAAAGTTGGTATGGGTGTGACATGGGATAAAACTGACATGACCGTTCAAGAAATGGTTGATGAAGGTACACGTCGTGCATACCTTAATCCAGACAATCCACTTCGCGCCTCTATCGTTGCTGACCCTGCCGGTGCGCGCAAAAACACCAAAGACAATACGCCATCTGTTGTGCATATCGACATGGTAGCGGGTGAAAAGATCGAAGTGATGATCGCGGCTAAAGGCGGCGGTTCTGAAAACAAGTCTAAAATGGTAATGCTTAACCCAAGCGATGATATTGCTGACTGGGTAGTAAAAACTTTGCCGACGATGGGGGCAGGCTGGTGCCCTCCAGGAATGCTGGGAATAGGTATTGGCGGTACGGCTGAAAAAGCAGCGGTACTTGCAAAAGAAAGCCTTATGGACCCAGTAGACATCCAAGAGCTTATAGAGCGCGGCCCGCAAACTACCGATGAAAAACTTCGCTTAGAAATTTTTGACCGCGTAAATAAGTTGGGTATCGGTGCACAAGGCCTAGGTGGTTTAACGACCGTTGTTGACGTTAAGATTAAGTCGCTACCTACTCACGCTGCGTCAAAACCTGTAGCAATGATCCCTAACTGTGCGGCGACTCGTCACGCACATTTTTATCTAGATGGTTCGGGTCCAGCGGAGCTTACGCCACCTAAATTAGAAGATTGGCCAGAAGTAACTTGGGAAGTGAGCGAAAACACTCGCCGCGTTAACCTTGATGAAGTAACAAAAGAAGATATCCAAGAGTGGAAAGTAGGCGAAACGGTACTGCTGTCAGGTAAGATGCTTACCGGTCGTGATGCTGCTCACAAGCGCATTCAAACCATGATGGAAAATGGTGAAGGTTTACCAGAGGGCGTTGATCTAACTAACCGCTTTATCTATTACGTTGGTCCTGTTGACGCTGTAGGTGACGAAGTGGTTGGTCCGGCTGGCCCGACAACGGCTACCCGTATGGATAAGTTCACTGACATGATGCTAGAGAAAACAGGCCTTATTGGCATGATTGGAAAGGCAGAGCGTGGTCCAGCAACCGTTGATTCAATTGCTAAACACAAAGCGGTTTATCTAATGGCAGTTGGAGGTGCAGCGTACCTTGTATCTAAAGCCATTAAGAAATCTCGTGTCGTAGCATTCGAGGACTTAGGTATGGAAGCAATTTACGAGTTCGACGTAGAAGACATGCCAGTAACCGTTGCAGTAGACAGTACGGGGGCCAATGCTCACAAAAATGGTCCGGCCATTTGGAAAGCAAAAATTGAAGAGCTTGATGCCTCGCTATCTAAATAGAGAGGAAGACAAAACTTAAGGTGAGCCGTTCTGCTTAAGAAAGCTAATTAGGTTTTTCATCACAGTATAAAAAACGGGTGCAATAGCACCCGTTTTGATTTGTGTAGTTTCATTTTTTCAAAGGATTACGTGCTAGACGTTTTGCCCCAATTTCATTTTAAATTTATACCAGTTGGTATATTTATCTGATTTTGTTTATAGTGCTGTACAAAATAACAGTATGAACGTGCACTATGTTAATTAACCTTATTTCTAGCGAGCCCATTTCCTTTCTTATAGCCTTCGTAAGTGTGTGTGCTTTTTCACTTTATTCATTTATTCGAGGCCAGGCGAATGCCACCAAGATAGCGCAGCTTTCGCAAATCAATGAGCAGCTACAAAATGATTTGAATAGCGAGCGTATTGCTATTGCCAAGCTTCAAGCACAAAACGAAGCGCACCAAGCAAGAATTCAGGCGCTTCATGCTGCGCATGAAGATAAGCTTGCGTCTATGAATGCATCTGAACAACGTCTGCATACGCAATTCGAAAATCTAGCAAATCGCATATTCGAAGAAAAGCAACAGCGTTACACGCAACAAACAAAACACAATATAGAAGCTGTTTTGGCGCCATTCAAAAACGAGTTAGATGGTTTTAAACGTCAAATCTCAGAACAACACATACGTGAGGGGCAGGAGCGAGCCTCACTTAAAACAGAGATTCTAAGTTTAAAGGCTCTCAACCAGAAAATTACGGAAGAAGCTGCAGCGCTGACCAATGCACTAAAAGGTGACAATAAAAAGCAAGGAAACTGGGGCGAAGTAGTGCTTGAGCGGATACTCAAAGAATCTGGTTTACGCGAGGGTCATGAATTTGAAACACAAATGTCAGCAACATCAGAGAACGGCAAGCGATTTCAACCAGATGTCGTGGTGCATTTGCCAAATGATAAAGATGTGATCATAGATTCAAAAGTAAGTTTGGCGGCCTATGAAAGGTATTACAACTGTGATGATGAAGCTGAGAAAGCGCAATTTTTAAGTCAACATGTGGCTTCTATAAAAGGGCACATCAAAGGCTTAGGCGCGAAGGACTACCAAACGCTGAAAGGCATAAAGACACTGGATTATGTGTTACTTTTCATTCCCATTGAGCCTGCATTTCTGATTGCTGTCGAAGAAGAACCAGATTTAGTCACAATGGCACTTAATCACAATATCATGTTGGTTAGCCCAACTAATTTACTGGTTGCACTGCGTACTATTAATAACATTTGGCAGTATGAGTACCAAAATCAAAACGCACAGCTTATTGCGGAACAAGCAGCAAAGCTTTATGACAAGTTCGTTGGGTTTGTGACGGATATGGAAAAAGTAGGTAAGTCGATGGATACCGCTCACGCAAACTACGAACAAGCAATGAATAAGTTAACCAGTGGAAGAGGGAACTTGGTAAGGCAAATAGAAAAGTTTAGAGAACTTGGCGTACAACCCAGTAAGCGAATGTCTCAGCACTTACAGCAACTTTCTCAAGACGATTAAAAAAGGCCGCAATTGCGGCCTTTTTTCTCTTATCAAAAAACGTTATGAACGTTTCATGCGTCTACGTAGGTAAACTGCTGGAGCAAGAAGCAATGCAATCCAGCCCATTGAACCACCAGACTTATCGTTAACGCGAATAGTCACGCTTTCTGTAGTAGTTTCAATACCATCTGAAGCCGTTACTTGAACCGTTACACGGTTAGACTGTTCGTTACTAGGCGCTGTATCAGTGAACGAAGTGCGCTCTACACCGTTAATGGTGATAGTCACGTCGTCTCCGTCTGCGTCAGTTGCAGAAGCAGTTACAGTGTAAGACTGACCTTCATCAACGCTAGTTGGAGCAGATATTGAAATAACTGGAGCATCTTGCACACCTGCAACCGCTACAGTTACTGTGCCTTCACCAACAATTTCACCTTCAACTGGCTCTTCGTTTTCATCAATTGTACCTTCAACACGAACGGTGTATGTAAATGAATCTTCACCGAAGAAGTCAGTATTTGGTGCATACGTTACTGTTCCATCATCATTTACAGTTACTGTGCCATTTGCTGGCTCACCAGAAATTACAACTGTTGATGGATCAAGAGGCGCTTTATCAATAGTGATAGGCGTAAACGTACGGAACTCACCAGACAGAGAGTCCATGGTGAATTTATTGATGATTGTGCTGTCCATTTCGTTAGCAAGAATGTTAGCCGTTACCGACGCATCTTCGTTAACTGACAACATGTCGTCCATATACTCACTAGATGGAACAACAGTACCTGCGTAACTGATAGTAACTTCGTCACCCGCATTAGCAGTTAGTACAAATTCGTCACCTTCAACTGGAAGGGTACCTTGAAGGCCCGCAGATGTTAGTGCAGCGTATGTTGTACCAACGCTACCTGAAATGTTTTCGGCACCAACTACCGTTGCGTAAACAGGTGAGTCCATTGGACCATATACAAAGTTTACGTTGCCTGTTTCGTACTCAAACCACAACTGGAAGTTAAAGCTTGTGCCATCTTCATTCCAAATTTGAGCGTTTTCCCACTCAACAACAAAGTGACCTGTTGTAAGGCTTACTGCGTAGATATTACCAGCGCCTGCACCGCCACCCGCAAGGTCAAAATCAGTCCAATAAGGTGCGACAATATTGTTTGGCTCACTTAGGCTTGGCAATACTTCTGCAAACGGTGTAGTAATGTTGCCAGAGCTTGTACCTAAAGATACAAAACCATTAGATGAAATCTGCATGGTTGTGTATTCGCTACCTAAGTAAGTGATAGTGCGAGGTAGGCTTACTTCAATTGAAGCGTCATCACACGAACCAGAGCACTCTAGCGGCGCAACACCAATAGATGCCATTGGTACGTAACGGTCAAGTCCAAAACCTTCAAGTATGTCACCAATAGTAGTATCTGCGTTCATCGAGAAAGAAGCAGTGTTAAGTGCGCCTTCCCAATATACGGTACCTGAGTCAGCGTCATAGCTTACTGGCTCTTGGTTTCCGTTTTTAACAGCAGAAATTGTAGAAGGGTTAATCGCATATTTGTGGTCAATTTCACCCGTGATGCTGATCATACCAGTTACGTCAGTGTTAGTAGCAAACGCTTCGGTTACTACCAATTCACCTTCAGCTGCTACTTGCGTGCTTACATCGCTATCAAACAATGATGGTTCATCACTGCTAATAGGATAGATAGCTACTGGGATGAAGTAATCGGTTGTTGTGTCGTCAGTGTCTGCCCAATTAATACCACCGAAAGACCATGACCCTGTAGACGCTGTTGTTACATCTACTGCTACCATAATTTCAGCTGAAGCACCTGCTGCAAGGGTTGCCATTTGAGGTGTAACGGTTGCAGAAATAGCTGAGTCATTAAACATTGCTGTAGCATCGACTGTAACTTCTTCATCGCTGGTGTTTGTTACAGTGATAGACATTTCGCAGTTCAGGTAGCAGTTACCGTCTACTAAGCTTAAATCGCTATAAGTTAGCTCTACCGTTGTTGCACGAGGAAGATCTAAACGACCTGCACCCATGTCAAAGTTGTCTGCTGCGGTAGACGCATCTTCTTTCAAAATATCGCGAATTGAAGAAGTAACAAGCGCACTCTTTATCTGCTGTGCAGTCCAATCAGGATGCATTTGCTTAAGAAGTGCAGCTGCACCAGCTACGTGTGGCGATGCCATTGAAGTACCGTTCTTGAACGAGAAGTTCTGGTCTTCGTGTCCTGGTGCATCCGGTGATTCGCCAGAGAAGATGCGAGTACCAGGAGCAGCAATATTAGGCTTAAGGAACGTCGGGTCGCCGTTAGGACCGCGAGAGCTGCTTTCATTCATGATGTCAGCAAGGCTGTCTGAAACAACGCGAACAATATCGCTACCGATAGTTACATTTAGCGACTCTTCAGTAGTTTCAGCTAGGTTAGCAAGCGCTAAACCTGGTGTAGCAGGAAGCATAAGTGATGGAATTGTTTGAGCTTCACTTAAGCCGCCCATTAATATTGGCGCTTCACCGCGTCCATCAACGTTATGAATAAGAACAGCAGTTGCTCCCGCTGCCTCTGCGTTCTCAATTTTAGTCACGAAACCACACGTACCACGGCTGATAAGCGCAATTGCACCATCGAACGCGCCCGCAGCAAATGCATCACAACCTTCAACGTTTGCCGCATCTACTTCGCCTGCATAAACAACAGGTGCAGTAATTGGGCTATCAAATACAATGGCAGGGTTGCCGACTGAGTAAAGTGCCGGAATAGAACCTAAAGTGGTATCGCCTTCAACGGTCACCTCGTTTGCGAACAAACGACCTGTTGTTGTATTTGCGACCGTTATTACGTCTTCTGAACAACCAGGACAGCCAATAGTGCCAGCACCCGGACCATCGTTACCCGCTGCAAAAACGGTAACAACGCCCGCATCGTGCATGGCTTCAAGTACGTCTTCATATACTGAGCCGTTAGGGTTTCCACCTGCACCGCCACCCCACGAGTTATTTACAATGTCAGCACCATCTGTAAGCGCAGCTTCAAGCATAGAAAGCAGCATTGAAGAAGCACCGCTAGAAGAAGCAGGGTTAGCTGGTGTGGCATACAAACCTTTGTAAACCATTAGATAAGCAGCTGGCGCAACACCAGAGATTTCAGCTTCTGCGCCATCGCGCTCTGCCATTACCCCGTAATTACCTACTGCTGTACCTGCTACGTGCGTACCGTGTCCATTGAATCCTAGCGGGCTCTCGTATTCTTCTTCAACAACAGAGAAGCCTTCTACGATGTCTGCTGCGCGAGCAACAATCAGTTTATTGTTACAAAAATCAGGAACTTCTGAACAGTAGTCGTCAGTAGGAAGTGTCGCAGCATCAGGTGCTGTAAAATTTTCACCACTGAATAAAGGGTTTTCTGGACGAATACCACTATCGATGATCGCTACTTTCACGCCTGCACCGGCGCTTTCCTTGCCGCCGAACTGTTCCCACGTTTGAACTGCACCGATCAGATCCAAACTAGCGTCCATTTGGGCATGGTGTACTAAGTCTGGGTATACCGCTTTTACCGTTGAAAGGCTGGAAAGCTTATCAAGTGCACTCTTTGAAACGATACCCGCAAAACCATTAAATGCTGCTGTGTAAGACATGTCAGCTTTGAATGACTTATCGAATGACTTGATAGACTGGATAACCGATTGCTGTTGAGCTTCAAGGAAAGATTGATATTCCTTCGCTGCATTTGACTTGAAATTTACCTTTTGACCTTTGTGGGCAGCCATGCTGCTTACACTTGGATTTACTGCGCTGAATTGCGCCATAGGCACGTCAGTAAGTTGTACGATAACACGTACGCTATCACTATCCGCTTGGATTGCATTTGCAAGAATATTCTTTTTGTCGAAGGATGCTTCGATGGCGTTACGTTGTTCAACGCTGTGGCCAGATAATTGATTTGATATTGCTAGTGCACCAAAGGCTGAGCCTGTTAATGCGGTAGCAATAACCGTACTAAGGATTGTTTTTTTCATAATTATTCTCGTGTGAATAGTTCCCTGGAGCCCAACGATTTTTTTGTTTGCTTAAAAGGTCATTCGCCTTTTTTAAAACGCAACTTATCGCTGTGACTATCTATTACTAGCACACTTTTTTTCTTTTTGTAACGTGTGTTTCTGCAATACACAATTTACACATTTTGTTACATTTAACGACGATTAGTCGTTGCATAGATAACTTCCTTTTTTCATTGAAGTTCTAAGCAGTAGATTATTGGATATATAAGCGTTTGAAACGTTAGAAACTCTATTACTGGATGTGAATGAGAAATGATTGTCCTACTCGGTTTTCATATTTTTTACATGGGGTTTACGTTTTTAGGACGAATATCCTTTTCATTTAGACTAATTGAGTATGTCTATTTCACCCATTTGAAAAAATGCCAATGAATAAGTAGGACGCTCCTGCATTTTCTCAACTAGCATATTGTTATCACTATAAGTCGCTATTAACCCTCATATTTAAGGGGAACAAACGTGAAAGACAGAAATCATTTGGCCGAAGTAAAAACAACAAATAAGGTCGAAATTATTACTAAAGGGGTTGTTGATATCCCAATGCTGCAAATCCTTTCTGCCGAAGGTGAACTCATTGAAAAAGCAGTTGAACCTGACCTCAGCAAAGAAGAAGCATTAAAAATATTTAATACCATGCATTACATTCGAGTATTGGATGAACGTATGGTGGGTGCACAGCGCCAAGGTCGTATTAGTTTTTACTTGGCAAGCACGGGTGAAGAAGCGGCGTCAGTTGCAAGTGCAGCAGCACTCTCAGACGACGACATGATCATGTCTCAGTACCGTGAGCAAGGCGCATTAGCCTACCGCGGATACACCACAGAACAATTCATGAACCAAATGTTTAGCAATAAAGACGATCCTAACAAAGGACGTCAAATGCCTATCCATTATGGTGACAAGCCACTTAACTTCATGACGATATCTTCACCACTAGGCACACAGATCCCTCAAGCATCTGGTTACGCCTATGGTCAAAAAATGTCGGGTAAAGATGTGGTTACTATCTGTTACTTCGGGGAAGGTGCAGCGTCTGAAGGAGACTTCCACGCAGGGTTAAATATGGCCGCTGTTTTAAACTGCCCAGTTATCTTCTTTTGCCGAAATAATGGCTACGCCATTTCAACACCAGCAGAAGAGCAATTCGCGGGTGACGGCATTGCTTCGCGTGGCTTAGGTTACGGTATTAAAACTATCCGTGTTGATGGTAACGATGTGTTAGCCATTTATGCAGCTACTAAAGAAGCCCGTCGTATCGCCATTGAAGAAAAGTGTCCTGTACTTATTGAAGCCATGACTTATCGCTTAGCGGCGCACTCCACGTCAGACGACCCAACAGGCTATCGCTCTCGTGAAGAAGAAGATAAGTGGCGTGCAAAAGACCCTATCGCTCGTATGGCGAAATGGTTAGAAAGCAAAGGCTGGTTTGACGAGGCTGAGAACCAAAAGCGCGTCGATAAAGCAAGACAAGACGTTTTAGCAGCAATGAAGAGTTGTGAAAAGACTGACGTATGTGCCATTGAAGACATTGTCGAAGATGTATACGACACAGCACCTTGGCACTTAAAAGAACAACTCAGTGAATTGAAAGCGCATATTAAGAAGTACCCTAAGATGTACCCTAAAACAGCAGGGAGAGTAAAATAATGGCTAAGATGAATCTACTTCAAGCAATTAATAATGCACTCATCACAGCCATGACCGAAGATGAGAAAGTAATGGTCTTTGGTGAAGACGTGGGCCATTTTGGTGGCGTGTTCCGTGCAACCAGTCACCTTCAAGAAAAATTTGGTAAGGCGCGTTGCTTTAACACGCCGCTTACTGAACAAGGCATTATTGGCTTCGCGAACGGCTTGGCCTCACAAGGCTCTGTACCTATTGCTGAAATTCAATTTGGTGATTACATTTTCCCTGCATTCGATCAAATTGTGAATGAGACGGCTAAATGGCGCTACCGTTCAGGCGGTCAGTTCGATGTGGGTACGCTAACAATTCGTACACCTTATGGTGGCGGTATCGCAGGCGGCCACTACCACAGTCAATCACCAGAGGCATTCTTCGCTCACTGCCCAGGGTTAAAGATTGTTATCCCTCGTGACCCTTATCAGGCAAAAGGTTTGTTGCTTGCGTCAATTCGCGATAAAAACCCTGTATTGTTTATGGAGCCTAAACGCCTTTACCGCGCTTCGGTATCGGAAGTGCCTGAAGAAGATTACGAACTGCCATTAGGTAAGGCAGATATTGTTCAAGAAGGTACCGATATCACGTTACTAGGGTGGGGCGCGCAAATAGAAATTCTGCAAAAAGCCGCAGAAATGGCTCTTGAAGATGGTGTGTCGTGTGAAATTATCGATTTACGCAGCATATTACCGTGGGACGTTGAAACGGTTATGCAATCTGTAATGAAAACAGGTCGCTTATTGATAAACCACGAAGCACCGCTAACGGGTGGCTTTGCGAGTGAAATCGCAGCGAGCATTCAGGAACGTTGTTTCTTATATCTTGAAGCGCCTATTGCGAGAGTGTGTGGTTTAGACACGCCGTATCCTTTGGCGCACGAAAAAGAATATATGCCAGATGAAACAAAGACGTACGAAGCCATAAAACGTACGCTTCACTACTAAGCCGGGGGACGATGAAATGACAATTGAATTTATCTTACCGGACATTGGTGAAGGTATAGTTGAATGCGAACTTCTGGAATGGTTAGTTTCTGAAGGTGAGCATATAGAAGAAGATCAACCTGTCGCGGAAGTAATGACCGACAAGGCTACCGTGCAAATTCCTGCAATGCATGCGGGTGTGGTTAATAAACTGCATTACGCGGTAGGCGATATTGCTAAAGTGCACGCACCGTTATTCTCTATGACGCCAGATGATGCCGACGCTAACTCAGATACACAAGAAGACGCGCAAGCGGAAGTAAAAGACAATGCGTCTGAAACAGCGACAGCGAATGACAGTGCTTCTTCAAGCGCTTCAAACGGCAAACACATTGAAGACTTTATTCTACCAGATATTGGTGAGGGTATAGTTGAATGTGAGATTGTGAAATGGAATGTAGCTGAAGGCGATGAAATAGAAGAAGACCAAGCCGTTGTAGAAGTGATGACCGATAAAGCAGTGGTAGAAATACCTGCTAAAAACGCGGGCACAGTGCATCGTCTTTATTACGCGCAAGGTGATATAGCGAAAGTGCATAGTGCATTGTTTGCGCTAGAAGTTGCCGGTGAAGTCACAACCACTAGCGGTACTAATGACGATTCACCATCGGCAAACAACAATGCTTCAAGCGTTGCATCTCAAAGTTCAGTGAACACGCAAACAAACGGTTCAAGTCAGCAATCAGCGCAAGTTGCTCCTTCAAAGTTCAGCGACGGCGAATACGAGCCACCTATTGCTATAGAAGGTAAGGTGTTGGCTAGCCCCGCGGTAAGACGTGTTGCAAGAGAAAAGAATATCGACCTTTCTTCTGTGGAAGGTTCGGGTAAAAAGGGGCGGATCCTTAAGTCTGACGTGTTGAATCTACAACATTCGAATGTTGACACGTCGTCTCAAAATTCGACATCTTCTGCGCCAAGCTCATCTAACGCAGAAAAAGGTGATTCGAATAGCACAAGCACTGTGCTTAAAGGCAGCGTTAGAACAGAAAAAGTACGCGGTATTCAGGCAGCGATGGCGAAGCAAATGTCGGCTTCGGTCTATACTATCCCGCACTTCACAGTCAGTGACGAGTTGGTAATGGACAACCTGATGTCGCTTCGCAAGCTGCTTAAACCTGAATTTGAAGCGAAGAACGTAAAACTCAGCTTTATGCCGTTTTTCGTTAAAGCAATGTCGTTGGCACTTAATGAGTTCCCTGTCATTAACAGTCAGCTTAACGAAGACGCCACTGAGATAAGCTACTTCGCAGATCACAATATTGGTTTTGCAGTAGACTCTAAAATTGGTTTGCTTGTACCCAATATTAAGCGTGTTCAAGACCTATCTCTGTTAGATATTGCTGTTCAAATGCAGGATATTATCGAACAAGCCAGAGCGGGCCGCGTGGCTGGCGAGCACCTTAAAGGCGGTACGATTAGTATCTCTAATATCGGTGCGATAGGCGGTATTACCGCAACGCCAGTAATCAATAAGCCAGAGGCTGCTATTGTTGCTCTTGGTAAAACGCAGAAACTTCCACGCTTTGACGATGAAGGGAATGTTAGCGCGCAAAATATCATGGCGGTTAATTGGTCTGGTGACCACCGTATTATTGATGGTGCGACGATGGTGCGATTCAATAATCTATGGATGAGTTACCTAACTCAGCCAGAAAAAATGTTGATGCACCTTAAGTGATATCATTCAAAGCAATTTGATTTGCAGTAACAATATTTTAAAAGGGCCAATAGCAAAACTATTGGCCCTTTTTTGATTTGTATACCTCAAAGCGCGTTAACGTTATTATAGAGCACTATAAACAAACGAAAATTTTACTGAGGTTTTGTGCTTAGTTATCAACATGCCTTTCATGCGGGCAACCACGCTGATGTCATCAAACATCTTTGTTGGATTGGCGTTATCAACGCATTAAAGAAAAAAGATAAACCTTTTACGCTTTTCGACACCCACGCAGGCGCGGGTGCGTACGATCTAACCGATGCCATGTCGTCAAAAAATAAAGAGTACGAGACAGGTATATCTCGTTTGCTTATAGATGATAAAGGCGTTCAGGACTTGCCAAATTTGTTGGCCGACTATTTATCGTTGTGTGAACCGTTTTTAGCAAAACAACAATATCCGGGCTCACCGGCAATAAGCGCAAAAGCGAAAAGGGATGGTGATAATTTACACCTAATGGAACTTCATCCGGCGGAATTCGATAAACTAGACAACAACGTATCCCGTTTACGTACCCTTAATAGCCACGTACACAAACGAGACGGATATGAAGGGCTTCGTGCACTCACGCCACCTAAACCCAATCGCGGTGCTATTTTAATCGACCCTCCTTATGAGCGCGTGAATGAATATAGCGACCTTGTTAAGGGTGTGGAACAGGTATTTAAACGCTGGCAGCAGGCACAAATCGTAGTGTGGTATCCACTACTTTCAGAGAGGGCTGGCGCCAAAAGTGGTGCAAGTGAAACTATGAGCGAGAAGCTTGCAGCATTAGGTAAACCCTGTTTTAAAGCAGAAATATGCGTGGAAGAAAATACCGCTGATGCCGGAATGTATGGTTCTGGCGTATTCGTTTTGAACCCGCCTTGGCAGCTAGATACTAATTTAAAAAGCGCGTTAGAAAGCGTTGTTGGTATGCTAGGTGAAAATGAAGCAGGTTATCACGCTACAGCGCATGTTACCTGGATAAACGAAGATAATTGATTGCTGTGCAGTTTAACAATGGTAGTCGTATTGTTGCTGATTAATCTGTTTCAAAAAGTCACTAAAAGTGTGAAGTAAAAAATATGTCGCAACTCAAAGGCCTAAAACATTTCTATATACCTGATGAGCAGTCGATATATTTGCTATCCCATGCGGATGCGAAAAAACTAAAAGACTGGGTAAACCTTTGCATTTCACAGTTAGAAGGGTTGGGTTACAGTGACATCGAACTTTTAGGTAAAGGGGCCTTTGGTTTTGCGTTTGCAGGGAACGCGCCAAGCGGTGAATCACGGGTATTTAAGTTTTCGCGAATAACGTTGCCGCAGCATGTGCAAGATAGACTAGAGGAGGAAGCATTTATGCTTTCTCACGTTAATCATGAGTTTGTGCCACGGTTTATTGAATATCAACAAATACGCAAACAATCCATCTTAGTTATGGGGCGCGCACCTGGCGAAGACCTAGAAAAGGTCAGCTTGAAAACAGGCCCACTTTCGCCCCGTATTATCGTCAAAATTGCAGTGCAGGTCGGCGAACTTTTATCCAGTTTTCGCCAATACAGTGAAAATGGAGAAATTAAACCCATTGTGCACGGAGACATAAAGCCCTCGAATCTGGTTTGGGATGCCGAAAATGAATCGGTTGGATTGATTGATTGGGGCTCTTCAGTGTTCGCACAGACTGACATCACTGGGCAATATGTGGGTAACAATGTAATGGATTTAATGTCGGGTGAACTGCATCAAACTAATGCTCGACTTGGCGATGTTTATTTTATTGGCGAGGAGCAGCTTAATGGCGCACTCTCCAGCCCCCGCTTCGATGAACAAGGCTTGGCCAGTACATTATATGCATTGGCATCAGGGCAATCGTGTCGTTACGGAAGCAAGGTTATTACACCTTCATCCCTTGGTCTTCCTAAAATGCTTGCTAATATCCTTGAGCACATGCTCAGTGAAGATCCAGAAAAGAGAAGACAAGGCGGAGATTACCTGTTTAATCATCTCCACGTTTTGAAGAATATGGTTTTCACTCAAGACAAGCCAACACAATATACTCCGTTAATCCCTACATGGCTGGCCCACACTCAGAACCGTGCTGATATTGAAACCGTTGTTTACAGCTCTCGAAAATCTTACCTACGCCAACAGGCAAGACTGTCTGACTCGTTAGATGAAAAAGACGTAGAGGAACTTCGTTATATAGACGATGCGCAATTTGACCGCTACTACAAAAACTATTTACAGGGCATGGGGGATACCGAAAAAGCATTTGTTTCTGCAATAAGCAGACTAGGCCGTTACCCTGTAGTTGGCGGTATGGCTGTGCGCTGGGAGCCAGAAGGTATATATGTCGATTCAAGCTTGAATTTATATGATGAATCAATGAAAGCAGCGTTTGATTTAGCAGTGAATAATGTCATTAATTTAGCAAGGGCTATTCACAAGCCCGCGGTGTTCAAATGTTGTATGTTCAACGCCAAAAACACGCTACACATTGAACGCGAAAGTGAAGATGAAGACTTTAAACCAGCAGGCGGTATGTTTATTCCCTACGAACTATCACGGGTTTCTGCACAAAAAGATGAAAGCCGTACTCACTCATATTTCGAAGATGGCGATGATCCGGACGAACTATTAAAGCTGCCTCAGGAGATTATCGATACCATCGTTCAACTTAATACAATACATCACACGGGTTGTATTATATTTGAAGCATTACCGCGGCATTTGAAAATTCACAACTATTACACGTTGCTTGATCACAGCCAAGAAGAGCGCTTCCACGCATTATTAGCGCAACTCGTTCAGCAAATTCCCAAAATAAAAGGGCTAGGCATTTCAGGGTTTATGAAGTTACCCTATAAAGATACGCGCTTTTTCGAGCATAAAGCAAAATTGCCTGAAAAGTACTACCCGCGAAACCCAAAAGCAGTAATTGAAGAGAAAGTACAACATGTCTGAGATTAAACTATCGTCACTTTTTGAACTCGAAACAGTGGAAGCTGGCATCTATCGAGGTCAAAGCTGGGATTTAGGCTTCCGCGCCTTGTTTGGTGGACAAGTTTTGGGGCAAGCGTTAGCAGCTGCATACGAAACAGTGGAGGCTGGTAGAGTCGCACACTCATTCCACACTTATTTTTTACTACCAGGCGATGCTAAAAAGCCTGTAGTTTACGATGTTGAAGTAGTGCGAGACGGCAGAAGTTTCTCTGCTAGACGGGTTAAAGCCATTCAGGATGGTAGAAATATTTTCTACATGACAGCGTCTTTTCAGGTTCCTCAAGATGGCATGGAGCATCAAAACCCAACAATGCCAGATGTGCCTGCGCCGGAAGATGTGCAGTCTGACATTGAATTCTATGAAGCTAACTTCAATAAAATTGCACGGCCTATGCAAGAAGCGTTGAGCTATCATAAACCTGTAGATATCCGCACGGTAGATGCAGCTAACTCTTACCAGTCAGCGAAACGCGAACCGACGCGTTATATTTGGTTAAAAGCAAGAGACACAATGAATGCATCACTGACTGTTCATCAAGCTGCGCTTGCTTACGCGTCAGATTATCACTTTCTCAGTACGTCGCTTCAACCACACGGTGTTGCGGTAACCGATAAATCACTTCGAATCGCAACTATAGACCATGCTATGTGGTTCCACCGCCCAATCAATATGAACGAATGGTTATTGTATGCAATGGAGAGTCCTTTTAGCGGAGGCTCTAGAGGTTTGGTACGCGGACAAATATTTAACCAAAATGGTGAACTTGTTGCGTCAACCATGCAAGAAGGATTAATGAGAAAAGTAGACGAATAGGGAGAGGGTAATGCGCTACAAATTAGGTTCTACATCACCGCTTGTTGATGAAAGTACGTTTATAGCGCCAGGCGCACATGTTATTGGTAATGTTGAACTCAAAGTGGGTTCAAGCGTTTGGTTCAATGCGGTTATACGCGGCGATATGGACAAGATAACCGTTGGTGAAAATACGAATATCCAAGATGGCAGCGTATTACACACCGATGCAGGTATTCCTTTAGTGCTAGGTGAAGGGGTAACAGTAGGACATAAAGTCATGCTTCACGGCTGTGAGATTGGTGACTATTCCTTGATAGGAATTAACGCTGTCGTATTAAACGGTGCAAAAATTGGAAAGTACTGCATCATTGGCGCAAACGCTTTGATAACGGAAAACATGGAAATTCCAGATTACAGTTTAGTAGTTGGAGCGCCTGGTAAAGTCATTAGAACATTTGATGAGAAGATCGAACCCAAACTAAAAGCGTCCGCTGAACATTACGTAGATAACGCCAAAACATATAGGTCATCATTACAGCCAGTTGATAGCTGAAACTAAGACTGGGCTGTTCGTGATATTTTAAATCCCCATAAAAAATGCCCAGAACAAACGTTCCGGGCCTAGGGGAATGGCTCATTGCTGAGCCGTGCGCTAACTTTTACAGGGAGAGTTTAAATAAAATCTTTTAAACGGACAATGAGTATAGAATACATTTGTTTAAATTATAAACAATTTTTGTGTGAATTTTATCTTACACTCTCTACGTCGATTAAATTGTAGAACTTATACGTTAGTAATCAATGGACTAAATACTGGTCGGATGTGATGCTTTTTGAGCAAAAAGTGTACAGTTTATATCCACATGTTGCACACATTTTATCCACGTGATGAAGCGTTGTTAATGTATACCCTTGTTAAATATATAGACATACTTTCATTCATGTAAGTTATGTTGAAAACAGACGGTTGTACCATGCCATTATCCTTGTAGTATGACGTCAACGTTCATGCTAAATATGCGTGATACTGACTCTAAAAACAGGCTCTTACATTAATACGAGGATGGATTATGCAATCATTTTCTACTTTTATTCCCCCTGAACGGACTTTGATGGGTCCAGGACCATCCGATGTTAACCCCAGAATTTTAAACGCCATGGCGAGACCCACCCTGGGCCATCTCGATCCATTATTCATTGAGTTAATGGACCAAACCAAGCAGCTTTTACAGTATGCGTTTAAAACTGAGAATGCACTTACTATGCCTATTTCTGCTCCGGGCTCAGCAGGAATGGAGGCATGTTTTGTTAATCTTGTAGAACCAGGCGATAAGGTACTCGTGTGTATTAACGGCGTATTTGGCAATCGAATGGTCGAAAACGTAGAGCGTTGTGGTGGTGAGGCTATTACCGTCAACAATACATGGGGCGAGCAAACTGACCTTAATGTGGTAGAAGACACCCTTAAAGCCAATCCGGATATTAAGATCCTTGCCTTTGTTCACGCAGAAACATCTACGGGCGTACGCAATGAAGCCAAAGCGCTTTGCGAGCTGGCTAAAAAGTATGATTGTCTTAGCATTGTTGATGCAGTTACCTCTCTTGGAGGTATCGAGTTAGATGTTGACGGTTGGAGCATTGACGCTATTTATTCAGGTTCACAGAAGTGTTTGAGTTGCGTGCCGGGTATCTCTCCTGTTTCATTTAGTGAAAGAGCAGTTAACGTTATTCAAAACCGAGAAACGAAAGTGCAAAGCTGGTTTCTAGACATGAACTTGATTGTTGGTTATTGGGGGCAGGGCGCCAAGCGTGCCTACCACCATACCGCACCTGTCAACAGTATGTACGCTATGTACGAAGCACTTCTGATTTTAAAAGAAGAAGGCTTAGAAAATGCGTGGCAGCGTCATGCTTTGGGTCATGAAAAACTTGCGCAGGGTCTAAGTGAACTTGGGTTAGAGCTAACGGTAGACAGTGCTTATCGTTTGCCTCAATTAAATGTAGTTAAAATTCCAGACGGCGTAGACGATGCTGCCGTTCGCAAGCAATTGCTTGAAGATTTTAATTTAGAAATCGGCGCCGGTTTAGGCGATCATGCCGGTAAAGTATGGCGAATTGGTCTTATGGGATATGCATGTAAACCCCGTAATATCGATCACTGCCTTGCTGCGTTGCGCACTGTGCTTAAGTAAAACGCTTAGCGCCTTTTAATCTTTTCGGTCAACACGTTCAGCGAGATGCTTAGCTGAACGGTTGGCTTTTAATCATTTAGCATATAAAACCCATCTAACATCGCGCTTTGATATCAGTTTGCATAGATCATTACCCACTCAGTGAGATTTAAAATCTTCGTAATCACGCCGTGTTACCGCAGGTATAGTGGCACTACATCAAGTTGACTGGTATTACTTATCCATTTTTTGGTCTTGCCTCATAAAAAGTACATCTCGGCGAAGTTATATCTCTTCTCGTCTCAGTTCAGTGCTAAGATTTCGTTTATTGCGTATATTCATAAACTATTCAGTTTTAAATATTTATCCTTTAGGTAACGTAATTAAAAGGCACCATAAAAAAGGAATCTCTATGAAAATGATCACGCGTACTAATACTTATTCGACAGCTAAAAGTGTAGTTAAAAAAGCATTGTTAGCATCATCATTTATTGCCTTATCTGCACCTATGGTTTCCGCACAGGCCGCACAAGAAGCGGTTATAAATGTGCAAGGCGTAGGAGCGGTAGAAGTGACACCAAACGCTTATTCAGTCACACTCGTTGTTGAAGAAGAAGGTAATACAGTAGGTAAACTGAACACTCAGCTTGATTCGGACCTCCGCTCTATTGTTAAGTTCTTGCTTAATCAAGGTATAGATGAAAAGCACATTCAGAGTATGCAAGTACGCTTACAACCTCGCTATATCAATACGCCTCAAGGCCGTCAGCAAGAAGGTTTCACGTTGTCACGAGATATCACCGTCACATCTACTGACCTTGAAACTTATGACAAAGTATTAGATGGCGTGCTTAAACGAGGTGTTGATCGCATACAACAATTCAACTTTATTTCAGTTGGTGAAGGCGATGCCTATCAAAAAGCACTTATCTCTGCGGTAAAAGACGCAAAGCAACGTGCACAGTTATTAGCAAAAGAATTAGAGATTGAAGTAGGTGAAGTTGTTGCAATCTCAGAATCTGGTGGCAATATGCCGATTCCAGTAATGCGCGCAGAAGCTTTTGCCAAAGACATGTCTATGTCTTTACCTGGCCAAGAGCGCATAGAAGCGCGTGTTAATGTGTCTTTTAACATTGTTCAATAGCAGGAAATTCGTTTGAAAGAACAACAGTACGGTCAGTTAATAAACCAAGCAAAAAGCTTGGTTTCTGGCGAGCACGATCTTATCGCTAACATGGCAAATATAAGTGCGCTGCTTTTCAATAGCCTCGAAGAGGTGAATTGGGCAGGTTTTTACCTTTATAAAGAAGAGCAGTTAGTACTCGGTCCATTTCAGGGGCAACCAGCATGTATTCGCATTCCACTTGGAAAAGGCGTTTGCGGAACGAGTGCAAGTACCAGAACTGTTCAGCGTATAGCAGACGTTCATCAGTTCGAAGGACACATTGCCTGTGATGCTGCGTCAAACTCTGAGATTGTTGTTCCACTAGTGCTAAACGATGTGCTGGTTGGCGTACTTGATATCGACAGCCCTGTTTTTGAACGCTTTACCGAAGAAGACGAAAAAGGGCTCGTTGAAATTGCTCAAATTCTTATGGATTCGCAGAAATAATTATGAAATCCAGTGTTGATATTCACGTTGTTTTATCCACGTATGAGGATATGGAAGACTTTCATGATGACCCAGATGAGGCATCTGAACGTTTAAATTTCATCTTACATGCGGTGTACGACAATGCAGAAGAAGATATTGAAACACAGCGTTTAGAGCAAATTTTGCACTACGCATGGGAATCTTGGCAACAAGATAAGCATTTATTAGAAATAGATGACGACGAATTGCTTGATTGGGTTGACCACACGCTGGCAACTTGGGATGATGCAAGTAACGATGAAATCTCCTGAATAATTTAGAAAGTTAATGGAATCACCAGAGAAGTTTACCAACAGTAAGGAAGTGATAGCTTTCCTTGCAGAGACCTTTCCGAAATGTTTTAGCATTGAAGGCGAGGCCCGCCCACTTAAGATCGGTATTTTTCAAGATCTTGCCACACGTTTAGAAGAAGAGGAACGCGTTAGCAAAACCTTACTTCGTTCTACACTACGACATTACACCAACAGCTGGCGCTATCTTCATAGCATCAAAGAAGGTGCAAACCGTGTAGATTTAGACGGCGTTGAAGGCGATGCAATTGAAAAAGAACACGCTGATCATGCGCAGCAGCAGTTAGAAGAAAGCAAAGCAAAAGCAGCTGAAAAGCGCAAAGCTAAGCTAGCTCAGCAGCCTAAGCGAAAAGATAAACGTCAATTTAATCGTCCAAAAGGTGAAAAATCTGCAAATTCGGACCATGCTGATACTAAGCGCGGAACTAAACCGAAAAATAACAGACCAAACAATACACCACCTGCGAAATTGACAGATAGCGATTTACAGCAAGGTACGCAAGTTACCGTTAAATTAGGTAAAGCACCTATGCCTGCAGTAATTACCGAAGTAGCTAAAGATGGCATTCACGTTCAATTAGACTCAGGCATGGTAGTTAAAGTAAACGCAGACGCTTTACGTTTGGCACGCTCCAAGAGGTCGTAAAATATGAGAGACATCCTTCGAATTTCCATCGCCAGTGCTTTTCTTACCGTTGGGGTAGGAGCAGGCGCAGTCACGTCAACACCAGAGGTAGACGAGCTTCCCATTTTACAACAGGAATCTCAACACAGTGTTGCAGCTAAGCGAGTAAGCGCACTCTTTACCAGGGCGCACTACAAGGAAATTTCGTTGGATGATGCACTCTCAGCTAGAGTTTACCAGCGCTTCATCGATTCATTAGATCACAATAAACAAGTGTTATTGCTGTCTGATGTTGTGGGTTTTGAGAAATACCGCACATTGTTTGATGATGCGCTGAGTAAAGGCAACCTCTCTGTTGCCTATGATATGTATAACGTAAGCGCAAAACGACGTATTGAGCGTTATGAATTTGCACTTGCGCTGTTAGAGAAAGGCCCGTTCGACTTTGAAAAAGAAGGCGATAAGTTCTTTTACGACAGAGAAGATGCTGAATGGCCAGCTAATAAAGCTGAGCTGGATGAAATTTGGCGTCAACGCGTTAAATACGACGCGTTGAATCTAATACTTGCAGACAAAACGTGGGAAGAGGCGAAAGAGCTTCTTACCAAACGCTATACACGAGCGATTAAGCGCACTAAGCAAGCAAAGAGCGAAGACGTTTTTCAAACTGCAATGAATGCATTTGCACGTACAATTGAAGCTCACACCAGTTACTTATCTCCACGTAACGCTGAACGTTTTCAAATGGACATGAACTTGTCGTTCGAAGGTATTGGTGCAGTATTGCAAAGCGAAGATGATTACACGGTAATCAAAAGCGTTGTACCTGGCGGTCCTGCAGACGAGTCTGGCGCAATAAAACCAGAGGATAAAATTGTTGGCGTAGCACAAGACGACGAAGAGTTTGTTGATGTGATTGGTTGGCGATTGGACGAAGTGGTTGAGTTAATTAAAGGCCCGAAAGGAAGTACTGTTCGTCTACAGGTTGAAAAAGGAGCCACGGACGCGAAAACCACGTCGGTTGTTAGCCTTACTCGCGATAAAATTAAGTTAGAAGATCGCGCAGCCAAATCGGAAGTATATGTGCCAGAGACTGGTCCTCACGCGGGTGAACCTCTAGGTGTAATCACCATTCCAAGTTTTTACAACAACCTTAGTATGGATGTTGCTAAAGAAATAGAAAGCTTGAAAGCGCAAAACGTTAAAGGCGTTATCGTAGACTTGCGCGGTAATGGCGGTGGTTCTCTAACCGAAGCAACGTTACTTACTGGCCTATTTATCGAAAAAGGTCCAGTGGTTCAAATTCGATACGGTCAAAGCAAAGTTAGCGTTAACCGTGATACAGATGGCGAAGTGGCTTATGATGGCCCGTTAACCGTATTAGTTGACAGATATAGCGCGTCTGCGTCAGAGATTTTTGCGGCAGCGATGCAAGACTACAACCGTGCTCTCATCGTAGGTGAACAAACCTTCGGGAAAGGGACAGTGCAGCAGCATCGCGGTTTAGGTAAAATTTACGACCTTTACGACAACCCATTAGGTAGTGTTCAGTTTACTATCGCCAAGTTCTATCGCATTGACGGCGGCAGCACACAGCATAAAGGCGTTATTCCTGACATTCTTTATCCATCGGCGGTTGAACCAGCTGAATGGGGAGAAAGCCAAGCGGAAAATGCGTTGCCATGGGACAGTATCAATCGCGCTAACTATACGACGTTTGCAGACGGTACTGCTGCGCTTGATGTTTTAACAGCGAAGCACAACAAACGTATTTTACAAGATCCTGAGTTTTCTTATATCCAAGACGACATAAAGGAATATAAGGAAAATAAAGACAAGAACTTCATCTCATTAGTTAAATCTGTACGTGAAGGCGAGAAGAAAGAGGCGGAAGAGAAGTCGCTTGCTCGTGCTAACGAACGTTTACAGCGATTGGGAATGGAAACTGTCACAACATTGGACGACCTACCTGAAGATATGGAAGAATTAGATCCATTCTTGGACGAGGCAGCCAATATTACATTCGATATGATCGAAACAGGCCGTTACGCTATCACAAGAAATTAAGTGATTAGAAAAAAGGGCTGGTCTAGGGCCAGCCCTTTTTTTGTGTCTATAAATTATTAAAACAATAATAAAGGGAAATAACATGGCTATCAGAGGCGAATTTTCCTCTCGAATAGGGTTCGTGCTAGCAGCGGCAGGCTCGGCAGTAGGACTAGGTAATATTTGGGGCTTTCCTACAAAGGTAGCAAGTAACGGTGGCGCAGCATTTGTTCTCGTATACTTACTGCTGGCTTTTGTACTCGCTTATCCCGTACTTATGGCAGAACTTATAATCGGACGTAGTTCACGTTCAAATATGGTTGACGCTTTAGGTAAAATATCGGGCAATTTCGTCGGAAGGCTAACGGGCATTTGGGGCTGTGTTACCGTGTCACTTATCCTTGCATTCTACGCTATTGTAGGCGGATGGATGTTGGTTTATTTCGCCGATGCTGCCGTTAGCATGGTGGGATTTACGAGCGCTAGCGACTGGCTACTCACTTCATCAGTTACGCGTAACATTATTTTCTGCTTCTTATTCATGGGTTTAACTGCATTTATCGTTGTCGGGGGTGTAAAGTCCGGCATTGAGAAGTGGTCAGTGCGTTTGATGCCTACATTGGTTATTCTCATTCTTGCATTGATTGTTTATGTGAGCCTACAGCCTGGTGCCGTAGAAGGTTGGTCAGCATATTTAGTACCTGACTTCTCTCGCGTTCTTGACCCAGACTTATTAATTAACGCCATGGGACAAGCCTTTTTCTCAATGTCGCTAGGTGTGGGTACCATGCTGGTTTATGGTTCATACCTAAGTAAAAATGAAAATCTACCTAGCATTGGTGCGTCGGTAGCGCTTGTCGATATCGGTGTTGCGGTTATTGCGGGTATGCTTATTATCCCGGCCATGTACGTTGCATTAAACAACGGCGTTGAAATCTTCACACCGGAAGGCGCGTTAATCCAAGGTGACACGCTGATTTTCAAAGTACTACCAGCACTGTTTGATACCATTGGTAGCGTAGGTCTTTTCGTTGCTTTTACCTTTTTCGCGCTAATGGCGATTGCTGCCGTCACGTCTTCAATTTCAATGTTGGAAGTTCCCGTTGCGTTTATGGTAGAAAGTAAAGGTCTTCAACGTAAAAAGGCCGTGTTATTAATGGCATCGGTCATCTTTGTATTAAGCTGCATCATCATTTTAAATTTTGAAACCTTGTTCGGCTTTGTTATCGCATTAACTACCGAGTATAGCCAACCGTTACTAGGACTCGCCTTGTGTATTTTCGCAGGTTGGGTGTGGCGCAGAGATGCAATACTCGATGAACTTAAACAAGGTGATCAGTTTGCTGAACACAGCATTTTCTGGAAGATTTGGCCTTGGTACGTTCGCTTTGTGTGTCCCGTTATCATTGCGCTTATGTTCTACCGCTCAGTCTTCTAAAGCATTCTGGTAAAAAGCGGACAGCACGCTTAACGCGTTACAAATACAATAATAAGGTTTTAAAAAACGACAATGACGAATAAAGAAATAAAAACGCCGTCACTTCTCGATGCAATGCTTCCTATTCTTGCGTTAGTCATAATGATGGGAAGCGCAGTTTATTTGTTTGCCGATAACTCTTCTTACGGTCCAAACCAAATTGCACTTCTTTTAGCGATGGGCTTAGCTGCTATCATTGGAATGAAAAATGGCTACAGCTGGAAAACTATCGAAAAGGGCATTGTAGACGGTATCTCAATGTCTTTAGGTGCCTGCTTGATTCTGTTAGCGGTAGGTTCTCTTATTGGCACATGGATGCTAGCTGGAACCGTGCCTACGCTTATCTATTTCGGTTTAGAGTTGCTTAACCCCTCGTTTTTCTATGCTGCCGCTTGTCTGATTTGTGCGGTTGTTGCAATGAGTATAGGTAGTTCTTGGACTACCGCGGCGACTGTGGGTGTTGCGCTAATGGGGGTTTCTGCAGGTATGGAAATGTCGGCAGCCATAACAGCCGGCGCAGTAGTTTCAGGTGCATACTTTGGCGATAAAATTTCGCCCTTATCTGAAACAACAAACTTAGCGCCTGCCGTTGCGGGCACGGATTTATTTGAGCACATTCGTTACATGCTTTGGACGACGATTCCGAGCTTTGTTATTGCGCTTATTCTATTTACGGTACTAGGCTTTAGTGAAGTGGGTGAAGCCAAAGCAGAACGCATTGAGCAGATGCAACTTTTGTTAAATGAGTCCTTTGACTTAGGTTGGCATTTGTTAATCCCCCTTGTCGTTTTGCTCACCTTAGCGATTAAAAAGATGCCTGCGTTTCCAGCTGTTTTTATCGGCGCTTTGTTAGGTGGCGTTTGGGCAGTTGTATTCCAGTGGGATGTGGTTACTTCTATGGCAAGTGGTGACGACTCGGTGAATGTAGGTGCGTTGAAGGTAGTTTGGACTGCGCTTTTCGATGGCGTGAGCTTCTCAACACCTGACGAGAACTTAAATAGCTTGCTTTCTCGTGGTGGCATGTCTTCTATGTTAAATACCATTTGGTTGATCATCTGTGCAATGTCGTTTGGTGCCGTATTAGAGCGTGTTGGCCTATTAAAGCGTGCAGTTTCTGCCATATTAATTGGTGCAAAATCCGCAGGGGATATGGTGAGCCGAACCATTCTTACTTGTTTTGGTACCAACCTGGTTACTGCGGATCAGTATATTTCAATCGTGATGCCAGGCCGTATGTACAAAGAAGAATTCAAAAAGCGTGGTTTAGATCAATTGAATCTTTCTCGAAGCCTTGAAGACGGCGGCACACTTACGTCTCCACTTATTCCTTGGAACACCTGTGGTGCTTACATGCACAGTGTTTTATTAGTCAATCCATTTGATTACGTATTCTATGCATTCTTCAACGTAATCAACCCGATCCTTGCTGTTATTTATGCGTATTTAGGTATTAAGATTTTACGTATTACGCCACCGCATGTTGAAGTAAACAGCAAAGATACGGTTTAACACAGAGTTCCAATTAAACCCACGTAGGCTTTCTTCCAGGAGGATCTATGTCAGTTCAAGCTAAACGCCGGGCGGATTACCAGCCGCCCGCTTTTTCAATAGCGACAGTTGACCTACATATAACGCTACACCCAACGCAAACCAAAGTTATCAGCACGTTGTCCGTCACTCGTAATGGCGCGCACGATAGTCCTTTAGTACTTGATGGCGATAATTTATCGCTAGATTCTATTTCTATTAACGGTACGCATCTATCTGATAATGAATACACAGTAACAGATAGCGCTTTAAGCGTAGTTACTGAACTTGATGAGTTCGTCATAGAAATTACCAATACCATTGCCCCTGAGCACAACAAAGCGCTGGAAGGCTTGTATTTATCAGGTGGTGCCTATTGTACGCAGTGTGAAGCGGAAGGGTTTCGTCGCATTACGTACTTCATGGACCGCCCGGATGTTTTGTCGGTCTACACAGTGACGGTAGTTGCCGACAAATCAGTACCGATGCTTTTGGCCAATGGCAACCCAGTGGACAAGGGCGAAGTTGACGAAAATGCGCATTTTGTTAAATGGCACGATCCACATCCAAAACCTTGCTACCTTTTTGCTCTAGTTGCCGGTGACTTCGATTTACTTACCGATAGCTACACCACCACTAGCGGTAAAGAGGTTGCGCTAGAGCTTTATGTTGATAAAGGCAAAAAATCTCAAGGTATTTTCGCATTAGAATCTCTCAAACGGGCGATGAAGTGGGACGAAGATGTGTTCGGGTTAGAGTACGACTTAGATATCTACATGATTGTTGCCGTCGATTTCTTCAATATGGGAGCGATGGAAAACAAGGGCTTAAATGTATTTAACAGTAAGTTTGTATTAGCCGATCAAAAAAGTGCCACCGACGATGACTTTTTCAATGTTGAGTCGGTTATCGCGCACGAGTACTTCCACAACTGGACCGGCAACCGTGTTACTTGTCGCGATTGGTTCCAGCTAAGCCTTAAAGAGGGGCTTACTGTATTTAGAGACCAACAGTTCAGCGCTGATATGACTTCGGCGTTAAGTAATCGTATAAAGCACGTTCGTGTTATGCGAGAACACCAGTTTGCAGAAGATGCGAGTGCAATGAGTCATCCAATTCGTCCAGAAGAAGTCATTGAAATGAACAACTTCTACACGGTGACGGTTTATGACAAAGGCGCTGAAGTTATTCGCATGTTCCACACATTGTTAGGGGCTGATGGCTTCAGACGCGGAATGGATGAATACTTTAGACGGCACGATGGTCAGGCAGTAACGTGTGACGATTTCATTTCAGCCATGCAGTCAGCCACTGATTTAGATTTAACCCAATTTGCGCGCTGGTACAGTCAATCGGGTACGCCGGTAATTTCAGTTGAGCATAGTACTGAAGATGCTGAAAATGGCGCAGTGAAGCATACTTTCACACTGTCACAGCACACGCCGGCCACCTCTGATCAAAGTGAAAAGCTTCCGCTGTACATACCAGTAAACATCGAAATTATCGACGAGAAGGGTCATACCTATACAGATAATGAGTCGGTCATTCAAAACGGAATGGTTATTCTCAAAGACGCCTCCATGCGCTTCACTGTCAACGCAGAGACTGACCAATTGACGCCCGTAGTATTGGGTAATTTTTCTGCTCCAGCAAAGGTAGAAAATCCGCTGGGAATAGGTTCGCTACTTACTATCTTTAAATATGCTCAAGACCCGTTTAATCGATGGGACGCAATGCAAACTTTGTATGACCGCTGCGTTAAACAACTAGAAGAGTCACCTGGTTCTGCCATTAGTAATGACATCTGGGACGGTATCAAGCACGCGATAGCACAAGAGCAAAACAATCTTGAGTTACTAGGTGAGTGTTTAGTTATCCCTTCATTTGAAACCTTATGTCAAAGCCGCAGCAATATTAACGTTTCTGCACTTTCGAAAGCGAGAAAGGCATTTTGCGACCAGTTTGCTCGTGCACTAGAGCAAGAATTATTACAAGTTTTCAACAACATCGAGAAAACGGCTTATCAATATAACCAAGAAGCTGTCAATCAACGACGTTGTAAAAATGTGGTGCTCGCTCACTTGGCGAGATTGTCACAGCATGAAAACCTCGTTGTGTCTCAGTTCGACACCGCCGATAACATGACTGACACACTAGGTGCGTTGCGAAGTGCCCAGCACTGTAGTGCATCCACCTTTGATAGGTTAATGGAAAGATTCGAAGAAACATGGAATCATGATCCTCTTGTGTTGGACAAATGGTTCGCGCTTCATGCGACACAAAATCGCGACGATATTTTCGCAACAATCACTATGTTGTGCGAACACCCACAGTTCGCGATGAGTAACCCTAACCGCGTTCGTTCTGTCATAGGTAGTTTTGCATTCTATAATAGTGAAAGGTTCCACGCGCTCGATGGCAGCGGATACAAATTCGTTACCGACTATTTACTTAAGCTAGACGCAGTAAATCCACAGGTAGCGGCGCGTATTGTGACACCTTTAACCCAATGGCAAGGCTTTGCAAGCGAACACCAGGTTCACATGAAGCAGCAACTTGGGCGCTTGCTTAATCACAAAGGCCTAAGTAAAGACGTGTTTGAAAAAGTAAGTAAAAGCCTTGCTTATGACAAGCATTAGACCGTCTGACTCCGTCTTTTATTTTTCTATAAACGCACCTTATCAGCAATGTGAGGTGCTCTATGTTCCGTCAATGCCGGACGTGGTAATGGTTAGTGAGTCAGGGATTAGCGTTCAGGTTCCTACTAATCGGTTGCGCCAGTTTGTGACATCGGATGGCATCAAAGGTCGTTTTAGGATGATTGTCGATGCGAACAAAAAAATTAAATCTTTCGAAAGGCTCGCCTAGGGCCTTTCTATTCCAAGCTCACCCTCCACATAGTTTTGGTTCTGAAATTCTCTTTAAAAATGCTTTAGTCAGTTAACGCTTCGAATCCCTTCGCTAATACGTAATTTGCCTCAACATTCCTTTACAACAGATTTGTACAATTTTCCTGCAAGTTTATAAATGCCTTTTATACTGACAATAAAGCAATAACTATTTGATACGACTAATGTTGTAAATTTTGTTAACTGGTAGGATTAGTTCTTGCGGTTATGGCAAAATGATGTAATGATTTTGTTAATCGTTATGGTTGGTCATGATGTCACGTATTAAGTCACATCGACTTGGGAGTATAAAAATATGAAAAACGGGCCTAGCGCTTTTAAGATATCACCGGTAGCAGCGGGAGTTCTCTCACTGCTAGGTGCTGCTGCAGTACCAGCACACGCTGCAAATTGGCAAGTAGGTGATGTAAGTATTTCTTTAGATTCAACATTTACATTAGCTACAAGTATTCGAACAGAGGCAAGAGATTACAGCCTTATTGGTAACAGTAACCAGCCTCAATTCGACTGGAGCGGTTATCACGCAGCTTTCAACCCTATATACCCAAGTGCCGACGTGTGGGCGCTGGCAGATGGCGGTTACTCAACTAACGGTGATTTGGGTAACCTTGCGCACGATCCAGGTGACGCATTTGCAACGCAAATTTCAGGAAGCCATGAATTAGACGTTAATTTTGGTGACTATGGTTTCTTCGCCCGTGGCTTCTGGTTCTACGACTTCGAGCAAATGGACGGCGATCGCCCATATTCTAACCCGATTACGGGCAACCAATACGACCTGTGCCAAGATCCTGAAGCAGAAGACCTACTTTGTACCGATGTACGTTTATACGATGCATTTTTCTACGGCGATTGGTGGATTGGTGACAAGCCGCTTACACTTCGCGTAGGTCGTCAGGTAATCAGCTGGGGTGAAAGTACTTTCATTCAGCATGGTATTAACACTACTAACCCTGTAGACGTTACCCGTGCACGCGCACCAGGCGCAGAACTGAAAGAAGTATTCCTTCCTGTAGGTATGGTATACGCGTCATTAGGTTTAACAGATACTGTTAGTATTTCTGGTTACTATCAATACGAGTGGGAACGCAGCTGGCTTCCAGTTTCTGGCAGCTACTTCGCGGGCAACGACTTTGCAGGTGAGGGCGGTCAACGCCAAAATATCCAGCTTGGTTTCAGTGGTAACCCAGACATCGACTTAGATCACCTTCTCACTGCGTTAAACGGATATGGCGATTTGCTTCGCTCTGGCGCTAATCCAGCTGACATTTCGCAAGCCTACCTTGCTTATCCAACCAAAGTGGCTATCCGCGGTTTTTCTGACGAAGCGCACAATGACGCGGACGATCAGGGTCAATACGGTTTACGCTTGACGTGGTTTGCTGAAAATTTGAATGAAACAGAGTTTAGTTTCTATCACATCAATTACCACAGCCAACGCCCGCTTATTTCAGGTAAGACATCCGATTTTACTGCTGAAGGAATTGGCGCGGATCTCGCGTTCCTAGCGTCTAATACCGTTACTCGCGACAACATCACTGAACTGGGTGCATTTACACAGTCAGAGTTCTTCTACCCAGAAGATATCAAACTTTATGGTATGAGCTTTAACACTAACATCGGTACTACGGCTCTTGCGGGTGAATTTGCTTACCGTGTAGATGAGCCGCTTCAAATCGATGATGTTGAATTGCTTTACATGGGTATGCCAGAGCAGCTAGCGAATGCTGGGCTACGTCCAGATTTAGAAGGTATTTCACAGCTAAACAATATCGGAAGAGCAGTAGGCCCAGGCGAAACAGCGGAAGGTTATCTATTCTCTGATACATGGCAAATGCAGTTTACTGCCTCACACGTGTTTGGCCCTAAATTTGGCTCTGACAACTTCGTACTATTAGGCGAAGTAGGTTATGTGAACGTTGTAGATATGCCAGATCCGAACGTAATTCGCTTAAATGCGCCTGGTACAGCACGTACGCCGTCACTAGAGCCTATCAATGGCAATAGTCGTGAAGGTTTACACCAAGCGCTATCAGACGGACCAGAGACTAACCCGTTTGCTACAGACGATGCGTGGGGTTACCGCTTACTTGCTGTCGCTGATTACAACGACGTCATGGCCGGAATTAACTTACGTGCTCGTGCAACATTCTCTCACGATGTAGAGGGTACAACACCAGACCCTCTATTCCTTTTCACAGAAGATGTTAAGTCTGCTGCAATTTCATTGACGTTCGACTACCTAAGCAAGTGGTCAGCAACAGCGTCGTACAGCGCTTTCTGGGGCGGTATTGGTACTACTAATGCGCTATCAGACAGAGACTTCGTTTCATTTAACATCAAATATGCAATCTAAGAGTGGTATTTATGATTAGAAAAGTAGGAATTATCGCTGCGGCTTTGTCACTTGCTCTGTCAGGTGCAAGCGCGATGGCAAAGGTGTCTGACGCAGATGCCAATAAACTAGGTAACGAATTGACGCCACTGGGCGCTATGAAAGCAGGTAATGCAGACGGCAGTATCCCAGCGTGGACTGGCGGTATAACTTCAGCACCAGCGGGCTACACAGTGGGTGATCACCATCCAGACCCGTACCCTGAAGATAAAGTGCTATTTGAAATCACGGCACAAAACTATAAAGAATATGCGGACTTTCTATCTGAAGGTCAGAAAAAGCTTTTCGAAGCTTACCCTGAAACCTTCCGTATGCCGGTTTACCCAACGCGTCGTTCTGCGTCTAATCCCCAGGCTATCTACGATGCAACTAAGGTAAATGCAACTAGCGCTGAGCTATTAGACGGCGGTAACGGAATTAAAGGGGCTGTTCTTGGTATTCCGTTCCCAATCCCACAAAATGGTCTTGAAGCAATTTGGAACCATATACTTCGCTATCGCGGTGAAGCGGTTCAGCGTAATGGTGGTCAAGCTGCAGTAACAACTGGCGGTGATTACAACGTAATTGGTTTTGACGAGCAGTTATTAATTAAGTACGCAGAGGAAGGTGCTACACCAGAAAAGCTTACTGACGAAAACGTTCTTTTCATGTTTAAACAAAAAGTAACAAAGCCAGCTCGTTTGGCGGGTACAGCGCTGCTTGTACATGAAACAGTTGACCAAGTAAAAGAGCCGCGTAAAGCATGGACCTACAACACGGGTCAGCGCCGTGTACGTCTAGCACCAAACATTGCTTATGATACACCTGGAACTGCAGCTGATGGCCTTCGTACTACCGATGACTTTGATATGTTTAACGGCTCACCAAACCGTTACAACTGGAAGTTAGTGGGTAAGAAAGAAATGTTCGTTGCATACAACAACTATGCACTTCATTCAGATAATGCGAAGTACGATGACATCTTAAAGCCAAATCACGTTAATCCAGACCTAACACGTTGGGAAAAACACCGCGTTTGGGAAGTAGAAGCCACATTGAAAGACGGTTTCCGTCATATTTATCAAAAGCGTGTATTCTTCATTGATGAAGATAGCTGGCAAATTCAAGTTGCTGATATGTATGATAATCGTGGCGAACTTTATCGTGTTGGTGTAGCGTATGGTGTGAACTATTATGAAGTACCTACCCAGTGGTCTACGCTGGATGTGTACCATGACTTGAACTCTCGTCGTTACCTGGCCATTGGCCTCGATAACGAAGAAGAGATGTACGACTTCACCGTACGCCCACGAGATGTGGAATTCACACCTCAGGCGTTACGACGAGAAGGTATGCGCTAATCGCCTTAAACAACAAACGGTTGGCAATTGCCAGCCGTTTTTGTATGCAGACAATTATAAATAGGGGGAATGGTTAATTATGAAAAAAACCATTGCAGCGTGCATTGCCGCCACTTTCGCAGTTAATTACTCTACAACTGCAATCGCCGAAGAAGCATTCATGGCACCATTGGTTGAGCAATCGGTTCTTTTGGACATAGACGCTGATACATTTGTCGTTATTGTCGGTGAACGCGGTCACGTGTTAGTTTCAGAGGATGGTGAGGCATTTACTCAAAAAGCCGTACCAACACAATCAACGCTTACAGCGACAACTGTTGTAGGCGATAATATTTGGGCAGTGGGCCACGACGCTGTCATTCTTCATTCTTCAGATAAAGGCGAAACGTGGGAGATACAAAATTTCCAACCTGACCTTCAGCGCCCATTTCTAGACGTATTATTCTTCAATGAAAAGCAGGGGATTGCTACAGGTGCCTATGGCTTGTTCTATCGAACCTTAGACGGTGGAAAAACGTGGACGGCAGAACGTCATGCCAGTCTGCTTGACCCAATGGATCAAGAATACCTTGAAGATATTCGAAAAGAAGATGAAGACTTCTATCAGCAAGAACTTGAATCTATTTTACCCCACTTAAACAGAATTACCCTTGATGGTGATACGCTTTACCTAGCTGGCGAAGCCGGGTTGCTAGCCAAAAGTACCAATATGGGAGAATCGTGGGAACGGTATTACGTCGACTATACAGGATCGTTTTTCGATATTAAGCCGCTTGATGAAAATACCGTTCTAGCGGTTGGCCTTCGCGGAAATATATTTGTTAACAGAAACGAAGGTGAGTGGGAATACGTACAAACTTGCTCAACCAGCACACTAAATTCAATTCTAATTGGCTCTGAATCGAAGGTTTATGCTTTGGGTAACAACGGGATGATGGTAAGCGCACAGCGACCTTTACCCACCAGTATGCGAGACCCCTATGCAAACCTTTCAGATTGCGAAGCTGATGAAGGCATTGTCGTTTCACAAATTAAAGACAAAGCCGCGCTTCTTAATGCAACACAGTTTAAAGGTAAGAATATTGCCGTTACTGCGAATGGCATTAAAACGTTGAATTTAAAATAGGGCAGTATAAAAACAATGACCCATTTTCTTGAAAAATTAGTATTCGGAAACCGTAAAATTGTCGTAGCCTTGTTTGCTATAGCCACAGTTTTCCTTGGTTACCAAGCTTCACAAATGCGCTTAGACGCAGGTTTTGAAAAGAACATACCGCTAAATCATGAATACATGAAAACGTACATTGAGCATCGCCAAGATTTTGGTGGCGCTAACAATATATTAGTTTCTGTGTGTGATAAAAACGATAACATCTACAATCAAAACTTCTTCGATACCTTAAAGAATGTTCACGACCAACTCTTCTTTATTAATGGGGTGAACCGTTCGTTAGTTATTTCGCTTTTCTCTCCTTCAACCCGCTTTACTGAAATTGTAGAAGGCGGCTTTGCAGGCGGGCCGGTCATTCCTGCCGACTTTAATTCTGCAAGCCCAGAAGCATTAGAGTTGGTTGCTGCCAACGTAGAAAAGGCAAACATCGTCGGAAGACAGGTATCCAGTGATTACAGCTGCGCAATGGTAACAGCGCAATTGCTCGATATAGACCCGCAAACGGGCGAACCTCTCAATACATTGGCATTAGCAGCAGAACTTGAAGAGCAGCTTCGCGGTCAATATGAAAACGAAAATACGTCTATTCATATAATTGGCTTTGCGAAAATGATTGGCGATGTGGCCGACGGTGCAAAAGACGTGTTGATCTTTTTCGCCATTGCTATCGCGATTACTGCCGTAATGGTGTATTTCTTCTCGCGCAGCATCATGCTTACGTTATTGCCGTTAGTATGCTCAATCATTGCCGTTATCTGGCAGCTAGGACTGCTTACTTCAATTGGCTTTGGTATGGACCCTATGTCAATACTGGTGCCATTTTTGGTATTTGCCATTGGTGTGAGCCACGGCGTACAAATGATTAACGCGGTAGAAAAACAAGCAGTAACCGGTATTGGTGCTAAACGGGCATCTATGGCGGCATTCAGAAACTTGCTGGTTCCAGGCGGAATTGCATTGTTATCTGATACGGTTGGCTTTATGACGTTATTGGTAATCGATATCGGCATTATTCGCGAGTTGGCGATTACGGCAAGTATGGGTGTAGCGGTAATCATTCTTACCAACTTGTTGCTGCTGCCTGTGCTGATGAGCTTCTTAAAACTTGACCAGAAATATGTCGAAAAATTCGCGGGTAAAGAAAACGCTAATTCGAAATTCTGGGAAGTCATTGCAGCTTGTTCACGTAAAAAGCCTGCGGCAATAATTCTTATCGTTACTGCTATCCTATTCGTGTTTGGTCATTTCCAAGCTCAGAATATGAAGATAGGGGACTTACATGCGGGTGCACCTGCGCTTCATGAAACGTCACGCTACAATCAGGACACTTTTCTGATTACCGATAAGTACGAAGTAACGGTAGATTACATTTCTATTTTGGTTGAAACCACACCAGAAGCTTGTACGTCACACAGCGTGATGAAGGCCATGGACGATTTCCAGTGGAAAATGGAAAATGTTCAAGGCGTTCAATCGGCGGTTTCGTTGGCATCTGTAGCAAAAATTGTTAACGCAGGTTACAACGAAGGCAACGTTAAGTGGCAGGTACTCCCTCGTAACCAGCAAACATTGGTGCAGGCAATTTCTCGCGTTCCAACGTCGTCAGGTTTACTTAACGGCGACTGCTCGGTCATGCCAATTATTCTGTTTATGGAAGACCACAAAGCAGAAACGATCTCTCGTGTCGTTGAAGCGGTAAAAGCGTATCGCGATGAATATCAAACCGATGATATGAAGTTCAGTCTTGCTTCTGGGCCTGTTGGCGTGATGGCCGCAACTAATGAAGCAGTTAGTGCAGCGCAAGACCCTATGATGCTTTATGTATTTGGCGCCGTTATTGCGTTGTGTCTAGTTAGCTTCCGCTCGCTGCGTGCTACGTTAGTTGTTGTTATTCCGCTGTATGTGGTGTCTGTACTGGCGCAAGCCCTAATGACATACCTTCAAATTGGCCTCACCGTTTCTACATTACCAGTTATCGCACTTGGCGTGGGTATAGGTGTGGACTATGGTATTTATATACTCTCTACCAAGAGCTTAATGCTGAAGAAAGGCGCTACCGTTCAAGAAGCGTATTTCGCTGCCTTAAAAGAACGTGGAAGTGCTGTGCTATTTACCGGTATTACGCTGGCAATAGGCGTGAGCACATGGGTGTTCTCTTCGCTTAAGTTCCAAATGGATATGGGCATTTTGCTTACATTTATGTTCGTCGTGAACATGCTTGGAGCAATAATTGTACTGCCTGCACTAGCAAGATTCCTATGGTGGAACAAGAATGACCCTGATGCATAAAATATTTTTGCATAGCTAAGCATTAAAAAGGGCCTTTAGGCCCTTTTTTTTGGGTGTTTTCTGCATACTTATCTATGCTGTTAATATAAGGTTAAAAATGGGCTTTCATTAGCGTCATTTATTAGAGAAAATAGTTAGGTACTCGGCACTTATACCAAGCTGGATTGGTATTACGACATTCAAAAAAGGTTAACAAATGACAGTCACCTCACAGCGACACTCAGTACTGCTAGACAATGTATTTGCACTTATCGACAAAAAAGTAGATACCAAGCAGAAGTCTCTTGTGCAGCAATTCGGACGTCTGTTGTATAAAAATATTTCAAGCGATGACCTAGAAAATCGCAACGACAGCGACCTTTATGGTGCAACACTTAGTTTATGGAATGGCTTGGCGAAGTTTGAACATACGTCGCCATACATACGCGTATTTAACCCGGAAATTGCCAAACACGGCTGGCACTCAAGCCACACAATTGTTGAGATTATTGTGTCGGATATGCCATTCTTGGTTGACTCGGTGCGCATGTTGCTAAATCGTTTGAACATCACCGCACATTTATTCCTTCACAGCCCAATTGGCATTAAGCGCGACAAAGCGAACAAAGTTGAAGCGTTTGCTGAGCCAGGTCAATCGCTTGAAGGTGCGAAAAAAGAAACGGTCATCTTTATCGAAATCGATAGACAAACATCGAAAAAAGACATCGATGCTCTAACACAAGAACTACACTCTGTCGTTGATGAAGTTTCTTTGGCAGTTCAAGACTGGCAAGGCATGACAAATACCTTGCAAGACGTAATTAAAAACAATGCTAAATTTAACTGGCCTGTATCTACAGAAGCCAAAAAGCAAACTAAGGCTTACTTAGAATGGTTAGGCGATCACAACTTCACAATGATGGGTTACCGTTATTATGACGTTAAAGCCATTGAAGGGGACCATAGATGGATCCCTCAAAACGACACCAGTTTGGGTTTGCTTAAAAACTCAGTAAACGACCGTGAGCGTTTGTTGTCTCGCTTACCTGCGTCGGCCCGTGCCGAAGCGCTTAGCAAAAACCCATTGATTCTGACCAAAACAAATTCACGCGCGCGAGTACACCGTCCTGCATATATGGACTATGTAGGCGTGAAGGTATTTAACAAAGAAGGTCAGGTTGTTGGTGAGCACCGCTTTTTAGGTTTGTATTCTGCCTCTTTCTATAACAACAGCGTAACTCAGCTTCCGATTTTACGTGAAAAAATCAAACGTATTTGTGAGCTATCTGGTTTCGAGCCTGGAACTCACGCATACAAAGCGTTTGCAAATATTATAGAAACCTACCCACGAGATGAGTTGCTACAAACGCCAGCAGAAGAACTAGCGCAAATTGTGATGGGTATTTTTCAAATGCAAGAGCGTGGAATTTCACGTTTATTCATTCGAAAAGACATTTTTGGCCGCTTTTTCTCGTGCATGGTGTTTGTGCCAAGAGAGCGCTATAACACCCAGTTACGCAAAGAAACCCAAGCGCTACTTAAAGCGTCATTGGGCGCAACAGAAGAAGTGGAATTTACTACGTTCTTCTCAGAGTCTGTATATGCTCGTACGCATTACATTGCTAGAGTCAACGACAACAACGCGGAATTCGATGTGAAGGAAATAGAGCAAAACATTATTGAGTTGACCAAAACCTGGAATGACAGACTCGCGTCAGCTATTTCAGCGGCACACGGTGAGGCCTCGGGTAAAGCGTTGGAACGCAAATACAACAATGCTTTCTCTCGCAGCTATATGGAGCATAACCTACCGTCAGCAGCGCTTGTAGATATTGGCAAATTAGAGATGTTAGACGACAACCACACACTGGATATGTTGTTCTATCGTCCACAAGAAGAAGACGCTGACAGCCAAGTAGTTAAGCTTAAGCTTTTCCACCGTGCCGAGCCCATCCATTTGTCTGACGTGTTGCCGATGCTTGAGAATTTTGGGTTACGCGTAATTGATGAAAGCCCTTATAAAGTCACGTGTTCAGAAGGTGAACGTAACTGGGTCATGGACTTCACCATGTTACATAAAAGTGGTCAGCACTTTGACATGGAAAACGCCCAGATTCTCTTTCAAGATGCCTTCGCCAAAGTATGGTATAAGACACTAGAAGACGACGCGTTTAACCGTCTTATCCTTGGCGCGAATATGACTGGCCGTAAAGTTACGGTACTCCGTGCTTATGCTAAATACATGCGCCAGACCGGCAGTTCTTTCAGCCGTGACTACATCGCAAACACACTAGCTAACTATCCAGACATTGCTCGTTTACTCGTAGACTTTTTCGACCAGCGTTTTAATCCTAAGAAAAAGCGCAATGAGAAAAAAGAGGAAGGTATTCTTGAGACTATTAAGGAACAGTTAGACAACGTTAGTAACTTGGATGACGACCGAATTATTCGTCGTTATCTGGATATGATGTCTGCAACGTTACGTACAAACTTCTATCAGGCAGACGATGCCGGCAATGAGAAATCATATGTATCATTTAAGATGATGCCGGAACTCATTCCTGACATGCCATTACCACTGCCTAAATTTGAAATTTTTGTTTACAGTCCTCGCGTTGAAGGTGTGCACTTGCGTGGCGGCAAAGTTGCCCGCGGCGGTCTTCGTTGGTCTGATAGACAAGAAGACTTCAGAACAGAAGTACTCGGCCTAGTAAAAGCGCAACAAGTTAAAAACACGGTGATCGTTCCGGTTGGTGCAAAAGGTGGTTTCGTTTGTAAGAACCTACCTGTAGGCGAAGGTCGCGCAGCTATTCAGGCTGAAGGCCAAGCATGCTATCGCACTTTCATCACCAGCTTGTTAGATATTACTGACAACATTGTAAATGGTGAAATTGTTCCTCCTAAGGATGTTGTTCGCCTTGATGATGACGACCCTTATTTGGTTGTTGCTGCAGATAAAGGCACCGCCACGTTCTCTGATATCGCAAACGGTATTGCGGAAGAGTTTGGGTTTTGGCTGGGCGATGCATTTGCATCTGGCGGTAGTATTGGATATGACCATAAGAAAATGGGTATTACTGCACGCGGCGGATGGGAGTCGGTTAAACGTCATTTCAGAGAAATTGGTATTGACTGTCAGACCACTGACTTTACCGCTGTTGGTGTGGGCGACATGGCAGGTGACGTATTCGGTAACGGTATGTTGCTATCAGAGCATACGCGACTAATCGCTGCGTTTAACCATTTACATATTTTCTTCGATCCAAGCCCTGATGCAGCAGCAAGTTATAAAGAGCGTCAACGCCTGTTTGAGAACCCAAGCCTAAGCTGGGAAGACTATGACAGTAAGCTGATTTCAAAAGGTGGTGGCGTATTTAGCCGCGCGTCTAAATCTATCAAGCTTACACCTGAAATGAAAAAGTGGTTAGGTACGCGTCAGCTAACGATGACGCCTAATGAGCTAATTCACAATATATTGAAAATGCCAGTCGACCTACTGTGGAACGGTGGAATCGGTACGTACATTAAGAGCAAGAAAGAGTCTCACTCAGACGTAGGTGACCGTGCTAATGACGACTTACGCGTCAATGGTCGTGATGTACAAGCTAAAATTGTGGGCGAGGGCGGTAATTTAGGTCTAACGCAGTTAGGTCGTATTGAGTATGCGTCTAACGGTGGCCGAGTTAACACTGACTTCATCGATAACGTAGGTGGGGTTGATTGCTCGGATAACGAAGTAAACATCAAAATCTTGCTTAACAGCCTAGTTAACGACGGTGAACTTACGCTTAAACAGCGTAATAAGTTGCTTTACGATATGACCGACGATGTAAGTCGAATTGTACTGAAAGACTGCTACCGTCAAACTCAGTCTATCTCTATTACTGAGTTAGCTGGCGTTAAGCAACTTAAAGAACAGCTTCGCTTTATCCACGGTCTTGAGCGTGAAGGTCAGCTAAACCGTGAGTTGGAATTTATTCCAAGTGACGATGAGATTTCTGATCGCGTAGCCACGGATCAAGGTTTAACTCGCCCAGAGTTAAGCGTATTGATTGCGTACGGCAAAATGGTACTTAAAGATGCGCTTAATATTCCGGAAATTACTGACAATCCTTACCACGGTAAGTTGTTAGTAGAAGCCTTCCCTAAAGTGCTCCGCGAAAAATTCGCAACACACATGCAACAGCATCCGCTTAGAAGCGAAATTATTGCGACTAAGTTAACCAACAACATGGTTAACGACATGGGCCTTAACTTCGTGTTTAGAATGCAGGAAGAAACTGGCGCAAGTGTGAGCGAAATTGCTGACGCATACGCAATTGTTCACGGTATCTTTAACATGAAGACGCTGTGGGAGCGCATCGAACAACTGGATAACGTTATTCCAGCTCAGCTACAGCTTAAAATGTTAGATGAAGCACGTAGAATTATGCGTCGCGCTTCGCGCTGGTATATTCGCCACGGTAATAAGACGCAATCCATTGAAGAAGCCATCGCGAGCTACCGTGGTACCTTCGATATATTATCGAAGAACCTGCAAAACTACTTGGTTAAAAGCGAATTTACTCAGCTTGAAAACGCTACGCAGAAATACATTGATAAGGGTGTACCAGAAGACATCGCTTATCAGGTTGCAAGCTTCTCTAACATGTTCTCTAGCTTTGACCTTGCGCAAATCGTTGAAGCAGATAAGCATGATACCGATGTAGTCGCTAAGCTTTACTATCAGCTAGGTTCTCGTTTAGAACTTCACTGGTTCTTAGATCAGATAAACAACCAGGCGGTAAGCAACCACTGGCAAGCGTTAGCTCGCGCCTCGTATCGTGAAGAGTTAGATTGGCAGCAGCGTTCCATTGCAGCTAACCTGCTAGCTTCTCGCGAAGACGTAAGTAGTGCAGATCAAATTCTTGATGAGTGGATTGAAAGCAATCAAGTCCTACTTAAGCGCTGGTATCACATGATGTCTGAGTTTAAGACCAGTACAACGCACGAATTTGCGAAATTTTCTGTCGCTTTACGTGAATTGATGCTTTTAAGCGTGAAGTCTAACCATTAGAATACACGCACCTTAATGATTTAAGCCCTGTTTATCAGGGCTTTTTATTGGCCGACTGAACATTGCTGTACATTTTTGAAGCATCGTTTGTAAAAGCAAACCTCATACAAGCGCAATATACGTTGATGATCAACAGGCCCTTAATTAGCGAGCGGTAATAATAACCATGCAATCTCTAGTGCAAAAATTCTTGCTTCAGTGTGAACCTGAAAAAAGTCACGATTTCACCATTAACTGGTTAAACAAGACCCAACATACACCGCTGAAATGGATGTACAGCACACCGACGATAAAAAAGCCCGTTACCGTTGCCGGCATGACCTTCGATAATCCGGTAGGACTTGCCGCCGGTCTTGATAAGAACGGCGATTGTATTGATGCATTTGCGAGCATGGGATTTGGTTTTGTTGAGATAGGCACGGTAACGCCTCGTCCGCAGCCAGGAAACCCAAAACCTCGTTTATTCAGAATTCCGGAAAAGCACGCCATTATTAATCGCATGGGATTTAATAATAAAGGTGTTGATCATCTTGTCGAACAAGTGAAAAAGGCTCAGTTTAAAGGGCCTATTGGTATTAATATTGGTAAAAATAAAGATACCGAAGAAGCGAATGCGCTCGACGATTACCTGATTTGTTTAAACAAAGTTTATCCTTACGCAAGCTACGTCACTATTAACATTTCGTCACCGAACACACCTGGCCTAAGAAACCTCCAATACGGTGAAGCGCTCGATAAGCTGTTAGTTGGCCTAAAAGCAGCACAGGAAACGCTAACGCAAACCCACGGTAAATATGTGCCGCTGTTCATTAAAATAGCGCCAGATTTGAGCGATGTGGAAATTGACAGTATTGCTGCTTCGCTAATTAATAGCAAAATGGATGGTGTAATTGCTACTAATACGACACTTTCACGTGATGCCGTTGCCGGATTACAGCACGCTGAGGAAATGGGCGGTTTAAGTGGCTCAGTTATGACAGATATGAGCTTAGAAGTAACACGCAAGCTAAACAAAGCACTTGACCGCGCTATTCCTATTATTGGCGTTGGTGGTATTGACTCACCCGAAGCGGCACAAGCACGCTTGGACGCTGGCGCATCACTGGTGCAGGTCTACTCGGCTTTTATTTATCAAGGCCCATCGCTCGTTAAACGCATCGTAAACGCGTTATAATATACCCAAACCAATCTCTCGTGTACGTGCTTTTTCTTAAGCACGTACATCAAAAACAGGTACATGAATGAATACTATTCTGGTTACGACCAGTCGCGGTCTTGACGAACTATTAAAACAAGAAGTGCTACGCCTTTGCCCTGATGCGCAAGTTAAGCAAGGGCCTGGCACTATTCAGTTTGAAGGCTCAAAAGAGGATGCGTATAAACTTTGCTTATGGTCACGCTTAGCTAACCGCGTAGTTTGGGTGTTGGCATCAGGCAAAGCAGGCGATGCAGATGCACTGTATAATACGGCTATGGGTATTGACTGGCAAATGCAGATGGATTCACGTCATACCTTATCTGTACAGTTTATCGGCACAAACTTTGCCATAAAAAACACTCAATTTGGTGCGGTTCGTGTTAAGGACGCCATAGTAGATTCATTTGTAGAGCAAGGCTTACCGCGCCCATCAGTAGAACGAAAGAGCCCTGATATTTCTGTGTATGCAAGACTACATCGCGATAATGTAATTTTAGGCATAGATTTAGCGGGGGCAAGTCTGCACCAACGCGCATACCGACAAGAAACCGGTGACGCGCCGCTTAAAGAGCATATCGCAAGCGCAATGCTAATGCGTAGTGGATGGACAGAGAATACCGATGCGCCATTGGTCGATTTGATGTGTGGCTCGGGCACCATCGCGATTGAGGCAGCCTACATCGCTCGCAATATTGCGCCAGGTATAAAGCGTAAGTATTGGGGCTTTACTAAGTGGCTCGGCCACGAAGAGAAGCTTTGGGATGATTTGGTAGAACAAGCTATTTCCGCGCAAAAGCCTAGCTGCAGTGGTATTTACGCGGGTGATTTCAGCCGTAAAATGGTAGCAATTGCAAAAGCAAACGCTGATTTTGCTGGCGTATTTAACGATATTTCGTTCTCACAGCAAGACGCAACAAAATCTTCTCCGCCCGTTGCCACACCAGGCTACGTCGTTTCAAACCCTCCTTACGGAGAACGTTTGGGCGAGCTAACATCGTTAATACCGCTATTTAGTGATTGGGGTAAGCGTTTTAAAGAAGCCTGGAAGGGATGGCATGTGTCGCTTCTTAGCAGCAATCGTGATTTGCTTCGGGTTTTAAAGCTTCGCGCCACCAAAGACTATGCCATGAATAACGGTAAGCTGGAATGTCGTTTAGCGAATTATGTGTTGGATGAAGAAAACACGGTACAGTTTAGCGAGGACGCTAGCAACCACGAGTTTGCTAATCGTTTGAAGAAAAACCTCAAACGCATGAAAGGCTGGATCAAGAACGCTAACACTAACTGTTACCGCATATACGATGCTGACCTGCCAGATTATAACGTTGCCGTAGATAGATATGGTGACTGGCTGGTCGTTCAAGAATACGCGCCGCCAAAAACGGTTTCTGAAGATAAAGCACGCAAGCGTCTGCAGGAAGTCTTGCTTCATTTGCCAGCAGTAACAGGTGTTTCACCAAGACAGATAGCGCTTAAAGTGCGTAGCCAACAAAAAGGTACAAAACAGTACGAGAAAATTAATCAGACTGGCGACATGATGGAAGTGTTTGAAAATGGCGCTCGTTTCCTGGTTAACCTTACTGACTACTTGGACACAGGCCTTTTCTTAGATCACCGTAATACCCGCCAAAAAGTGCAGGCGTTGTCCCAAGGTAAAGACGTTCTTAACTTGTTTTCATATACGGGTAGTGTGTCGGTATTCGCCGCTAAAGGTGGCGCAAAGTCTGTAACGACAGTGGATATGTCTAATACTTATTTAGAGTGGGCAAAGAAGAACGTAGCGCTGAACAAACTCACTGCGCCTCATGCTTTTATTCAAGCTGACTGCACCACTTGGTTAGGCACGCATAAAGGCAAATACGACTTAATTTTTATCGACCCACCGTCATTTTCGAATTCAAAGCGTATGCAAAATACGTGGGATGTGCAGCGCGACCACGTAAAAATGCTTACCGATGCTAAAGCGTGCTTAAAAGAGCAGGGGATCATCATCTTCTCTAACAACAAGCGTGGCTTTAAGCTAGACGAATCAGCCATCAGTGAACTGGGCTTGTCAGTAGACAATATTACCAAAGACACAATTCCAGAAGATTTTGCACGTAAAGGCAACATCCATCAGTGCTGGGTACTAGCTTCATGAAAATTTATTTTTACACCGGGCCCCAATGTAGCCTGTGCGACTTAGCCGATGTTGAGCTTCAGCAAACGTCTATGTTTTCATCGCTTAATATAGAGAAGGTTAACATTCGCACTAGCACTGAGCTTTATCATTTGTACGGTGCAAGGATCCCCGTTTTGAAACGGGTAGATAACGAAAAAGAAATCGGCTGGCCTTTTAATACCGCCGATTTAGAGGAGTTTCTTCAGTGAGCATTTTGCAGTTAAAAAACATCACTGTTATTTATGGGAATCCGCCGCTGTTAGACGGTGTCGAACTGGTTGTACAGCCTAAAGAGCGCGTCTGCTTAGTAGGTCGCAACGGTAGCGGTAAATCAACACTGATGAAAGTTATTGCTGGCGATATTATTGCCGACGATGGGCAGCGTATAATTGAAAATAATACGGTCATTGCGCGCCTAGAGCAGGACCCGCCCCAAACTACCGATGTGACGCTTTTTGACTATGTTGCCGAAGGCTTATCTGACGTAGGTGAAACACTGAAAGCCTACTTTCATCAAACCCGTATCGTTGGTGAAGATCCAAGCGAATCGAATTTAAATAAATTACAGCGACTACAAGAACAGTTAGAAGCCAGAGACGCGTGGCAGTTTGAACAGCAAATTGAACAGACGCTAACCATGCTAAAGCTAGACCCTGAGATATCGCTATCTACTCTTTCTGGGGGATGGCGCAGAAAAGCAGCGCTAGCTCGTGCGCTTGTTCGACAGCCGGATTTGCTCCTGTTAGACGAACCAACTAACCACCTTGATATTGAAATGATCCGCTGGCTTGAATCCAGCTTGAGTAATTACCAAGGCGCAATTGTGTTTGTGAGCCACGACCGTGCATTTATACGTGCCATGGCTACGCGAATTATTGATCTAGACCGCGGCTCGGTTACGAGCTATCCGGGTAACTACGAAACTTATTTAGAAAAGAAGCAGCACGATTTAGAGGTTGAAGCTTCACAAAACGCTGAGTTTGATAAAAAACTAGCGCAAGAAGAGGTATGGATTCGTCAGGGCATCAAAGCCCGCCGTACCCGCAACGAAGGCCGAGTAAGAGCGCTGAAAAAACTACGCGAGGAGCGTAAAGCGCGAAGAGCGGTTCAGGGCAATGCGGTAGTCAATCAACACCAAGGCGCGCGCTCTGGAAAGATGGTGTTTGAAGTAAAAGACTTAAGCTATAGCATTGAAGGCAAGCCTATTGTTAAAGGGTTAAACCTGAATGTTTTGCGTGGTGACAAGCTTGCTCTCATTGGTCCTAATGGTAGCGGTAAAAGTACGCTTATCAAGCTTCTACTCGGCGAACTCCAGCCCGATAGCGGCAACTGCAAACAAGGCACTAACCTTGAAGTTGCTTACTTTGACCAGCACCGCCACGGGTTGGATTTAGAAAAGTCTGTGATAGACGCGGTAGGTGACGGTAAACGCGATCTGATGGTAAATGGTCACCCACGCCATGTGATCAGCTATTTGCAAGATTACTTGTTTACGCCTGAACGCGTTAATGCACCGGTTAAGTCGCTATCAGGTGGAGAAAAAAACCGCCTTATGCTAGCAAAACTGATGCTTAAACCGAGCAACGTTTTGGTGCTGGATGAGCCTACCAATGACTTAGACGTTGAAACCTTGGAAATGCTCGAAACCTTACTCAACGAATATACCGGCACCGTGCTTTTAGTCAGTCACGATAGGGAATTTGTTGATAACGTAGCAAATAGTAGCGTGGTATTCGAGGGTAATGGAATGCTTCGCGAATTTATTGGGGGTTTCACTGACGTAGAAAACTGGTATAAAGAGCAACAGGAAAAACGTCAGCAAATCGAAAAGGAAGAAAAAGCCAAGGTAAAGAATGAAACTAATTCAGCTTCAGACAGTCCTAGTGCTAAGTCTTCTCCCCGTAAGACGAAAAAGCTATCATACAAAGACCAGCGTGAACTTGAGTCCTTGCCGAAAGAACTAGAGACACTTGAGGAAGAGCTTGAGGCTATGCAAGAAAAAGTGAACGACCCGGACTTTTTCAAACAAGACAGTGACATTACTGCCAAGGCGTTAGCCGAGTTGGCAGATAAAGAAGAATTACTTTCCCAGAAATATGCGCGCTGGGATGAACTAGAAAGTATGCTGGAAGATAATCAGCAGTAAATAGGATTTTAAATGAAACGAACTCAGCTTGCCGCCGCCGTTCTGTTGGCAACAGGAAGTGTTTCGGCATTCGCCGCGACCTATTCAGTGACGCCTCTTCCTTTACAGGATACCGCTAGAAACAATTTTGCTCGTTCGATTGATAACTCAGGCAAAATGTTGTCTGTCGTTCAACTGGAGTTCAATCCACCAATCGACGCAGAGCAGCTTGAAGAAGACACGACTTTTTTTGACCAGTTCGGTGAGAGTCTAGAAAACGAAGATGACGCACGCCAGGGTGTTTTTACAGACATAGACTATACCACGGTAGTAAATTATCTTCTATCGAACCCAAATCTTACAACGGGACAGAAGCTAGCGTCGTATAGAACCTATGCAACCGACACTCAAGATATATCATTAGTACCAGGTCTTGATGAAGTTACAGACAAATTTGATGACTATACGCGATCTGTTGAATCGACTGGTCGTGACAGCTTGAACGGTAACTTTATTGTCGGTGATTCTTCGGGACTGGTTGTTCTAGACCCATATGAGAACGAAGATGGCGATACATTAAACTACACGTATCCAGAGTCAGCACAACAAGCCTTTGTTCAAGCATCTGGAGAGACTAAAGTACTTCCAGCTGTTGATGACACTGTAGGAGGGTTCTCTTCAGCTCGAGCAATAAACGCAAACTTACAGGTTGCAGGTTTCAGTACTGTTAGTTTCCGCGATGATGTTGCCGATGCTGTTGAAACGTGTACAGACGATGAGTCTCGTGGTGACACATCTGAAGGTCGCTGCCTGTTTACTATTTATAATGGCGATTTTGCTGTTCCACGTATTTCTAGCTACTTCATTAATTCATCTACAAATTACTTACCGAGCTTCGTATTGCTGTCTGAGGTTAACGCTACCATTTGGCAGATCGATGTCAACGGCGATGTAATCAGCACCGATACCTACCCGTTATTATTTGAACCTGATGAAGACGATACACGCCACTATTTCACGTATGCCTATGACATAAATAACCAAGGTATCGCAGTCGGTGAAGGCCTTACTGGAGATCGCATTACGATAACGCGCCCAAATACATCAGGCAGGACTGAAAGTGAACGAGTTGCAACGGTTTTCAGAGACGGTGAAACCATTGAACTTCTTCCACGCGAAGAAAATATCATTAGCCAGGCTATCGCAATTAATGATGAAAATTGGGTGACGGGTGCAGTGCTTCGTTCACAAAGCGATATCGCACGCTCTCGTTTGTTTGTATACAACCTTGATACCCAAGAACAGCATTACCCTGATGGCTTCTTCGTGAGTGCTGGTGTGACTGCGAATGCCATTAACAATAATAATATCGTAGTGGGTAAGGCAGACGTGGATGCAACGAGTGATACGCTTCGCGATACAGCGGCATTTATGTACAACATTGATACTGAAGAGTTTACTAACTTAAATGATTTAGTTTCTTGTGATAACCCATATGAGCTAATTGAAGCAGTAGACATCAACGATGATAATGAGATCATTGCGAATGCGAGAATTAAAGCTACGAACAAGTATGTAACGGGTAACGATATAATTAATTCAGACGGTGAAACAGAAGAAATCGACTCCGTAGTGGCGGTTAAACTGTCTCCGTTATCGAATGGTTCCATAGATGAATGTGAAATTCCTGAGGACGAACAGCCCTATGAGCGAAAAGGAGCTGCAACAGGTTTACTCGCATTTTTTGGTCTATTTGCTGCAGTATTTGTGCGTAGACGTTTAAAGAAATAGCTGACCATTTGGACAATATGCAATCAATATTAAAAGAGCCACCTATGCGTGGCTTTTTTTATGCCTAAAAAACGTAAAAAAAGACATATTTATGCATAAAAAATGTAACATAAATTTCATAGAAACTTCATTTATTTAAATTTTGTCAAGCCCTTTTATTTTTTATTTTTCTTGAACCATTTAGTTAATTGCACTATCACAGTATTGTACGCAATCACTTTTCCGGCACTATCAACCGAAATGATGTAGAGCGCTCGAGAAAATGATTTGTTGTACTTTCAACAAACAAAAGAGGCTAATCAATGAAAAGACAAAAAAGAGATAAACTGACACGCGCCCATTCGAAAGGCTATCAAGCTGGCATTAGCGGTCGTTCAAAGGAAAATTGTCCATTTCAGCAAAACGATGCACGTTCACAGTGGTTAGGTGGATGGCGCGAGGCAGTAGAAGACAGACACTTAGGTTTAAGTGTTAAATAACACTTCTCTTTTATGAACTGATTATGCAAAAAGGAAAGCCCCTGAAAAGGGGCTTTTTTGTAGGTCGAGATTATTTGACCTTAAAGCTCAATAAAGACAGCTTAGAAGTTTGACGTATCTTGGAACAAGCCAACTTTCAAATCTTTCGCTACATAAATCTCACGGCCATCAACTTCTACAGTACCATCAGCCATGCCCATGAACAGTTTGCGCTTAATCACGCGCTTCATAGTGATTTTGTACGTAACTTTTTTAGCTGTTGGCAGTATTTGCCCGGTAAATTTAACTTCACCTACGCCCAGTGCACGACCTTTACCTGGGCCGCCACTCCAACCTAAGAAGAAGCCAACCAGTTGCCACATCGCGTCTAGGCCTAAGCAGCCTGGCATTACCGGGTCGCCCGGAAAGTGACAGTCAAAGAACCATAAATCCGGGGTAATATCCAATTCTGCGATGATTTCGCCTTTGCCATGTTCGCCGCCATCTTCTGTAATTGAAACTACACGGTCCATCATAAGCATGTTAGGGGCGGGAAGTTGACTATTACCTGGTCCAAACATTTCACCACGGCTACACGCCAATAAATCTTCTCTATTAAAACTGTTTTTCTTCTCTGACATTCCCAACTCGTTGCTGTTATTTAAGTGACGGTGCTAATTTAGCGAACAGTTGTACGCCAAACAACTCTGAACAGTCATTTTTCTGAAGAAAAACGCGTGCTAATATAGCTTTAGTTACTTGGGCCTGTATAAATATCACGCTAGGCGTATGAAATATGTGCAGACCCTAACTTTTTAGGCTCTACCATAACGTAACTTTATGTGAAAACTATGACAGAACAAACGACGAAAAAGATCATTAAGAAAAGTGCAGCAGATAGAGCTAAAGCCAATGCAGATAAACAGCGACGTTTCAGAGAAAGACAAAAAGACGCGGGTAAAAAGCTAGTAAGAGGCTATGTAAGCCCAGAAGCAAAAGCGTGTTATGACGAAATACGCGACAAGACGGGTTGGACAGATAGTGAAGCAATGTCGAACGCCATGAGACTTATGTACGCGGCATACAAGTGCGGACAAATTAAACTTTTAAACGAGTGGCTTCGAAAAAATAACCGCTAGGCCTAATGGTCTAGCTTAGTTTTAAGCCATGCTCGACTGGGGCTATTTTGCATGGTGTGACGTTTCACTATGCGCTGCGCTTCTTTAACCACATCATCTCTGTCTCGAAAGTCCCATAGTCGCTTAGCCGTGCTCTGGCTATGAATAGCAATATTAATAATGGGCGCGACATAGTCTCGCTCTAGGTCAAAGTCGAGCATTTGAGCCTCTAGAGGAGGCAATAGATACGGCGCGTGTATTGCGTCGCCAGGCAATGATTTAAGCTCTGGCACCCACTTTCTTATGAATAGACCCTCTGGATCTAATTTTTTTGATTGTGTAGCAGGATTGTACAACCTCACGGTGTGGATACCTGTTACGCTGGCTTGCATTTGAATTTGTGGATAGTGAATACCTGGCTCGAAATCTAAAAACTGCGTAGCTAGTAGGTAATGCGCAGCTTTTAGCCAATGAACATTTAAGTGATGGCACAGAAAACTAGTGATCATAGCGCGCATGCGAAAATTTAGATAACCGGTATACTTCAACGCTCGCATACAGGCGTCAACCAGTGGATAGCCAGTTAGGCCGGTTTTCCAACGATAAAAACGACGCTCAGCTTCAGGGCCGTCAATAAAAGGGTAGTTCTCATAGGCACGGTTCATTGGGCGCCATTCTATACTGTGTTCGCTTTCAAATTTTTGGATGAAGTGGCAATGCCAGTGAAGTCTGGAAGTTAATGCAGAAAGGGCACGCCCCCATTGTTTTCCTTCGTCGGCCGTTAACGTCTTCTTCACTTGTTTTTGCTGCAAAACACTTTGGTAAACTTGCTTGATTGATATATTGCCCCAAGCCAAATATGGACTCAATCGAGAGCATGCTCGCCTCGCATTCTCTGGCATCGATATATGCTGATGGTAAAACTTCCCCCGACGTTTAAAAAAGTCTTTCAGCACATGCCATGCACGTTTTTCACCGCCAGGTTGCATAGCTTCAAGTTCACTTAGGTGCGCGATGACCTCGGGACGAAGGTTGGTTTCGTAGACTGAGTTAGGGTCAAATTGGCGGCTAATAGACGCTCTATCACCGGCGATGTCGTCGAAATTCTTTTCAGCATCTTTTATCGCGGCATGCTGCGTCCAAGCGACCCAGTTGGCACTGTTTATATCAAAATCGTAAGTGCTTGTTGTAAAATGGTGCTCCCAATTCGACTGCCATTGAGCTCGATGGGGCAAACCTCGAATTACTGCTCCAAACTGGCTTTCTTTCAAAGCAATATTTCTATTATTCAGATAGTTAGCCACTTTCACATCACGGTTATGCGTAACCTTTAGGCCTATTTCCTGGTAACTCCTAACCGCAGAAATGGTGTAATACCGAGCAATAAATTTAAATGCATCTATCACTTCACAGTGCAACGTCAAAATACGGGCAGGTGCAGGAAGCTGGTTGTTAATATCGTCGATACTTTGCTGAACAAATCGCCAATGGCGAACGTCCATATGTGGGTCTTCAATAAGCGATGGTTCCCAGCAAAAAAGCGGCAATATATTTTCTTTCGCTTCTACAGCTCGAAAAAGTGGCTCATGATCACGCAGGCGAAAATCTCGCTTAAACCATATAATCGTAATGGACGGTTTAGGGTTATCTGGCACCATAGAACATATAACCTATAACCACTTTTTACGGAATTGGCCCTTGGGGTCGTAAATCTCTGTTTGCTTTATCAAGTTGAATTGTCTGTGTCCGCGAGGGTCACTGCCAACACCAGCAAGGTAGAGCCAATTTCCCCAATTACTTCCCACTTCGTAATCAATGAGTTGATGCTCAAACCACGCTGAGCCATATCGCCAGTCTTGACGAAGTTCGTGCACAAAACAACTTGCTACTAGTTGTCTACCGCGGTTAGACATGTATCCCGTTTCAGCAAGCTGTCGCATACACGCATCTACAATTGGATAGCCTGTTTTACCTTCACACCAAAGTCTAAACGTTTCTGGACAATGTTGTGTAGATGGCGTTTTCCCCTGAATCCCACTGAAGTGAAACCATTTTGCTCCATATTTATACTGCAACCAGTGAAAGAATTCTCGCCACAGTAGCTCAAAGTAAATCCAATAAGTGGAATCGTTTTTCTCGACTGTTGCTTCAAAAAGCTGTACTTGCCTAACGACTTCTCGCGCAGAAAGTGAACCGTTAGCTAACCAGGCCGAGAACTTAGTACTGTCTTGCCAAGAATCAAGCGCATTTCGCGTTTCTTTATATGAAGACGCCGACTGCCAGTCGAAGAGGTAAGTGCCTAAGTGGGATAGCGCCGCTGTTTCACCTCCTACAAATGATGTTTCTGATGGCGCGGGTAAATCAATATCAAGGGTTAAATGAAATGACTCATCCAACGGGGGCGTAAATGCGTCGGGTAAAGACGCTAGCGCATCGTGAACCGGTAAAGGTTCACTATGCTTCTCTATTTTTCTGCGGAACGGACTGAAAACATCAGGCATATCTTCAATGCTGAATGGTAATGTCGAAACATCAAACAACCCGAACGTTGGGGTTTCAACCACAGTCAATGAATTAGAGAAACGCTTTACTGCGTTTAATTGAGCAGTTTCATCATAACCGCAATGTTGACTAACACCTATATGGGTATATTGGCCCGCCTGAAAAAGATTCGCCAGGCACTCTGCCGTCTTGCCTTTTAGTACGAGTAGCTCATGACCTAAGCCAGCCAACTGGCGTTTTAAATCTTCTAAAGTCTGCAACAAGAATGTATGCCTGTGTTGTCCCATTGGAGACAATCCGAACTCATTTGGGCTGAAATTCTTATCATCTAAGATGTAGACAAAAGTAATTTGAGCAACTTTTTTACAAAGCGCGGCGATGGCGGCTTGATCATGAAGTCTTAGGTCATGTCGAAACCAGAACAAACCTCGTTGATTAAGGTTTGAACACTGTTGTTGAGTGTGATTGTTTATCATACTAATTTAGAGCACTTTTTTACTGTTTATACGGATCCTGAACCCGTTTATTACCGTAATACATGCAATACGAATAATATAAAAATTTGGCGCAACGCCTGAGGAAAAAAAGTGACCGTTCCTGTTAGTATCATGTGGTTTAGACAAGACCTTCGTGTAAAAGACAATCCGGCATTAAACGCTGCTTGCGACATGGGAAAAATAGTTCCCATCTACATCTACGATGACACAACGCCTAACGGAAGAGAACCAGGAGGCGCCAGCAAATGGTGGCTTCATCATTCGCTAGTGTCGTTGAATAAACGCCTGAACGGGCATCTACAAATATTTAAGGGTGATCCTCAGAAGCTTATTCCCAAGTTAATGGCGTCATTTGATGCCAAGGGTATTTTCTGGAATCGGTGCTACGAACCGTGGCAAATAAATCGGGATAAAGGGATTAAGAAAACACTTATCGATAGTGATTACGAAGCTCACAGTTTTAACGGTAGTTTATTGTGGGAACCCATGAAGGTTCTAAAGAAAGACGGTACACCGTACCGAGTCTTTACCCCATACTACAAAAAAGGCTGTTTACAGATTGAAGAGCCTCGTTACCCCAAAGCACCGCCAGCACGTATTACTTATGCCGATGTAAGTAATGAAGGTGATGATTTAGCATCTTTACGTTTGTTACCCACTATCAAGTGGGATGAGACCATCGCCAAAACGTGGGATCCAGGTGAAGACGGCGCCGCTGATAACCTAGCTGACTTTATTCAAAATTCAGCGCGAAAGTATAAAGATGGAAGAGATATACCATCTGCAAAAGGTACATCTCGCTTATCTCCCCACCTACATTTCGGGGAAGTGTCGCCAAATCAAGTTTGGTATGCGATTAAAGACAAATTCGGAAATAGCGAAGACAAGAGCATTGAAACTTATTTAAGTGAGCTTGGTTGGCGGGAGTTTAGCTATTACTTATTGTTCCATTTTCCGACCCTGCCTAATAAAAACTTTAACGATAAATTTGACAAGTTTCCCTGGCGTACTGACGCTAAGGCACTTAAAGCATGGCAAACAGGCAGAACTGGCATTCCTATCGTCGACGCGGGTATGCGCGAACTGTGGCAAACAGGCTACATGCATAACAGAGTACGTATGATTGTGGGCTCGTTTTTGGTCAAAAACTTACTGCTCAGTTGGCACGAAGGCGAGCGATGGTTTTGGGACACATTGCTAGATGCCGACCTTGCCAGCAATAGCGCCAGCTGGCAATGGGTAGCGGGCTCAGGTGCCGATGCAGCACCTTACTTCAGGATATTTAACCCAATTCTGCAAGGTGAGAAATTTGATAGCAAAGGGCAATACGTTCGCAAGTACTGCCCCGAGTTGAATAAGTTATCAGACAAATACATTCATAAGCCTTGGGAAGCTCCAAACGCCATATTGAAAGAGGCAGGCATTGAGCTTGGCAAGGAATACCCAAAGCCTATTGTTGATTTGAAAGCGTCGCGTCAGCGTGCACTTGACGCTTTTCAACAAATAAAAGAGTAGGGTATGGCGGCACTTATCTTAGTTTTAGGCGACCAGCTTACCGAAACATTACCGGCAATAGCTAATGCAGTAAAAAGTAAAGACACCATATTAATGGCGGAAGTGCGTGAGGAAGCCACGTACGTAAAACACCATAAAAAGAAGATAGCGTTTTTGTTTAGTGCTATGCGTCATTTTGCCAAAGCGTTGCGCGACGACAATTTTAACGTTAACTACGTTCATTATAACGACGAAAACAATCAAGGCGGTTTACTCGCCCAGGTAAAATACGCGCTTAACGAAAACACGTTTGATGAAGTAAGAGTGACCATGCCCGGTGAATACCGCCTGCTTAAAAGCATGGAGCAATGGGAAAATACCCTTGGGGTTCCTGTTACGATTTGCGATGACAATCGTTTTTTATCCACCCCTCAGGAATTTACCGATTGGGCAAACGGCAAAAAACAACTTCGTATGGAGTTTTTTTACCGTGAGATGCGCCGCAAGCACAACATACTAATGGAAGGTAAGAACCCCATCGGGGGTAAGTGGAATTATGACGCGCAAAATCGTGAATCTATGCCTGAAACTCATAAGGTTCCTAAACACTCGACGTTTGAAATTGACGACATAACAGCAGATGTTATCGGCCTTGTGAAAGAGGAGTTCGACGATCACTTTGGCGATATAGATAACTTCCACTTTGCGGTAACTCGAAAAGGCGCACTCAGCGTCTTAAATACTTTTATAGAAGAAAGATTACCTAATTTTGGTCAGTATCAAGACGCCATGGTGGAAGGTAAGCCTTGGCTTTACCACTCTCATATAGCCTTTTATCTGAACTGCGGTTTGTTAACACCTAGCGAGGCTATCCACGCTGCTGAGCGAGCCTACCACGCAGGACAAGTACCTCTAAATTCTGCCGAGGGATTTATACGTCAGATCCTAGGCTGGCGCGAGTATGTTAGAGGTTTCTATTGGCACTTTATGCCAAATTTGAAAACTGATAATTACTTTAATAACAGCCGCTCACTACCTTCGTTCTTCTGGAACGCACAAACGAATATGAATTGCATGCGGCAATGCATTAAAGAAACGCAACAAAACGCTTACGCCCATCACATACAGCGTTTGATGGTAATTGGTAACTTCAGCTTGTTGACCGAACTTAACCCAGAAGAGGTTCAAGCATGGTATTTGTTGGTATACGCCGATGCCTACGAGTGGGTTGAGCTTCCTAACGTAGCAGGCATGATTCTGTATAGCGATGGCGGCAACTTAGCGAGTAAGCCTTATGTCGCGAGCGGTAGTTATATCAACAAAATGAGCAACTATTGCAAGAACTGTGGATACCAGGTTTCGAAAAAAACGGGGCCGAAAGCCTGTCCATTCAACTATTTGTATTGGCACTTTATTGATAAGCACAAAGAAAAACTGAGTAACAATCATCGAATGGCCATGATTTACAAAACCTATGGACGAATGAAGGAAGAAAACATCGAGACCATGAAGCAAGATGCTGCAATATTTCTATCAAAGCTAACCAAAAATGAAGAAGTCTGATTTACCCACAAAGATATGTCCGGTTTGCCAACGACCATTTACGTGGCGCAAAAAATGGGAAAAGAATTGGGAAAATGTACGTTATTGCTCCAAGCGTTGCGCCGGAAATAGAAAAAGCGCTACCGATGAGTAAAGCGCGATATGGCGTGTGGGCAAAACTAGAAACATAGATCGCTAAGGCATCATTACCGCTAAATAAAAACTATAGTTAATCATTCGCCGCTACTGTTGCGTATGAAATAAAGTGAAAATACAAGGAGTGTGTTGTGGAAGCACCGATAACCGTAGATAGGCTACGTTTTCTTTTATACAGTCTAAAAGAGAAGCTTTGGGTGAAGCCTCTTGGCTTTTGTTTGCTTTCTATCTTCGCGGTTTTTATAGCTAAAGTTGCTGACGGTACATCACTTGCCGAACATATCCCTGAGATAAAGCCCGATTCTGTTGAAACGCTACTCTCAATAATGGCATCAAGTATGATGGTTATAGCTACGTTTTCCGCAGGCACTATGGTCAATGCTTACGCGTCAGCGAGCCAATCATCTACACCTCGTTCTTTAAGCCTTATAATATCAGACGACGTCTCACAAAATGGGGTTCTAGGGATTTTCCCCTCTAAAAAGACATAATCCTCTGTAGACCACACCAATAAATGGCTGCGGAGGTG
>NZ_JAYMEU010000023.1:0-80304 GCF_037029575.1 Alteromonas sp. CH_MED4-4 | reverse complement strand
AGCCGGATATACGGACGCAAACCATTTTAGTCAAAACAGCATGTTTACTCTTGCAATAACGGGGGAGACCATATACACGCCCTAGTTAGCACGTTTTTATTTTTAATAACCCGTCACTAACGATAGAGTAGTAAAAAAGCAGAAAAACGAGATTATAAATGCAGCCTCACGACCATTCTCCGCTCAGTGATTTTATTGAGTACCCTGAAGAGCAAATGCTTTCCCGAAGCGAAGATTTTTTAAAAACCATGCAGCGCCGCCACAGTATTCGTCACTTTAGTGACAAGCACGTTGATAAAGCGGTAATTGAAAACTGTATTTTGACTGCTGGCACTGCACCTAGTGGAGCGAATCATCAGCCTTGGCATTTCGCCGCCATTCAGTCGCCCGAAGTAAAACAACAAATACGCGAACAGGCTGAAGCGCATGAGCGCGGTTTTTATAATGGGCGTGCTGGGCAACAGTGGCTAGATGACCTAAAGCCGTTAGGCACTGACGCAAGTAAACCTTATCTGGAAACCGCGCCTTGGCTTATTGCCGTATTCAGTCAAAAGTTTGGAGAGACAGAATCGGGCGAAAAAAGCCAAAACTACTATGTGCACGAATCGGTGGGTATCGCAGTGGGTATGCTTATTACTTCACTCCACAACGCAGGTTTGGCAACTTTGACCCACACACCAAAGCCAATGAATTTTTTAACCGAAGTCTGTCAACGGCCTGATAACGAGCGTGCTTACATGTTGATTATTGCAGGTTATCCGGCGGATAACGCCACAATTCCTGCACACGCCATGCAGAAAAAGTCGCTTAGAGAAATTGCGAGCTTTCTTTAAATTTAAAAAGCGCTATTGGCCTGGGCGCATGAAGTAAACTAAGTATTTAAAACGGCATAACTAATAAAAGCTTTGTCATAGACATGAGATACGCAGCACTTATAATGCGCCCTCGTTATTAAGGGCTGCGACCTTTTCTTTACGAATTTCGGTCAACCACGTTTAACAGTTCCTCGGAGCTCGTATCCTCATGTCATCGCGTCACGCATTCTCTCCACAACTTCCTTTTTTACTGTTAAGTCTATTAACTGGCCTAACATCGTCGTTTGTTACGCCACTGATGAGCTATTTCCTCATTGATGAGATCAACGTTGAGCCTATTTATATAAGTATTTATATGGTGTCCGTTACGCTATCAGGGTTGGTGATCAGTCAGTACCTCGGGCACTTGGCAGACAAAGGTTTTAACGCAAATCGCCTTTACGGGCTAACCATGATTTGCGTGGGCATTGCCATGGTCGCCTTTATCTTTAGCAAACAGTTTTGGCACGTATTTCTCGCTGGCGTCTTGTTTATGTCGGTGGGCGCTGGAGCCGTGTCTCAAATGTTGACCGTTTCGGGGTTATGGGCAAAAAACCAAGACATCGATTTAGCCGCATTTAACTCAAAAGTTCGCGCGGCCATCTCTCTCGCTTGGGTGGTAGGCCCGCCGCTAGCATTTACGCTGGTTGCCAATTTTGGCTTCGCAGCGTCCTTCTCGGTGGCCATTGCATGCGTGATTGTTGCAACGCTGTTTGTGGTGAACGTTGTGCCGCCTCAAAAAGCCAATCAACAGTCTCTCAATACAACGCTTAAAGGCTCGCTATCACTGCCGTTTTGGCTTGTGGGGTTAGCCATACTTGCCGGAATGGCAGGCAATGTCATGTATTTATCATCCATGCCTTTGTACGTAATGAATGAACTGGGGTTGCCGGAAAATTTGCCTGGGCTAATGATGGGGGTTGTGGCCGCACTTGAAATACCTACTATGCTGCTAGCAGCAAAATTAGCCCGACGCTTCCCACCTGCGGGTATCATGGCTGTGGCATTTATTTTCGGCTGTTGCTTTTACGTTGGCGTGTACTTTTCTCAGTCAAGTTGGGAGTTATTGACCCTTCAAATATTGAACGCGCTGTTCTACGGTTTATATGCTGGTATTGGATTGACCTTACTGCAACAACAAGCGCCCGACTTAACTGGATTCACTTCTGCGTTTTATTCAAACGCCACTCGGGTGGGTATGATGCTAGGCACCATTGGCGCAGGCACCGTGGCTCAATTCTTTAGCTTCAGAGATGCCACTATTGGGTCGTTGTGCATTGCCATATTTGGCTTAAACGTAATGTTAGTGTTCATGTTTGTAAAACGAGAAGCACGTTAAGTTTTATTCAAAGAAAACTAGCAGATCGCTATTCAAGGCGTAACCCAGCAGCACCTCTATCGCTCCCTTTAATTTCTTCGCACTTTCTCACAATTGACAATTGTTACAATATAACATTACACTCAAATACAGTTAATTACCCTAAAAATTTAGGAACCCTATGAAAAAGCTCCTTATTTCAGCCACGATATCTTCTATACTTTTGGCAACAGGCTGCACCGAACAGGCGTCAACAATGAATAAGACTGCCACAACGCAGACAGACTCAGTAAAAGCAGAGCAGACGAACCCTTTGTTTATGACAAATTCATTGACTTACGGCGCGCCGCAATTTGATTTGATAAAGGACGAGCATTTCATTCCTGCATTTGAAAAAGGAATGGGACAGCACTTACAAGAAGTAGAAAAAATAGCGTCTAACCCTGACGCCCCCACCTTTGATAATACGCTGCTAGCGCTTGAAAAAAGCGGAAGTTTACTCACCAGAACTAGCCGAGTGTTTTTCAACTTAGTAGGAACAGATAGCTCGCCTGAACGCAGAGAAATCCAAAAAATTCTAGCGCCAAAGCTGGCGGCTCACAGCGATACCATTAATTTAAATAGTGCGCTTTTTAAGCGTATTGAAACGCTATACAACCAGCGCGACGCGTTGGAGTTAGATACTGAATCAACCCGACTACTCGAAGAGTATTACTCTGATTTTGTTCGCGCTGGCGCTAAACTCAATGAATCAGATAAACAGAAGATACGTGAAATAAACGAAGAACATTCAACCTTAACCACGCAGTTTTCTCAAAACCTACTGGCAGAGTCATCTGAAATTGCGGTGGTAGTAGATGACGTAGAGCAGCTGTCAGGGATGTCAGAGCGCCAAATAAAGGCCGCATCAGATGCTGCTAAAGCTGCTGATAAAGAAGGCAAGTATCTTCTAAGTATCACGAACACTACTCGTCAACCTGTCCTTACTTCACTAGAAAATAGAGCACTTCGCCAGCAAGTGTGGGAAGCATCGGCCTACCGAAACCAGTCTGGGGAATACGACAACACCAAAATTATTAGCCGATTGGCAGGACTGCGCGCACAAAAAGCAGCATTGCTTGGATTTGATAGCTGGGCGGCCTACAGCCTAGACAAGCAAATGGCCGGTTCGCCAAGCGCTGTATACGACATGCTAGGCAGTATGGTGCCCGCTGTGCTTAAAAACGTTGAAAAAGAAGCCGCTGACATTAAAGCAATGATTGAAGCGGAAGGTAATAACTTCGAACTAAAACCTTGGGATTGGGCTTTCTATGCAGAAAAGGTAAGACAAGCTAAATACGAGCTAGATGAAAACGAGGTGAAACAATACTTCGAGTTTAATCGCGTGCTTGAAGATGGCGTGTTTTTCACCATGAATAAATTGTACGGAGTGCGCTTTAAGCCCCGTCCAGATTTGCCGGTTTACCACCCTGATGTAAAGGCTTACGAGCTGTTCGATGTAAATGGTGACAGTTTAGCGATTTTTTATGCCGACTACTTTTCTCGCAAAGGTAAACGCGGTGGAGCTTGGATGAGTTCGTTCGTAGGACAGTCGAAATTGCTCTCGCAAAAGCCTGTTGTGGTTAATGTAATGAACATAAACAAAGCGCCTGATGGCGAGCCTACATTAGTCAGTTACGATCATGTGACTACCATGTTCCATGAAATGGGCCACGGACTTCACGGCATGCTATCAGACGTGAATTACCCAACGTTGGCCGGCACATCTGTCTCGCGAGACTATGTGGAGTTCCCTTCTACCTTCGAAGAAGACTGGGCAGCCCACCCTGACGTTATTGCAAACTATGCCAAGCATTATGAAACTGGCGAGCCTATTCCAGAGGCTCTGCTGGAAAAGGTGATTCGTTCACGTACATTCAATATGGGTTATGACACATTGGAATATATGTCTGCAGCACTGCTTGATATGGAGTGGCATTCTATCTCTGCCGATCAGGCGCCTGAAGATATCCAAGCCTTTGAAGCCCAAGCTCTCGATAAACATAATGTTGGCTTGTCGTATGTACCGCCTCGTTATAAGTCAGCATTCTTTGCACATTCAATGGGTGGCGGCTATTCCGCTGGCTACTATGCCTATATGTGGAGTGAAATTTTAGCTGCTGATGCCTTTGCTTATATGCAAGAACTTGGCGGATTAAAGTTAGAAAACGGTATGAAATATAGAAAGGAAATCTTATCTACCGGCAATTCTCGTCCCCCGATGGAGTCTTATAAAGCATTCCGAGGAAAAGCGCCAACAACAGATGCTCTGCTTATTCGCAGAGGGCTTAAAACCAAACTCGACTAACAGGAGGCCTCATGAATTCACCGGTAATACCGTCTAACTTCGTTGAATGGCAAAACTGTATTGTCCGCGATTGTGGCATAGCGTTAGACAAAGCGTTTTTAGAATCACGGATAGCGGCGCTTTCGAACATGAAGGATCAGCATACAAAGCAATTTCTACGTTTGTATGGCGAGGCACACTATAAGCATGTTTTAGGCTGGTTTCATCAAGCCCTAGTGGAGCTGAAATGAGTAAAACGTTGACTAAAGAAGCGCTTCTTGCCGCCAGTGAAGACGACTACATGAACGATGAGCAGCTTGAATTTTTTCAGGCATTGCTCAACGATTTAAAACAGCAAACCATGGCTCATATTGAAGAGATGAAGGCATCGTTAAGCCAACCTCCTGAGATAAACGATGAAGTTGATCGGGCGCAGTATGAAGAAGAATCCAGGCTTTCTCTTCGAATTTTGGACAGGGAGCGAAAGCTACTTCCTAAAATCGATAAGTCGTTGCGACGAATAAAAGACAAGTCTTTTGGATACTGCTTGGAGACCGGAGAACCCATTGGCATTCCTAGGTTACTGATAAGGCCGGTCTCTGAATATTGCGCCGATGTGAAAATGGTAAACGAAGGCAGAGAGCAGCATTATTACTCACAAAGAAAGTAATGATACTTTCTGTGCCTGAGAGTTTTTGAGTGAATATTTTAGTAAGAATGTGAGTGTGCGATTAACAAGGCGCACACTCGTCTTTTGGCAAAAATGGACTGAATGCGTCTCAGCTTTTTATCATTTTATAATGAAAGCCGAGAGTTAACCGTTTTGACAACGGTGGTATTGAACCTTCAGTTAAACCAAAACAGCGACCGCTGATTTGCGTGGCTTTACTTATAGCTGCGCTTCACGATAACTATTATTTATTTGAATAAAAGCTCCATCTGCACATCACATCTCGCGTAAGGCGATGACGCCCCCTCAATATGCTTAAACCCTATCTTTTCGTACAAACGTATTGCGGGCTTAAGTACCGAATTGCTCTCTAAATAAAGCCGCTTTAACCCCATCAGTTTCGCTCTTTCGACAATACTTTTACCTAACAGCAGCCCTACCCCTTTGCCTTGAGCTTTGGGAGACACCGCCATTTTGGCAAGTTCAAACGTATCGTCAGTTTGTTTAATAAGTGCACAGCAGCCTATGGGTTTGCCCTTATCTAACGCAATCAATATCACACCCGACTGATTCAAAATGTAGCCTTCAGGGTCGTCGAGCGCTTTAAAGTCGGGCTCTTCGAGCTCCCAATATTTGCTTATCCATTCAACATTGAGCGATTTAAATGCCTCGCGATACTTTGGCGCATAATCGACTACCTTAATATCAGGCGATTCACCGTCCACTCTTGCACTAATTGGGCGATATCGAAGATGCCTTTCAACTACGCTCAACGCTTCCCACAAATCGATACCCGTTTCATCTTTTAGCTCGCGCATGGCTGCGTCTATGGCATCGCACTGCTTTTCCATTTGGGGCACCATCGCTTTCGCTTTATCGTTTAAAGCCACCAGCGTAACCCGTGAATCGTCGCTCGATTTGTAACTTTCAATTAGGTCGCGTGCTTTCATTTCTTTTACGATTTTACTCACCGACACGTGAGAATGATTTATCTCTTTAGCGATATTCACGACGGAATCAGCACCTTTTGACGCGAGCACGTAAAATACTGGGAACCACTTTGGCTCTATCGCAAACCCAAATTTCGCATAAGTATTTTCCGCATCCTTTGACACCTGCGCGGCTAACTGACGTAAGGCAGTACCTAATGCAATATGCCCCAATTCATTAAATGACTTCACTTTATAAAACTCCGTAACCAGTTACGGACATAATTAATCGTAATTGGAGACAAGTCAAACAGATTATTATTTGATCATCAAAAAACGGGGATGTGGTTCACTTCGCCTGGCACTGGCTACACCAATAAAGTCGCCGCCCGTTATACGTTTGGCGTTTTATTAGAGTGGCGCAGACTCTACAAGGCTGCTCTTCCCTGTCGAACACCATAAACCGCGTACCTTCAAAGTTAATGCCTTTTGCTTCAAGCACTTCACGTAGTTCTGTGTACACGGTATAGCCACCAGTTTCATAGCTGCGTTTGCATATTGCTAAGGTGTGATGTGCCAAGCTGCGCAGCTGATCATCATCTAACTGAGAGGGTTTAAGTGAGGGGTGAACACCTGCTGCAAACAATATTTCGCTGCGAAGATAGTTACCCAGCCCCGCCATAAAGCGCTGATCCAAATATAAGCCGCTTAGTGCGCGGTTATAAAAAGCTTTTGAACGTAAACGTTCTAATACCATTTCTTCTGACACCGAATTGTTGAGTACGTCGGGCCCAACTCTTTGTAAAAAAGGGTGCTCATGAATAGTTTGCGTTGGCCAAATGCTAATGTCAGACGCACTATATAAAATAGCACTGTGTGTTTCGGTATGAAGCCCTACCCTTAGCTGACGGGTAGTATCCGGTATTTCGTTGCGTGCACAGGTATGCCACGCGCCGTAGAGTTGGTTATGTGAATACATAGAGAGCCCACTACTAAAATGGGTAATTAGCGCCTTGCCACGGGTTTCCATGCGCAAGACTTTTTCGCCTTCTAACTGCTTAGCGTAGGGTTTAAGTTGAGCTAATCCAAACTCTACTTTTTCTAGGGGGATATCTTTTATCACCGCTTCAACTTTATCTGCAGCGCGACGAATCTCTGGGCCTTCAGGCATGTTGTCTCAAATACCTTTTATCTCGGTTACTGTTTACTGGTTACTTCGCAGCATTTTCAGCTTCTTTGCAGCTGAATGATAATGAATACAAAAAAAGGTCTGTAGCCCTTTGATGTACTTTAAACCGAAGTTTGTAAATCAAAGATCAACAGACCCTATTATTAATCAAAGTTTAGCTGAAATTGCCGTATTTAAACGCTGCGCTGATTAGCCCTTGTTTGGCACAATCAGGTATTTTTCACCGGTCTTTTTAGCATTATAAAGCGCTACATTCTCAGGCTGTAATGCCTCCTCAAGACTCAATTCTTTGGTGTAAGACGACGCAAAGGTAGTGTTAATTTCCGTAGCAACTTTTTGGTAAAGCTCGCCTACACGCTTCTTATCAAGCTTGCCTAAGAAACGCATTAATAGCCAACCACCAATGCTCCACGTCATGCCGTAAGCGCGATTCAAAATAGTAGGCGAGAAATCTAAGCCACCGTAGATATACACTTGTTTATTGCTGTCAGAGCCGTAAGTGTTGAAGCCTTTTGCATCTTTACTGCCCGACGCTTCCATCATAGTGAGGATATCGCTAACTAGCTCACCGCCGCCAATGGCGTCAAACGCTAGTGTTGCGCCCGTGCTGTCGATAGCTTGATAAAGTTCGGCTTTAAAATTCTCGCTACTTGAGTCGAGCACAATTTTCGCGCCGATCTCTTTAAGCATATCCACCTGTTTTTGGCTGCGAACAATATTTACAAGCTCTACGCCCTGCTCTAAACAAATCTTGTTCAGCATTTGCCCAAGGTTCGATGCCGCTGCGGTGTGTACAAGCGCTTTGTGACCTTCCATACGCATGGTTTCAACCATACCTAGCGCGGTCAGAGGGTTAACGAATGACGACGCTGCTTGTTGCGGCGTGGTGCTATCTAGGTGAGGCAAGCATGCCTGCATAGGCACACAGGCATACTCAGTGTACGCTGCACCAGTAAGAATAGATACGGTTTTGCCCATTAAAGCTTGTGCCTCCGGGCTATCACCCGCCTTAACAACCGTACCTGCACCTTCGTTTCCGATAGGCAGAGTCTGGTCTAAACGCGACTTAATACGATTTAACAAAGGCTTATGCACCGGCGCAACCAACGCACTTTTATCTGTATCGAAGGTCGCTTTATCTAGGCTTGCTGGGCCAAACATCGGCCACATGTCTGAAGGGTTGATGGGAGAAGCTTCCATGCGCACTATCACTTCGTGCGGCTTCGGCTCTGGAACATCAACTTCTTTTAACGATACCTGAAGTTCACCTTCTGAGGTAATTAGCGTAAACAGTTGTTTTGATTTATTCATGTGATTATTTTGCCCTGAAAATTAAACGCTGAATGTATTGCTAAGCTAACACGCCACAACTATCAGCAATATTTATATTGCGAATACATATGCGTTTCGACCACTTATACACCCAAAAAATGGGGTCAGAGTACATTTCTCGCACGCTGAAAAATGGGGTCAGAGTACATTTTTTCCGAGTTTTTCCGCGAAGCAACCCAACAGCTACACCAACTGATACCGCCACTCTCTATTGCACAATACGCCACAGTCTTGATCAATAAAGTACTCTGACCCCATTACTTCAAGTTTTGAACTGCCCCTTCAGAAAAATGGGGTCAGAGTACATTTTTTCCGAGTGTTTCTGCTTAGCAACCCAACGACTACACCAAGTGATACCGCCGCTCTCCTAATCACACATCACGCCATGAGCTTTATCAATAAAGTACTCTGACCCCATTACTCAGATGGGTTACACTGCTAAGCCTGTATCAACTTGCTATGATGAATTAAGAAATGAAAAAGTATTGTGCGTATGTCTTACTTGGGCTTGCTGTAATAAGCAATGCTGCGCTTGCAAAAGAGGCACCGTTGGTCTCGATTCCTACTCACGATGCATTTTTTAATGCGATAAAGGCCCACTGCGGTAAAGCATTTCAGGGCAAAGTTAGCAAAGACAATGTGGGTAATACGTTCGGTAATGCGAAGCTTGTTATGCACGTACGAAAGTGTACAGACTCGGAAATTCAAATTCCTTTTCACGTGGGAGACGATGCATCCCGCACTTGGATTCTAACGAAAACCGGCGCGGGTCTTATGCTGAAGCACGATCATAGAAATGAAGATGGCAGCTTTCATTCTTCAACCATGTATGGCGGCCACACCGTAGATGAAGGGTTCCCCCAAGTGCAGTCGTTTCCTACAGATGTATATTCAAAAGCGTTATTTATAGAATCGGGAATTGCAGCATCAACAGATAACGTCTGGCAAATGATGATCTACCCTAGCCGCTTTAGCTACCGACTAATTCGCCCTGCCCGCGAAGTACAGGTAGATTTTGATCTCGAAAATCCTATAGCAACGCCAAGCGCCCCCTGGGGATATGAATAATGGGGTCAGAGTACATTTTCTAATTTAGGAGAGCCAAACAAGCCATTCATTTTATTCTTTCAGCTTGTCCCTTAGACCAGTTTTGGTAGGTACAGGGTTGTAGCCTTTACTCAATTCACTCATTTTATTAGAGAGAATATAGAAAGGAATTTGGTGAAATTATGGCAAGGAAACCTCGCTTGGCTCCCGCAGGCTATCCTCAACACGTCATCCAAAGAGGTAACAATCGCTCAATATGCTTTAAGTGTGAAAACGACTACATCGCTTATATTAGCTGGCTTAAAAAGTTCTCTGCAAAATTTGATGTAGGCATACATGCTTGGGTATTGATGACCAATCATGTTCATTTACTTTGCACTCCTAAGCTTGATAACCTTGGCGTAAGCAAAATGATGCAAGCGCTTGGCCGCATGTATGTGAGGTACTTTAACCACAAATATGAGCGCTCTGGAACGTTGTGGGAAGGAAGGTTTCATTCCAGTCTGGTCTCTAACGACGAATATCTTCTCACGGTTTATAGATATATCGAGCTGAACCCTGTAAGAGCGAACATGGTCGAAAAGCCGGTTGAATATAAATGGTCAAGCTACAGAATAAATGCGTTAGGCACACCTTCGTCACTGCACAGTCCTCATCCTGTATACCTAAATTTAGGAGCTTCAGAAAACCAGCGTCTTGCCGCTTACCGCGCTCTGTTCGATGATAAACTGCCTCAAACTGACATTGATAAAATTCAAAGCGGTACTCGAAGAGGACTAGTGCTGGGAAGCGATACATTTAAACAGCAAATTGAAAGCCTGACTGGGCACCGTTTAAAACACGAAGCGTTGGGTAGGCCACCGCAAATCAGTGAGCAGTTAACCGCTGGTTGCTCGGAAATAGCTTAATGTACTCTGACCCCATTTTTTATATCGCGACTTGGAAGCTTATTAATGTACTCTGACCCCAATATTTTGCAGCAGCTGTTTGGTTTTTCGGCGTTTCGCGAGGGACAGAAGGAGGCAGTGGAATCACTGCTTGGTGGAAATTCAACGCTAGCGATTTTTCCCACTGGCTCGGGCAAATCATTGTGCTATCAGTTTGTTGCTACGCAATTGCCACACTTGACCTTGGTTGTGTCGCCACTATTAGCGCTGATGAAAGATCAGCTGGAGTTTCTTCATAGCAAAGGCATTGCAGCAGCGAGTATCGACTCTACGCTAACGCCCGAGCAAAACAAGCAGGTGATGAACGACGTGCGTTCTGGGCAGTGTAAAATTTTAATGGTGTCAGTGGAGCGTTTTAAGAACGAGCGTTTTAGACAGTTTATTGAATCTGTTCAAGTAAGTATGCTAGTTGTCGATGAAGCACACTGTATCTCTGAGTGGGGCCACAACTTTCGCCCTGACTACTTAAAACTCCCCGCGTATCAGAAAGAGCTTAATATTCCGTTAGTACTTCTGCTCACAGCTACTGCCACTAAAAAAGTAAAAGAAGATATGGCAGCGCGCTTTGATGTTGCGCCAGCCAACATTATTCAAACAGGGTTTTATCGACCCAACTTGAATTTGCATGTTCGCCCAGTACATGAACCATATAAAAACCAAGCCTTACTTGAAGAAATTCAAAAACAGAAAGGTGCGGGTATCGTTTATGTCACGCTGCAAAATAGTGCAGAAGAAGTAGCCCGGGTCCTACAGCAACAAGGGTTTGCTGCAAAGGCTTATCACGCTGGTCTCGACAGTGATGTAAGACAAGGTATCCAGCAAGATTTTATGCACAATAAGCTTCAAGTTGTTGTGGCTACCATTGCATTTGGCATGGGCATTGATAAGTCGGATATTCGCTTTGTTGTTCATTACGACTTACCAAAGTCTATTGAAAACTACAGTCAAGAAATTGGCCGAGGTGGACGAGACGGTAAAGCCGCAAACTGCACGGTTTTAGCTAACCTTGACGGGCTAGTCACCATAGAGAACTTCGTTTATGGCGATACACCAGATAAAAGCGCCATTCAATGCGTAATAGATGATATCAGCGCACAGGCCCCCGCTCACATAAATTCAGCGGCGCACAATGATTCACCTACCAACGGCGAAAACAATGTTTACCAGTGGGAAACGCAAATTAATAGCTTATCGAGTGCCAGCAACATACGACAGCTTCCGCTTAAAACCCTGCTGGTACAGCTTGAACTCGCCAACGTTATTCGCCCTTTGTATGCCTATTTTGCTGAATACAAATTTCGCTTTATTTCAGAGAAAACCACCATACTCGGCCTTTTCTCAGAAGAACGGGCTCGCTTTCTAGACGCCGTATTCACTCATTCAAATATGAAAAAGGTGTGGGGCATTGTAGATTTCGACAGTATTTATCAGCATTACGGCGCAGAGCGTGCAAGAGTGGTTGCCGCACTAGAGTATTTACATGAACACAATCATATTGAGCTTGCCTCGCGCTTAATAACTGACGTATACCGCGTGGACTACGAAAAACTGCAAAATGCCGACTTAGCTAATAATCTGGCTCACTATTTCGCTGAAAACGAGCGCAAAGAAATAGAACGTATCGCCGCGCTGGTAGGCTTCTTCGAACTTAATACTTGCTTAAGCTATAACTTATCGGCGTATTTTGACGATTCCCAAGCGCCCAATGAATGCGGGCACTGCAGTGTATGTCAGGGAAATGTGGCTAAGCTCAGCTATTCAAACCCAATTCCCACACCGAACCCAGACCAAATATCAGAGGCCATAGCAGCACTAAAAGCGCATTTGAGCGGAAAATTTGATGGCCCAATCACATCATCTATTTGCTGTCGTTTTCTAACTGGCATGACCATGCCTTTGTTCACTCGATTTAAAGTGAGACAAGTAAAGGGCTTTGGGTCTTGTGAAAACTGCCGATACGCTGATGTGAAAGCAATGGTAGATGCTATAAATCAGTGAACGTAGCAAATACCCTAAATCTAATTTATAGTGTTGAGTGAATCACAATTAGCAAGTGGTAAAGGAAAATATGACGCTAATTCAGGGACAAGAACATACTCCTAAGGGATCGCTAGTTGTAGTTGGCACTGGAATCAGTGTTGCGGGTCAAATGACGATAGCGACCAAAAGCCACATCGAAAATGCTGACATTGTGTACATGGGGATCATGAACAAGATTGGTGAACACGTGGTCACCAATATTAACCCGAACAGTGTGTCTTTAGACGACCTTTATCAGGAAGGAAAGTCTCGCGCTGTCACCTATGACCAAATGGCCGACCGCATCGTGCAGTCAGTTGTTGAAGGTAAAAAAGTATGTGTGGCTTTTTATGGTCACCCAGGCGTATTTGTTACGCCTTCTCATGAGGCTATTCGCAGAGTGCGGGAACTTGGCCTAGATGCGCAAATGCTCCCCGGCGTGTCTGCAGAAGACTGCTTAATTGCGGATTTGGGAATAGATCCCTCTCGCTTTGGCTGTCAGTCTTATGAAGCAACTCAATTTTTGTTTCGCGATTACCGCATTGACCCTCACATGACGCAAATCATCTGGCAAATAGGTTTAGCCGGAGAAGCAACGCTAAGCGTGTTAGATGCTAGTCACAGTGGATCTGGGCTTGCCATGCTGGCTGACATTCTGGCCGAGCACTACCCAGAAGATCACGAGCTGATTATTTACGAGGCAGCCACCCTGCCCCTTTGCGACCCCAAAATACAAAAAGTGTTGCTTCGCGAATTACAGTTCGCCAAGCCAACATTAATTTCGACCCTAGTTGTACCCTCACTTGGCATGCCAGCATACCGTCAGGATCGTTTGGCAAAGCTAGGTTTAACTGAGCAGCAAGTTATTGACTTTAGATCTCCAAAAGTAAACTAAAAGGAAAAAACGACATGGCAAAGAAAACAATTGTAGATTTCTTGGTTGAGCTAGACAGCAACAGCAAACTAATGGATGCGTATAAAAAGGACCCTGTGGGCACTGCAGAAAAGTACGGTTTATCTGGTGAAGATCTTCAGCTAATTAAAGACCAAGATTGGGACGAAGTAGCCAAACGCTTTGATGATACAAGCAAGGCTACCCGCGTAATTAGCTACTAGTCGTTATCTTTTTAAGCTAGCTGAAGTAGAAAGTGAAGCGCCGTTTGAAATGCATCTTCGCTATCGTTTGTTTTACGATGGCGCTTCCTACTTTTGCGTTTTTAAAAGAACCACTTAACACCACATCATCAGTCACTACGCTAGACGAACTGAAGCAGCGAATTCAAAACAATGATGAGTCTGTAGAAACCACATTCACTGAGCTAGGCTACTTCTTCGACGCCCACCCGAACGCTTTTCAGCAAGCCCGTTTATTCAATCTAAGAGCTTATAAGCATATACTTGAGCAAGACCTTGTTGCGGGGTACGAAACTCTGTTGGAAGCCCGCAAGCTTGCGAAAAAAGGCGGCAACACCATGGCGCTGGCAGAATCTTTTCGCTTAGAAGGGCTAATTTTGGACTTGTCAGGTGAGCATGCTCGTGCACTCGAAGCGCTCAACAAATCCCTTGCTGCTTTCATTGAAGTAAATAGCGATAACGCCTTGCTTGTATATAGCGCTATGGGCAATGTGTACATGTCGCTGCAAAACTACGAAATGATGTTGCAGCTAGGTCAAAACTTCCTCGCCGCAGCCCAGCGTTTAAATGATAAAGAAAACAAAGCCATTGCTTACTTTTTCCAAGGTTACGCGCAAACGGAACTGGGGGACTATCAAGACGCTAAAATAAGCCTTCTGCTGGCAGAAGAATTGTTCAAAGAGGTGCACTACCCCTTTATTGGCATTGTTCATACCAAAATGGCTGAGCTACATATCGCCCAAGGCAATTTAACTGAAGCGCTAACCATGTTGAACCGCGCTGCGGAATCAGATCGCAAAGTTGGTTTTAAATACAACGAAGGGTCTAGACTACTGCGCTTGGTCGACATCTACATTAAACGCAATCAAATAGACTTGGCTATTAGCGAACTTGAAGGTGGATTAAAAAAAGACGCCATAAAAAACGACAAGTCAGTGGTTCTAAGCATGTTGGAAAAGCTCATTTCACTCCTTGAATCAACCAACAATTTTGAAGCCGCATTAGAATATTCAAAGCTATACACGAAAACTTATGAAGAGAGTTTTAATGAACAGCAGTCAAGATTGTTAGCCCTTAACCGCGTACGGCTTTCTATTTCCGAAAAAGAAGAAACCATCAAGCTTCTAGAGAAAGACAACCAGCTAAAAGAGCAGCGTAACCTCATACAGAAAAAGCAAAACACGTTTCAGCTGTATTTCATCGGTTTTGTGATCCTTTCATTAGGCTTAGTCGTTGGCCTATGGCTTAGAACTCGTCAACAACGTAAGGCGCTCGATGCACTTACTCAAGACCTTCAGAAAGCAACAAAAGCAAAATCTGACTTTCTTGCACGCATGAGTCACGAAATTCGCACGCCGCTTAATGCCATTATCGGCCTGACCAAGCTTTCGCAGCGGGCTGCAGAAGATAAAGATCAACAAACGAACCTTATTCAGATAGAAGGCGCGTCGCAAACCCTACTAAGTATAATTAACGACATACTCGACTTCTCAAAAATAGAAGCAGGCAAGCTTGATATTGAATCGACGCAGTTCAATTTAGACGCGCTAGTAAACCAAACCATTAGACTGCATTTAGGGCGCGCTGAGGAAAAGCACATAGAGCTTATTCAGCATATATCACGTGACGTACCATTAAACCTCATCGGCGACCCGTTACGCATACAGCAAATTCTAAGCAATTTAGTCAGTAACGCTCTTAAGTTTACCGAGGACGGACTTATTTCGGTAAGCGTTAGATGCACGCATAATGTAGAAGATATTCAGCTTGAATTTGAAGTTAAAGACACAGGGATTGGGCTAAACAGCACGCAAAAGGCATTGCTATTTCAACCATTTAACCAAGGTGATGAGTCTATATCTCGTCGATACGGCGGCACCGGCCTAGGCTTAGCAATATGTAAGCAGTTAGTCACATTAATGGGCGGAGAGATCTGGGTTGAGAGCCAACTTGGAAAAGGCGCAAGCTTTCATTTTACCGTAACCGTTAAACAGGATGCTTCCCAACAAATTGTATCGCCGTCTAAGCAACTTTCGTTACTTAAGGTGCTTATTGCAGATGACATTGGCGTGTCGCGCGACGCTATTATCGAGTCGCTATCAGTGGCAAACATTAGAGCAGACGTTGCGACCGGCGGTAAAGAAGCCGTAGCCAAAATGCGTGCTGCTGTGGGAAACAGTGCGCCTTACGACGTACTTATTTTAGATTGGAATATGCCTGACATTGATGGATTGGAAGTCGCAGCCATCATGAAACAGGAGTTTTCAATTAAGCCACCGAAGGTGATAATGCTGTATGCATTCGAGTCGCCTCATATGCGAGAGCAGGCTAACCAACTAGGTATTCGAACCTTCATTAAAAAGCCTTTTAGCACTAGTGAGCTTGTAGATAAGCTACAAGAGCTTTGCTTAAACGTGAACACAAGAACCCTACCAGCAGATGCTGCGCCTGTGCCCAATCTGCGCGGAACGAAGATCCTTTTCGCAGAAGACAATACGCTGAATCAAAAAGTAACCCTTGGCCTGTTAAACGACACCCACGCGAATATTGAAGTGGTTAGCAACGGCTTTGAAGCCATAAAAGCCTTACGTGAAGATAACAGCTATGACGTGGTATTGATGGATATTCAAATGCCCGTTATGGACGGGTTAACAGCAGCTAAAAAAATCAGAGATGAGCTGAAGTTAACTTTGCCGATTATTGCCATGACGGCGCACGCCATGCAGCAAGACATTGACAAGAGCCTGGCGGCGGGCATGGACGGCCACATCAACAAACCGGTTGACCCAAACCGCTTCTTTGACGTGCTTGTTGAAGTGCTAAATGAAGGAAAGTCGACGGCGACCCTTGAAGTAACCAATGGGCCATCGGCAAACACAATACCGCTGAGCTTTATAGATAAATCTCAAGCCATGCAAGCAATGTTAAATGACGAGACTTTGTATAAAGAGTTACTTAATGACTTTGCAGCACTTAACAAAGAGCTAGATAACCTTCGAAAAGCCATTGATGAAAAAGACTATGCTTCTATTGTTCGTATAGCGCATATCTACATAACTGCCCTTCGGTACATTGGCGCTTACGCCTTAGCTGAGCTAGCTGCAACGATTGAGCTAACGATAAAACGTAATGAGCATGGAAGCGTAGCTGTTTTTAGCGATCAGTTAGAAGCACTTTACACAGCATTGGTAGAGATGAATGCGAAAGTTGAGGGAATGGTGAAGTAAAGCCTTTCAGGCTGGGAGAAGAGAAATTAAGAAAAACAATGCCCGCACAATAAATGCAGGCACAGTAGTATACACGTTGAGCTAACCGCTCCTGATTATTACTCGTCTGACTCTTGCGAGGCATACTCATTTTTCATAAGCCACGCGTACGCCGTCGTAAAAGCGGTTTCTTGAAACTGTTTTAAACCCGTCTCAGAAAATGGCACTGCAAGCGGATTTCTACGTAGTGATTCTTTAATATCCGTTGGGCTAAATACTACAACTTGAAGCCCTTCAATCAATTCAATGGCAGCCTCTAACTTGAAGCCAATTGCACTACCTGCAAATTTTCCTTTGCTTTGACGCTGACGAATTATCACTGCATCAATTTTGTAGTCTTCTACAAGTTTAGCGAAGGTGCTTTGGAAGCTCTTTAGGCCCTTCGCACTGGTATCGGCAAGCGTTAAACGGCGCGTACGGCAATCTGGCAAATGAAACAAGCCGTCAGCTAGCGACACCAAACTAACAATTGCTTCATTACCTTTTAAATCTACACCACAGACTTTCATATTTATTCCTAATTACGTTTGTCCGGCATTATAACGCGTTTCACAGCATTTGAGTCATTCAGTCGGTAAGCTTCAACCTCTTAACAGATGTTTTAGCTTAGTACCGACTGAATTGTGTCTTTTGACAATGGCTTTACGAAATGCTGATCGAAGCCTGCCGCTTGGGAGTCCTCTACATATTTCTCTGAGCCCCACCCGCTTTGAGAATAAAACTTAACATTTTCTGATTCCGGCAAGGCTTTAAGCATTTTTACTAACTGATAGCCGTCTATGTCTGGCATGCCGATATCAAGAAATACAGAGTGAGGTTTAAAGGTTTTAAATGCATCAACAGCTTTTTTCGGAGAAGTAATGCCTAGGGCAGTCACACCCATAGACTCTGCCAGCAGACAATAAGCGTCAATGAGATCAGCATTGTCGTCAACGAACATGACTTTACTTCTGCTTTGTATAACAGGGTCCAGTTTTTGATTTTCAGATTGCTCGTAGGCTGTTTTAGAAATAGGCAACCTGACTTCAAAGGTACTTCCTCGATCAACACCTTCGCTCATCACAGACACTTCACCATGATGTAACGCAACAAGCTTACTCACTAAAGTTAACCCTATACCAAGACCGCCTTTAGTGTGAGTAGAGTGCGCTTCAATTTGGGTAAACATATTGAAAACATCTTTTAGCCTATCCTCGGGTATTCCCATGCCATTATCTTTAACAGCAACAACAATCATGACCCCGTCTTTTCTGATCTCTACGACTATCTTTCCTGATTCTTTCGTATACTTAGTTGCATTGTGAATGATATTAGAAAAGATTTGGCTTAAACGTGCTTTATCTCCGTATACTGTCACATCTTCTTCAAGACAGTTAACCGTTATATCATGCTTTTTCGCTTTTACTTGTTGCTCAACAATTTCAAGAGAGTCTGAAAGCACGTCTTGAATTTTCAATCTTTCAAATTCAAGTTTAACTTTCCCTCGCGTGATGCGAGACACGTCCATCAAATCATTGATAAGTTTAGACATATATTCAGCTTGACGATTAATGATAGCTGTCACTCTTTTTCGCGTTTTTTCATCATCAACCGTTTCTAGAATACTTGCCCCAGACATAATAGGCCCTAACGGATTTCGAAGTTCATGGGCCAATGTAGCGAGAAATTCATTTCTGTAATTATCTTGTTTTTCAAGCTCTTGAATACTGATATGCATGCGCTCTTGCACATCAAGCGCGTAAACAAGAAACATTCTGTTCAGGCGATTGGCAGTATCAACATCCGCCTTATCAAAACTTGTCGAGCGCCCTTTAATAGTGCGGGTATGGATTGTGAAAGAAGCTCTGGGTTTAAGCCGCTGAGCTTTTGGTGCATCTTCAGACTTTTCATCTTCAGCGCCTATCCACTTTTGGACGCGGTGGGTTTCCTTCCTGAACCAGGCGGTAAAGTATTGCTTCTTTTCAAACAGTGGAATAATCATTATGCCAGCAATACCGTACTGTCGTGCTTCTGGGTAATCGTCATAAAGCGCGTCGTTGGTATATGGGAATCCACCTTGGCTGCTTGCTTTGGAAAAGATTTCCTTGATGAGTTCTATCGGTAAAGTAGAACCGAGGGTAATGGTCTCGTACTGAGAATAATAAACAAACCCTGAACTATTAAGCGCTTCCAAAAATGCTTTTTCACCGCTTTTAACGACACGACTGATAGGATTTGCTGGACCTATTCTGTCTAGCATGGCATCAACTGCTTCGTCAGTTGCATACTTCTTATGCTTTGCAATTTCCTCTTCTTTCGCCAATAAATGCCAGCTAAATAGCTGACTCAGGTTTTCGCACTGAAGCCTAACATCTTGTGGAATATAACTAGGCTCCCGATGGTGGCAAGAAATTAGCCCGTAAAGCTCGCCGTCCGTTACTAAAGAGATCGAAAATGAAGCTCGCAAACCTTGGTTTCTAATGTATTGAAGATGAATAGGTGAAAAGGTTCGCAGCAGCGAGCGAGTGAGATCCAGCGGCTCTCTGCCTGATGCTTCAGTCGATGGAACTAGCCTTGCAGGAGGTAACTCAGTATCAGGGGTTAGTCTTACCCAGTTAGTTTTGTAAAGCGCTCTAGCCTGTGCAGGAATATCTGACGCAGGAAAATACAAGTCTTGATATGAGTCCATATCATCGGCTTTAGCTTCTGCGATAACTTTCCCTGAGTAGTCATCATTGAATTTGTAAAGTACTACCCTGTCCATATTTGTGAGATACCGAATGGTCGAGACCATTTCTTGAGCCATCTCTCTTAGTGACGTCATTTCTTTAAAGCGCGGAGCAATAGACATAGCATAGAGTTTGATAAATTGCTCTGCGCTATAGGTATCTCTGAATTCAGTTGCGGGCTCTAGCTCAACAACATAGTTGTGACCAGAATCATAAACCACCGCCAAATAATCTATCGCCGCTCCTTCCTCTAACATCGAGGCTTTTAAGTGAAGCTTAATGGGCAGCCTAATCTTGGTTTTTGTAACCCTATCAAACGTTTCTTCAAGAAATGCCCGTTCATTCGTATCTGATGAGAGTATTTCTAAAAAGTGTTTACCAATGAGCGGCTCAGTGAACACTGACTCGCAGTTGTCACTGACAATCGAAATCTTCAAGTCCTTGTAATTAAAAGCAATAAGAAAACCGTAACTTTGTATACTTTCGGGAATATGTATTGGCTCGTCTTCGCAACGTTCAAAGTTAATGTTTTGGGGGGGCTGTGACATGAGGATCCTGAGGTTCGAATAGATTAACTTATACTTTCGTCTAAAGAGCAACGTATCACATCGCTCAACGGGTTGATACTAAACTCCTCCATTGTTTGCGCATGGCGTAAAGGTGCTTGCAGATACACCTAAAACCATTTGCGAAACCGTCTTGTTCTTGCAACACATTTATCCTTTGGGGTGTAAAAATGTGGCCCAACTTAGAAAAAGCGTCATTTAAAAGAAAAAGGCTTTAAAAAAGTCACTCAAGAACAAGACCTGATGAAGCTATCGCAGCTTGAGAGCACACATTCTCATCACTTATCGATGTGTATTTATGTGCCCTCAAAGCCTATGTTTCAGCTTCATTCTGCTTACATGGCGTCTAGTTTAGTGAATTGAGTTTTATCAGCCTTCCGCCTTCTTTATCTTCAAGCACATAGATATTGCCCTTATTGTCTTGCTCAACCTCGCGTACTCGCTTACCCCATTCGTAGCGTTCTGCTTCTTCCACCTTCCAGTTGCCTTCATCGTCTTTATTAAATGCAACTCGAACCAGCGCTTTTGAAGACAAACCGCCTATAAAACCATTTCCCTTCCAGTCACTAAACTTATCGCCTTTGTAAATGATAAAACCGGCAGGACTAATGGCAGGCACCCACGCCAATTCAGGCGACTTAAAGATGGGGTAGTCTTCGTGGTTAGGAATTTTCACGCCTGAGTAATGGTCGCCCTGCGACACTGCTGGGTAACCATAGTTGCGACCTCGTTCAATAATATTAAGTTCGTCGCCATGGCGTGGCCCCATTTCATGAGCCCATAAATTACCTTTCTCATCAAAATCGATGCCTAGCGGATTGCGGTGACCTAACGTCCAGATTTGTTCTGTTACGTTGCCTTGACCATAAAACGGATTATCTTCAGGTACGCTACCGTCGTCGTTTAAGCGCAGCACCTTACCTAAGTTCATCGCCATGTTTTGTGCTGGCGTGAATTTCTGGCGCTCGCCCGAGGTGATAAATAAATGGCCATCAGGTGAAAACGCCATGCGGTGAGAGTAATGCCCATTCCCCGTCACCTTCGGCGACTGACGCCAAATTAGCTCTCTATCAGTCAACTTCGCGCCACTATCAGATAAGGTAAGCGTGGCTCGCTCTATCACTGCACCGCTGAACGCATCGTCTTTTTCATCTCGTTCAATGTACGAAATATAAATGGTGTTATTCGACGCAAAGTCAGGGTGAATAATGACATCACCTAAACCGCCCTGCCCGCGCGCAGTAACACTTGGCACATTACTAATAGCAAAACGCTTCTGTTGGTTTTCATCAAGCAGCCATAGAGTGCCAGCTTTTTCCGTTACCAAGCTGTGCCCGTCTGGCAAGAATGTCATGGCCCAGGGGTTATCGAAGGACGCCTGAACATTACCCGTTACAGTAGTGCCCTTACTGCCCTTTATTTCAATTTGTTCAGATGTGTTCGACTGAGCAAAGGTAAAAAAAGAGGTGGCAAAAAGCGTAACCAATAGTGCGGCTTTCCGACTCTTGCTGGTTTTGTGCGTGCTTGTTGTTTGCATTAAGTTCTAGCCTTTTCGAGGGTTTGCGTACTGCTAAACACATTATTGATGTGCGGCGCAAATAGTTTTCGTTAGATATGGCTACGTGAATTGTTTTGATTAAGCTCATTTATTTGATCGACATTTAGTAATGAGTTTAAGGCTAATTACATTGGAGCTAGAGCATGTCTTGTAGCCTCCTCTAGTTTCTTTCATCATAAATCAATTGTTTACTTTTTAAACAAAAAAGCTAACATAAGATGGCTGTACAAAAAACAACCAACACTAGATCAAGGAAGAACTTATGAAGATTTTATTTTTACTACCCATTTCAATTTCACTACTAGGATGCTCTTCGATTTCTGGCTTCTATGAGGCGGACCCTTTATTTAGACAACAATCAGATCTGTTAAATGATGAGGAATATATTGTTGACCTAAACAAGTTACAGGCCAGGGTAAATTCAGCAACAACTGAAAATCTCCGCAATGATTTAATCGAAGATCTACTGACAATATCTGACAGCTCCTGTGCTAGACATCAAGCATCTGTAATTGCAGGCTTAAACACATGGAATGTTACCACTGGCTCTTTGTCTAGTTTACTGTCTGCGATTGGTACGGTAACTGGTGGTGAAACAACGAAGGCAGCTCTCGCTGCCGGAGCTGGGTTTGTAAACTCCTCACGTTCGTTAGTAAATGAAGAAGTTTACGCAAAAGCTATCGGGACAACGATTGTAAGAGCAACAATGGCGGCTAGAGAAAAGCAAAGCGCGGAAATATCAACAGGAATGAATAAACCTTTAGCCGACTACCCAGTAAAAGAAGCGCTTAGAGACGTTTATAATTATCAAAACAAATGTTCATTTTACTATGGCCTCGTAGAAATAACGAAAGCGATAGAGCAGCGAAAAAGAAGCAAGCCAGAGATTCTTGCCACCATTGACCTTTTACAACGTCAAGCAAATGCTCTTCAAACAAGAAGTATTTCTACAACGGAGATCGATGAGCAAATAAAGAAACTAGCGTTAGAGCTTGACGGAGCTCCTCAGTAAAAATTGACTAGAGTTTTTTATTCCAAGACAAGGAAAAAATGGTTTGAGTGAATGTCGTTATTAAAAAGTAAACCTATTAGGTTCTATGGGAATAATAACCAATTCGTACGATAAACGAAACTAGTTGGTTCTAGTTATCTACTGTGAGTACTTTGCTCTTGCTGCCAATTTAGTTTGGGAACTAAATTGATTTGTTTAGTGACTCAAAATTCCCAAAGTAACAACAACTTCGACTCTAGCATTCCAATTTTTATTTTTAAGGCCTTGATACTACTACTTGAGAGTATTTGGTAGTGTTAAGGCTCTATATCAAAACAGCGCGGTTCTGATGCAATGAGCGCCCTTCGTTAATTCAACTGACCAATATAGATTGAGTCGCAACTATTAATTTTTTTATTCTTCGAAAAAGCCAACTCATCATTAGCCACGCGGCTTTTAATGAAATAACGTATAGTTTAACCACACCATGAACCTAATTAAACTTTTCTTCATGTTTAAGTGAAATTTCGACGACGCCTGCTTTATTAACCTTCTTGTGTTTCACCAACCGAATTTAGTCAACATATTGAGGTACTCACATGAGAAAAAAATAAATTGATATCCTGGCTGAGTCAAAGAGGGACAATAGTATAAATAAGCAATTTAAGTTCCGCTCTACCTTATCTGTTTTCCGCTCATTTTCAATGCAGACGAATCACTCGGTGCACTGACGGTCGTGGCTATATAACGTTAAGGTATTTGAACAGGCAGCTATGAGTGAGGATCGTTCTAGCTAACCCCTTTTACGCAATTTCTCTATAAGGCTGCCTAGTCAGCCCAGCTCGGAAAGCCGCATCACGTTGCTGATTGCGGCTTTTTTACTCCCTTTACAGAATTTAATTACACAGGGCTAAATTTCTATTTAGTCGCGCGTCAACACGTGAAAACCTTTCTAATATTCATAAAAGCACATCAAAAAGATGGTAAATTGGTTAAATCGTAGAAGCCGCGCTTAAAAACTACGTAAATCAAACGCTGTTACCTTTTCTAATAGAGTCACAAAATAAAGGTACGTTTAACGCGAGACAAGGTGACGTGCGTTGAGGTTTTACCAAGGAGTAAAAAGTTGTTCAGGGTTGGACTATTCATTTTAATAACATTAATGAAATTTGCTCATGCAAATTCGAGTGACAGCATTGAGCAGAATAATGTTCTGGCGTTTCACGCAGACAATGCATTTCTTACTGAAAGGGTAAATCTGCAAGGCAATCCCTATTCTACTTCTGTCGATACGGTACAAATGCTAGTTGATGAAATAGGGTATACAGATCCGGTGCTTCATGTTCCTCTTGTGCGTTCTTTTGCGTATATGCAGCATGGCGAAAACATTTGCGTACTTAATAAAATAAAAGCACCTGAACGCGAAAAAAATCACCTTTACTCACTACCGCTTAGCTTTTTCCAGACACAGCGTTTTTACCAACTGGCTTCACTGCCACCAATAGAAAAAGAATTTTTGGATGAAAAAGGCAGAATACTGAGCATATCTCGTGTATTAGAAGCCTTTCCAGACTCTTTTATTGTGTTACCAGAAGAATACTCATTCGGTGAAAGGATAGATGACGATCTAAAGCAAGTTAATCGAGAGCAAATCCTTCGTATAGCAAATAATATTTATTACTCTCGCTTTATGGAAATGTTTTCAAAAGGAAAGTCTGATTTTGCGCTCATTTTTCCAGCAACTTTATACAGAAGTTTTGGAGAGAACATGCCTATTAAAGTGCGTAGTTACTCTATTGCAGATAACCCTGACTACGTATCAGGCCACGTTATCTGTCCCAATACGCCTCAGGGTGCAGAACACATAGAGCGTATAAACGCTGCAATTAAACGCATCTATTTAACACCTGCGTTTATTAATGCTCATACGCGCTATTTGCCCGCTCAGGACAAACAAAACTTGCGAACTATCATCGAGCAATCTATTGAAAAGTTAATGCTGTCCAATTAATGACTTGGTTATTTTTTGACAAGTTTGAGTGACTATGACAGCTTAGGTAAATTCAATTATAAAAAGAAACTCGCGCCTGATAGCGGGAAAGGGAATTTCAAATGTATCAAAAGCTTGTCTGTGTTTTTATCGGCGCCTTACTTACTTTTAGCCTTAGCTTTCACGTAAACGCCAAAGTGCGTGGCGAGGCCGTGGTTACAACAATAAAGTCAGAAATTTTGAATGAGTCGCGAGAACTGCTTATTCACTTACCTAATAACTATTCCCGCTACAAAGAATCCACCTACCCAGTTTTATACTTGCTAGATGGACAGCGTAATTTTGCCCATACCGTAGGCACGCTTGATCTGCTAAATCAGTCTGGAATGGCGCAGGAAATGATTGTTATCGGTATTACCAACACCGAGCGCACGCGAGACTTCACACCTACCTATGATGAAAGCTACAACCAGTGGGGAATATCTGGTGGTGCCGACAACTTTTTAGACTTTCTAGAAAAAGAACTAAAGCCTTACGTAGGGGCAAACTATCGCACCAATAACTACGCGATTGTTTCTGGGCATTCATTAAGCGCCCTTTTTACCTTATACGCACTGCAAGAGCGGCCTGAACTGTTTCAAGGTTACTTCGCATTTAGCCCAAGTTTGTGGTGGCACGACGAAGTGATATTTCCAGAGGCAAAAGCGTTCTTTGCGTCAGATAGCGACCTTAACAAATACCTTTATATCAATATGGGTAACGAAGGAGGAAACATGCTAAGCGCATACGAACGTTACTCTGAACTGCTAAATAGCAGCGAACGAAAAGGGTTTATCTTTGATACTGAGCTAGACACATCTGAAAGCCACAATACGACTGCACTTGCAGGTATGAGCTTGGCGCTTCAAAAGCAGCTAAATTCGTTACGCCCAACAGGTGCGATAATACAAGAAGGTATTCCTGCGGTAGAGCAATACTATAAAGACCTTTCTGCAAAATACGCTTTTGAAGCAAAGCCAGAATATAAAGCCGTAAACCACGCGGGTTATGCGGCACTAAACAAACAAGACTTTGACTCTGCCATTGCAATTTTTAAGAAAAATGTAGCACGCTTTCCTAACAAGTCTGACGCCTGCGACAGCCTGGCAGACGGTTATGAAGCTAACGGCGATTTAGCCATGGCACTTGAAATGCGAGAGAACGCGCTAGCAATGAGCTATGAAGAAAATGTTGAGAATGGTGCTTATAAAACACGGCTTGCTAACTTGCGAAAGAAGATTGCGGAAGGTACAGGCGAGTAGCTATCAAGTGCCTGAACTAGAAAATCGTCAGCATTGACCGAATAATAGTAGGAACGTACTCTGGTACGTTCACTCGTAATGGAATACACATAATGACATCAATCAAGCTCTTCCCCTCTTTTACACTTTCGCTTTGTTTAGCGTCGTTATTGGGCTGTACAGAGCCTGAAACCTTGCCCGCCTCCCCTTCTGCTGCCGCAGAATCAAAAGAAGCCAACCTTTTAAAAACTGGGCTTACTGAACGCATTCGAATTGAAGGGCAAGAGGTTGATTACCAATCTTTAGAGCAAAGACAAGCGCATTATGATGTACCTGGTGTGTCTGTCGCGTTTATGAGAAATGGGCAAATAGCTTGGACCATGCAAAGCGGCGTTAAAGATTTGACTTCTGAATTGGCTATTGATGAAAACACGGTGTTCCAAGCAGGCAGTATTTCTAAACCCGCATTTGCGGCAGTATTGATGAAGTACCGCGAAGACAACCTACTAGATTTAGATGCAGATGTTAATACCTTACTCACCAGCTGGCAGTTGCCTGAACATGAATGGACAGGGCAAGACACTGTTTCTTTACGCAGATTATTAAGCCACACGGCAGGCACCACAGTACATGGCTTTCCTGGTTACGCAGCGGGCGAACCAGTACCTACTTTGCAGCAGGTGCTAGAAGGTGCATTTCCCGCCAATACCGATGCCGTTGTTGTTGATATTCAACCTGGCACGCAAATGCGTTATTCCGGTGGCGGCACTACGCTTGCTCAGCTTACCTTGCAAGACGTAGCTAACGAGCCCCTGCCAACTATGTCACAACGGCTTTTGTTTGAACCTTTAGGCATGACACGTTCAGGCTTCGAACAACCCATATCGACCAACTTATCAAACAATATGGCTACGCCGTATGACGGAGACGGTGCGCCAATTAAGGGTGGTGCCCATACCTACGCCACATTAGCAGCTGCAGGCATGTGGAGTACGCCATCAGACATGTTGAAATTGGCAAGCGGCGTTCGTAACGCGTATTTAGGGCAGAAAACCGACTGGATATCGCAAGCCACCGCGCAAGAAATGTTAACCAACAATACGCCAACCAATGAAGTACCTAATGTTGGCATCGGCTTTTTTATCAACATGAGTGACGATGGAAAAATTCTGGGCTTTGGCCACGGCGGCGCAGATGCTGGGTTCATGTCGCAGCTATACATTGAGCTAGATACCGGCAACGGCTACGCCATTATGACGAACGGCAATAACGGCAGGCAGTTAATAACTGAACTAGAAATACGCTTAAAAGAAGCGTTGAACGTTGGTTACTCGGAAGCTGAAGTTAGGAAGTTAGTACCCATAAGCCAAAAGGAACTGAGTAAATACATTGGAACCTACGTGGTAACTAACCCAGTTAACGTTGATGTGGTACTAGAAAAAACAGTCAATGGTTTTGTGCTTAACGCCTTACCTTATGTTGAAAATGAAGAGTATTTTCATGAGGGTGGCGGGCGATTTTTTGCGAAGAATGGAAGTAGCGTTCGTTTTGAGATGGATGATGGAAATGGGCTGGTTAAGACGCTTGTTATGGATGGGAATATTCGGGGTGTTAGAAAAGAATAGATCATCGGGAGTGAACTGATACATGCCCCTAATCCTTTTTGTTCCAGTCACCGCCGTTAGCATATTCGAAGGCAAACGGCTGCTATGTACGTTGAGCAGCCTTTTGTACCTGAAATTTCCACATAATCATTCAAACAAAGAAACTAAGCATTACCTTTAAATCATCAGCCTCGACACTTTACCAATTGATAAAATCTAGCGTTGGTGAATATATGATACGAAGCGATGAGGTGAAGCCATCTACATCAATTTGGCTGCCGTCACTTGTACGGTTGTTGTGCCACTTTACGTCAACTGTCATATATAACTCATCGACAAACTCAAATTCGTAGTATGCTCCCAAATACACGGTTTGAAAACTCACATCTCGCGAAGTCACAAGCGATTCTCCTACTGGTAAATCTGCAAAAGGAGTGTTGTCTGTGCGAAAGCGCACATCTGTTGTGATCGTATCTGAAATATTAAAACCAGTTAAGCCCGCCAAAATACCGTAATCCATCTGACTATTATTGGCACGCTTATACTTCCAGCGCTTCCAATTCCCCAATATAGGAACCCTCACAGAAAAGTCATATTCAACTTCAAGTTCAGACTCAATGGTTGATTGATATATCGCCGAGCGCGTTTCTGCGTATTTCGGTGAATCCGATCGGTCGTTTCGGTTTTATCCGATCACTTTTTCATCTTCTTTTTCGTCCCTGCCAGTTTTACCTTAAGTGATCGGATTGGTCTAGTTTTCTCATCGATTCGCCAGCCAGTTCAATTCGATGACTGTTGTGCAATAAACGGTCGAGTAATGCATCTGCCACAGTGGGGTTACTGATGAGTTTGTACCATTCGGTAACGGGTAACTGGCTGGCGATAATGGTACTGGTGTTTTGGTATCGCTCTTCCATCACATCAAGTAAGTCATTAGCCTGACGTGCGCTCAGTTTTTCCATTCCCCAGTCGTCCAGGATGAGCAACTTTTTCTTAGCGAGTTGTGCAAGCTGTTGTCGGTAACTGCCATCGGCGTGGCCGATATTCAGTTCATCAAGAAGCTGCCCAAGTCGGTAATATCGCACCGTATGATGTTGTTCACAGGCTTGTCTGGCTAACGCGCATGCGAAGTACGTTTTTCCGCATCCTGTTGCTCCGGTAACGATAATGTTATGGGCACGATGTAAGTATTGGCCGCTTAACAGTGTGGCGACTTTATCTTTGCGTAGGCCACGCTCTGCACGGTATTCCAATCGGCTGGCATGAGCCTCTAAGCGCAAGGTTGAGGTGGTTTAATTGAGTTGACCAGTCCAGTTAAGGATATAATTGAACCTTAGCTGGAGAAAGTAAATGGCCGGAAGAAAGCGGTATACGAAAGAATTTAAACTGGATGCTGTGAGCCTGGTGCTAGACCAAGGTCACACGCGCTCTGAAGTCGCAAAAATGTTGGATGTGAGTCAGCAAATCATTGGCCGCTGGGTCAAAGAGTTTCAACAAGATGATGACGGCCATGCGTTCAGAGGAAACGGTAAACTGACGCCAGAGCAGGCAGAAATCAGAAAGCTGAAAGCACAGGTGAAACAGCTTGAAATGGACAAACGCATCCTAAAGGAAGCATCTGTATTCTTCGCCAAAGAAATGAAGTGAAATACGCGTTTATCGCCGAGCGAAAGAATACCTATCCTGTTGATCGGTTGTGCCGGTTACTAGGCGTAAAGCGCAATGGGTTTTATAGATATATGAAAACTCAACATCAACCTACAACGGATGATGACAAGCGAAAAGAAATAGTAGAATGGATGCACAAGATTGCCAAAGCCAGTGAGCATAGTTATGGCAGTCGACGGATGCAAAAAGCACTGAATTGTTTGGGCTATCCTATTGGTAGGCGTCTTACACGCCGACTGATGAAAGAAGCAGGCGTGCAAGTTCGCTACAAGAAAAAATATAAGGTCACGACAAACAGCAACCACACGTTACCAATATTTGACAATGTGCTCGACAGACAATTTGATGTTGATGCACCCAATCTAGCTTATGTGCAGGATATTACTTATATCTGGACACAAGAAGGCTGGTTATATTTGGCCGTTGTTATTGATCTTTACTCAAGGAAAGTCGTTGGCTGGAGTATGGGTTCAAGAATGAAAGCTAAATTAGTATGTGATGCGCTAACGATGGCGATATGGCAGCGGAATCCAAAAGCCGGATTGGTTGTCCATTCAGATCGCGGCAGCCAATATGCGAGTGCAGACTATCGGCGCTTGCTTAAAGGACACCAATTTGTTGGCAGTATGAGTCGAAAAGGTGATTGTTGGGATAATAGTGTTGTTGAGAGTTTCTTCGGTAGCTTGAAGCAAGAACTGGTGCATTGGAAGCAATACCAAACTCGTTATGAAGCACAGCAAGATATGCTGCGATACATCACAACATTTTATAATCCTGAACGGTTGCATTCGTATCTAGATTACAGAAGTCCAAATCAATATGAGGCGGACATGAAGAAATTGAAAAAAGTAGCTTAACTGGGTTGGTCAATTTTGGTTGACCACGTCAGGTTGCCTGGCGCAGTAAACGCTTCACTTTGCTGTCTTGCCGACAATGGATTTCATGCTGTGCCAGCAATCCTAAGCGCTCTTCGAAGCTCATCTCGTCGTAAGTTGTCGCTTGGCTTTGTTGTTGCTGTAACGCTTGAGCGAAGTGCCCAAGCCGTAAGCTACGTAGTTGCTCTTGTAATTGAGATTGTGTCATGGGTTTTCCTATTGATAGTAATGCTGGCCGCGGATATTGTGATGGGTTACAGGCTGCTCATCGTGTTCGACAGCGGTGCTCGGTATGCTTTCTTGATGATGTTTGAGTAAGTTCATCACCACACTCCGGTGAGGGCGTTCTAGCAGTAATGCCTTTTGGCAAGCGGCTTCAAGTCGCGCAGCACCATGTTGTTTAGTGAGGTTTAGGATAGCTAAGCAGCTTTTAATCGCTTGCTCAGGATGTTTGCGACTATGGATGTGCCACTGCACCACACCACGGGTACCCACACCGATATTCTCAGCCCAGTGCAGTAAGCGCTCAGCACTGAAGCGCTGTTTTACATGGCTGTCCGGCATGTGTTCTTTTTGGGTTGAGAAGCCGCCTTCTTTTGCTGATTTAGCGTGCTGTGTTACCAGTTGATTGTGATGATAGATGCTGACCACACTGCCACTTGCCTCTATGGTCACCGTGTTGCCCACTAAAGTGTGTGGTACAGAGTAAGCATGCTTTTGGTACAACACATGGTAATCCGGCCCTACCTTCGCCCATTTACTGTCGATGTACTCATACATGGTGCCAGGTAATGGCATTAAGGCTGGCTTATCGAGCAGTTCAAACTGTTCACGACGAGAGCCTGGGTATAAGCGTTGTGGCCGATTATTTAACTCTGCCATTAACACTTTAATCCGCGCATTTAGACCCGCTAGGGTGTAGAAGCTCTCACGTCGCAATCGCATTAATATCCAACGCTCAACAATCAGCACCGCATTTTCTGCTTTGGCTTTATCCTTCGGTTTATATGGGCGTGCAGGCACAATGGCACAGCCATAATGCCGCGCCATTCTGGCATAGTTTTCATTTAGCGTAGGCGCGTAGCGGTGGGCTTTGGTAACGGCCGATTTCAGGTTATCCGGCACAAGTAAACGGGGTACACCGCCAAGGTGGCGGAACGTTCTTACGTGCGCCATTATCCAGTCTTCTTCACGTTGTGAGCGGCCAGCTTCAACATAGGTGTAGTTGGTTGCGCCTAAGGTCGCAACGAAGATTTGTGCGTGATAACGAACTTCGCCCGTATCAGGATTGATGATAGGTACCGTTGGTCCGCAGTAGTCAATAAACAACTTATCGCCTGCGATGTGATGTTGTCGCATACTGCGTTTCTGCTTTTTAAGCCAACGCTGATAGTGCTCGCAGAACTGCGTGTAGCCGTAGGCTGACGCACTATCCTCGGCGCAATATTCTTCCCACAGCAAGAGCTTAGTCATGCCTTTGCGCTTCAACTCTTGCTGCATTAGCATAAAGTCAGGCAGCCGTTTCTGGCGCTGAACGGGACCGGTGCTATACAACTGCGCTTCGAGCGTTTTATCGTTTAGCGCTTGCGGCAACGGCCACGATAAGTCACTGGATTTAAAGCGCGAGAGTATTTCACTCACGGTTGAAGGGCCAAGACTTAAGCATTGGCCGATGTCTCGATGGCTTAATCCTACTTCGAATTTGAGACGCAGGACGTCTTTAATCTTTCTCATATCGGTTCTCTTTCTCGCCATGGCAGCTCATTCCTTCAATAAAGTGATGAAGTGGAGCTTACCAATTGATTTAATGAGAAAAAGAAGAAGATTTCGGGATTCCGATCAGTGATTTCGGAAAAACGTCATTTTTGATCGGATAACTCCGAAATAGGCGATCGGATTAGACCGAAATCAGTGATCGGATTGAACCGAAATGGGTGATCGGAATGGGCCGGAACATGCAGTTTCAGATCCATTAAGAAGCTGGCTGCCCACAGGAGCGACTATGGTAGCGCTTTCAGAGTATGTAGGGATACTCAAACCTAGCTCAAGCCAAGGGAGCTTTGCTGCTATTTCAAAGTTGATATAGCTTTTGTTGGCAAATTCCTGATCAAAATTTACCAACGTACTTCTCCCTCCTGTTGATGGTGCAAACTGGCTTAAATCAAGCCGACTGTTACTGGTATATTCAATGATCGGGGTATATGCATACGAAATCCCCAGCCCTGCTTGAAAGCGACTGGTTTTCAGATATTTATCTGAGAAAAGGTTTAGTTCATCCCTAAAGTCTTCTTTTAGAAACTCGACTTGCGACGCGGTCAAAGTAGTGTCATTTAGCTTTGCGCTAGCAGCAACAATAATTGGCATTCGCGTCCGAAGCTGGTTACTTAAATTGGTGTTATAGTGAATCTTGTCTGTGTAGCTACTGTCTCGCAGCTTGTCGGTTATCACCCGCATATCTCGGACAAATTCATTATCCCCCAACGCACTTAAATTAGCATTTAGCGTTTGCACGTATCCATAAAGTAAATCGGTGTCTATTTTGCGCCTACTTAACAGGTGTTTAATAAAGTCTGCGGTTCGCTTAGCCACTTCGGTTGGAATGCTAGGGCTGTTAATCACAGCGTCAAAAAGATTTGTAGCGTTGATGTCAGACTGTTCGGTCTCCTCCCCCCTACCAGGATCGGTTACTTCAATTATTTTTCGACCATCATCTGCTATTTTCTCTTTTGCTCGAGGAGCATCTTGCGCATAGCTGATGGTAACAAAAAGTATTGATGACGCTGTAAATGTAGCGAGACGTATTTTCATTTTGTGCACTCCCTTGCTTAATATTGATCACAAATTAAACAATACACTAAATGAAAACAACTGGTCAAATAATAATCAACCTGCTTTATATAGCTTTTCGGTGGTAGTTGAGCTATCTCTCAACCCAAAGTTTTATTGCTATTTTCCTATCGCTTTTAGAACGACTGCAACTTTTAAATATTATTTACAAAGAGTTTACGAGCAGTCATAGGACTATCGTCGTATCAGCCACAATGACAGTCTGCTTTTTGTCTTGAATTTAATCAATAGGCGCAACACATTACTAAATTTCTGTGCTGGTGTTTCATAGTCTAACGTTTTTCTTGGTCTTTCGTTAAGTTGTCTCGCTAGACTGCTAAGTTTTTGTTGGCTGTGTACTGATAACTCGGTACTTTGGGGAAAATACTGCCGCAGTAATCTGACCTATCCCCCAAAATTAAGTTACTCCAAGTAAAACTCTTCTTTAGAAGCTTTCCCGTTGACTTTGCCCTCCAAAGCTTCAGTCATAGTCCGCTCAAAAATATCAATTACAGATTCTGGGTTAACTGTATTGTCATGTTGAAACAGTACAGCGTCATGCATCGGAATAAGTATTTGAGCACCTTTCAGGTTTGAGAGCTTCAACAAAGCTTTTTTAAAGATGAAAGTTGCTGTAGCTTGGATTACATGGTTTGCGGCAGATCTTTTTTCTTTTTCCGTTAATTCTCCTTCACCTCTCCTATTTAAGAAATTACCCGAGATTGAAGAAACACGACCATTATCAAAATATTCCCGATATATGGCCTCTTTCCACTCCTCATAAACAGAGAATTCTTCAAAGTATCTTTGAGCAACTTTTTTATCTCCGCCATTAACTTCAACTGAATTGAGAATATTTTCTAATGACATCCCATATGTATACGATAAAAATAAAACTTTCGCTTTTTTCCTCTTGCTCTCATCACCAAAAATAGCTTTAGCACAATCTACATAAGCATCTTTGTTTTCATATATTTGCTTCATTTTCGGGTCAGAAGATAAAGCTGCCATAATACCTACTTCAAACTGATCATAGTCAACATAAGAAAGCTGAAGCCCTTCATCGGCGATAAATATATCTCTGTATTTCTTAGAAATATTCTGAAGATTTGGAGAACGATGATAAATTCTTGAGGTTGAAGTCCAATAGGTTTCAACTATTGGCTTTAAGCGGTTGCTTCCTGACGAAATTGAGTTAAAAATCCTATAACTTTTGTTTAATTTTTGAAGCGAGCGCAAGTCTTGGCCATATCCTGAGTCAATTGGCAAAAAGTCTAGTAAATATTCAGTACTATAATCTTGAGTGTTAAACCCTAACCTTTCTAGCTGTTCTTTAATTTCATCATCATTTGGAATCGCATACATTACATTATGCTTCTCCGCAAAAAGCTTTAGACTCCTATAAAAATCATGCTTTAAAGCACATTTATGCTCTCTTAAACGATCATTGTTAATCCTAAGTCCTTTGCATGCTGCTAACATTAACTTATTATAAATCGGCAACTCCAGCTGATAAAAACGCGTGCTTTCCCCAGCTTTTGAAGCTTGCTCTGAAACTAAATCAAAGAACTCTGCCAATTTGTGAGCGAACAACATATACACGTCTAATTCTAATTCTCTACGCCTGTAGAAAATTTCTAAATATTTATCAAAGTCAGAAGCATCATTAAATAACGGCTTTATTGTTTGAGAAATATCCCAAGCCTGCACATCTCCTTGAGCCGATTTGTGTCCTGCAACAATTTTTGAAAGCAAGACTGCGTCAATTACTATATTCGGAAGCGACTGATGGTCTTTGTAAATTGAACTAGCGAGCAACCAATAATCATGCGTAACTATAACCCCCTCTAAAGAAATTACTTTTTCCGATGATACCTCAGCGAAATCTACTTCATCGTAAAGAAAATAACGATCTCCACCTTTTTCAGAGAAATCCTTTTGATAAAGTAAAAAGTACGTTTTCCCTTTACTCATAAGGCGATAACTCGTTATAAACCTCAGTAATCACTGTAGTATTAAAGTCTCTAAGATAAATAGTTTTCCCTGAGAAGTGCTTATTTTGCTTCATTCTTTTAACAGTTCCTTTTGTACGATAACCAACTTTGCCAAACATAGGGCTAAGCTTCTTAGGATCAGACTCTTGTAATGCTATAAGAAAACATCTTTGGTGTTGATAAGGCCATGACTCATTAAATAGTGGGATAAAGCTTTCGACTTCTTGCTCAAGACCAACTGACGCAAGGTAAATAAAACATGCTGGAGATTCTGGGCTTTTAATATCAAGAATTACTAGCTTTTTACAGTGCTCAACCAATGCTGATGACTTAAACTTCTTGTAAGCTAAAAGCATAATCAAGTGATAGTTCTGCCACCCATGTATAGCTATATCCTTATTTTTAATAAAATCTACGATATTTTCACACTGCACAGCAGATAAATCTAAATCCATTAATAATTTGCTGAACTGATCTGAAGATACAGCTTGGTGCGGTAATTCTTCTATTAAAGCATCAGCTATTTCACCCGCTAGAATGGATTTTGAATCAAATATATTTGAACTTATTAATGTTTTAAATCGATTTATGCAATATCTAAAAGGCCTACTTTGTGTTTCACCACTCCGTATTTGTTTTTGCAGAAATTCAAACAGAATAGGAATGGAACGAGCAATTACTTTCTTACTCTTAGAGCGCCACATGGTATCGATAAGGATCATCGTTTCATCAGAGCTCGGAAAAAACTCGTCTATGTTTTTACTACTATTGTTTAGTATTTCCGTTTTCTTAGAATTGATGTTTAGGCCTAATTTTCTCAGTTCAAAAATAAGATCATTAAGAGCTCTTTTGGCTTCAAATTCATCGCTACAAATAATCCTAATATCGTCTACATACCTGAAGTAGTCATATCCTTTATCTACCATTCTTTTATCAACGGCATCTAAAACAACATTTGCTATAAAAGATGAAGCATCGCGGTTTTGTGGTAAACCATGTCTTTCGTTGTAACACCATTTTTGCAACAACACTTTCAACGTATTGATGGCACTTCTAATATTGTTTTTCTCTGCTCCAGAGGCGTCAATTGCTGACATCATTCCAATGAACGCACACTCAATAGATTCAATTGATATTTGTTCAAAGTAATTTAACAGATCAGTTATAAGTAGTGTTTTATCGTCTTCAAGCGCAATATAACTAATATTTTCAAACGTATTCCAAAGCTCAATTCTGTGTTTAAAAAGGTACTTTTCTTTCCCATGCTTATTGTAACGATGACTAAACACTCTATGCGATAAAATTGGATCAAAATATGGGATCAAATAAGTGCAAATAGCTTGGTAAAGAAATCTATCGTAGAAGTCAGTTTCAAGTGAATAGCGAAGGCCTAAAGATCTTTTTGGCACATCGTACATGGTGCGGTGGCCAGACTTGTATTCACCATGATTTTCTTCCAGGTTTTTAGACAAGATCTCATGTAAATTCCGTGTATTCGAAAGTAAATCTTCATATCTAACGGTATCAAAAAACCAATCATCTTTAAGGTCTTGGCGAAGGTGCTTTAATGTTGCTCTGTAATTAATTGGAAAAGCTAAAAGATTTTCATCCATAAAATAATAACATCCCTTTATATATGCGTAAGCCCTATCGAATAGAAGTTGAGTTTTTTGGAGTCTCTAGCTAAATCATACAGTTACGGTTTACATGATAACAAGTTGTTTTTAGTTTAATGTAGAGTAAAAACAAAAAAGCGAGGACTACTTTCGCAGTACTCGCTATTTAGCATGAATCAACTGAGATCAGAGTTTCCAACTTCAATTGTCGTATTCAACCTGTGGCGATTGACCAAGTTGCCCGACAGCCTCGTTAGAACAACTGTATTTAAGTGTCGACAAATCGGGTAATATTAATAACGTTTCCCGCTGAGCATTGGCAAATAAAGTCTATTTAAAACCCCGCTCCGCAGAACGATGATTGAACAAAGAACACTCATCTACCTGACCAAACATGAACTGTCCGAATTTTGATTATACTCGTAATTTGGGAAGTTACTTTTTTCGAAAAATATCTAGTCTACTAATTAGCTTTGTAGACAACCATTGCTTGCCACCGGGTGTTGCTTACATTCAATAAATAGCCAGGTTTAATCGGTTCTTTGGATAAGTAGTTGTTGATAACGTCTACAGTCGAAGCTCCAAAATTACTACCAGTACTTTGTGCGATCGTCTGAAACGCAGTAGCTTTACCGGTTTGGTCAATTTCGAACGAGACTTTGATAAACCCGCTTACCCCATTGTTAGCCTCTTTTGCTGGATAGAAGGCGCTATCACTTTTTACTGTGATTATTATGGTTTGATTTAGAGAATCGGATAAGTGTACTAGTTCGCTAGTTAAATTCTCAAGGTCTAATGACTCTGATTCCTCGGTTTCAAGTTTACCTGTCAGATTTTCAATCCGACGCTTAGCTAGTGTAATGCGAGTGCGCATTCGTATTTTATACTTTTCTATCTCATCATTCTGTTTTTCTAACGTATTCGAAAGCTGCTTATTTTTTTCTTCAGCTTCACTAAGTTTAATTTTTTCTAGTTTCAACTCAGCTTGCTGAATTTTTATGTTCTTTTCTGTCAACTCATCATTTTTTTGTGAAATTAAAACATCTTTTGCGACAATCGGCTCAACGAAGTGCAAAGAGAAAGTAATGATTCCACCAGCAGCAATTGCAACAGCAACGAAAAACTGAGCACTTCTGCTCATCAACCCCCTGTAGTTGTTTTGGGCTATACCCTGTCGTACTACATCAATCTCTTTTTCTAATTCGTCAATTACCTCATCAAGCTCGGCTTTCTCTTTATTCCCGTTGATAGCTCTGAGCTTTTGGCGAAGCTCAGAGCTTAACCTTGATAACTTATCTAGATTCGTTTCTTTCACTAATTGCTTTTTCCCTTAAATGTTTTGGCGCTTCGGAATATTATATATATTAGCTTCAAGTTACTAATCGGATTAAGCTCCATCACAACATTGACTTATCAAATTTTTTTGTATGTAGAGTACGAGGAAAAATGAGTGAAGTCACATCTGATATTCTTTCATTGGTATTATTGAAGTGGATATAGAAGTTCATCGCCGTGATATTTAAAACATACACCTAAACGTTTTGCCGCCAAATGGTAATGTAAGACTATAGGTTCCGAAAAACACCTCTGAACACTCGATAAGAATAGCAATCGTTCACAAATTGAGGTTGGAGCAGGCACGTCTATAGAAGATAAACTGAAGCTGTTGAATAGCTTCTAACGTATCGAACTTCAACAATTAGATAAACACCTGCCGTATTGGAAAGCAAAGTAAGGTATAAAAGCTTACACTATTAGCATAAGAAAAATGAAAACCAAATGGGGGGAACTGAAACATAGACACGAAACCCATACTAATAAATCTTGAGCTAGCTAAAAACCTGTTGAATGTTTGGAGTTTATTCTTGTGCACAAACTATTGCATTTGCTCGAAAGACATCATAACAAGAGGTTTGTTGCATTGGTGAACAAACACCTCCCCGACTGGCGTGAACAACGAAATCTTCTGAACAGTTTGCCGTTGGCTTATGAAGATTGGAGTTATTGAACAAGGAGTTTGAGTGAACACTAAAGAACTTACAAATGTTGTATTAAAATACTGTAAGAATGAATCTCCGGGCTATGCGATTATGATCGATGGTCCATGGGGTATAGGAAAGACTCATTTTATAAAAGAGCTATTGGTCGAAAACAAAAAGTTAAAAGCGATACACGTTTCTCTGTATGGTGCGGCATCAACCTCGCAAATAGACGACAGCATCTTCGCAGCTTTAGTTGGCTGTGCTGATGTTTCAGACAGTGAAATCAAAAAGGCCGGAGACTTTCTAGGTAAGATGTTTTCAGCTTTTGGTGACAAAACTGAGGGATCAGCTGTTGGTGCAATAGCATCAATTTCAGGGGAAGCCCTAAAAAAAAGAACACTAAAAAGCCTTACCTCAAACACAGTTCTTATTTTCGATGATTTTGAACGTAGCAAGTTATCTCAAAGCGAAACACTGTCAAAGATAAATGAATTCGTTGAACATCAAAAATTAAAAGCAATAATACTTTGCGACGAACGTGCAGTTATAGACAAAGAGTACCATCAGGCCAAAGAAAAAGTCATTCTTCACACAAATGGTTTTGAAAGAACTCCAGAAGAAATAGCTTCTATATGCTTTAAAGCTAAAGGCTGCTCAAAAGCAGATGAAATCACTGTATACAAATCAGAGTTCATAAGAATAGTAGAACAGTTTAACCTTACAAATATAAGAACACTAAAACATGGATTGGAGTGCTTCCTAGATATTTCCAGTGCTATTCAAGAAATAGACCTGAAGTACCAAAGCTCTCCCGTTCTCTCAGATATTTTATTCTCGACAATTGTTTTGTCTGCTGGTTATAGAGATTACAGCGTCCCTGTTGGGGAGCTAAAAAAAACTGTACAAAATTACAGCAAAATGGCTGTTGCTTATCATATGAAAGAACGGGAAGAAGCGGCCGATGAAACAAATTGGGAGAGGTTTTATACGAATATCTTAGCAAAATGTAGTCGCAGTGTAGAGTTTCATTCAGTTTTCGAATTGGTTTGTAGAGGGCATTTAAACAAACCTTTGATTGCGAAAGATTTAGAAAGCTGGGAAGGGAGAGCTGCTCGCCCTGATTCGCCCATAACAAATTTTAGGATTGATGAACCTATCGATAATGAAGAGTTCAACAGCCACATCGAAACTGCATTAGATATACTTAACAGCCTGACTTATGAATTTTATAGCACCGCTGAGCTTTACAGCTTTTGTAACAGTTTATATTTCATCTACTATCACAAGGGTTTTAGTTTTGAAGGTGACTTTGGTAAAAAATTAAAAAAATTTGCTAAGCTTGCCGCTCCTAACTGTCAAAATCATACCGAACCCAGCGCTTTCGGATGCAGGGATGCCAATGATAAAGTTATGAAAAGTATTTTTTCTATTTTAGATAGATCGTCAAAAAAACTGGGGGAAGCTCAGCTTATTGAAAAAACTCGTAACAGACTGCTTAATGACTTAGAAAAAGGCGGGTTAGGGCGTATTGTAGACTCAGGTGATAATGGCTTATCAAAAAGTGTAATGAACTGCCATTTTATCTCTTCGCTAAAAAACATGTTGGAAGAGTTAGATAATACTTCCCTAAGAGCGTTGGTAATATTCATAAAAGGACGTTTCGCAAGACACTCTGACTATGAAACATTCAAAGACGAGTTAAGCCCCCTTGCAGAATTCAGTAAATACCTCGAAAAATACTTAAAAGATAGTGATGAAAGTCTTTCAACTATGATGATTAACATGTTATCAGATGTTGTAAGTAAAGTTGTTTCAAAGGCTGACGAAATGGGGTTGCTAGAATAAAACCTAGTAAGATTATAGATTGAGCCCTTCCTCTTTGGAGCCTCGATTCATCTAAAAAAGCATTCTTTATAAAATCAACATTCTTCAGACATAAAAAGCCTCTTTTAAATGAGAGGCTTTTTCAACTGTAACGAACAACGGGTAACTTCTTTAATAACGGGAAACCCATTATTCCTAACGGGTAACCTCATTATTTGTCACATCAACCACCCTACTCCTCAACATAGCTCTCAATGCTAGGGCAAGAGCAGATCAGGTTTCGGTCGCCGTAAACGTCATCAATACGGTTAACTGTTGGCCAGAACTTGTTTCTGTGTACTTCTGGCGCTGGGTACGCCGCTAGCATGCGGTCGTAGCTGCGGTTCCAGTCGCTGTCACAGATGTCAGCTAGTGTGTGCGGTGCATTGTGTAGCGGGTTGTCAGTGGCATCCCACTCGCCGCTTTCTACTTTCGCAATTTCTTGGCGAATGCTAACCATTGCATTAATGAAACGGTCTAGTTCGTACTTCGCTTCCGACTCGGTGGGCTCAATCATAAGCGTACCCGCTACTGGGAAGCTCATGGTTGGCGCGTGGAAACCGTAGTCGTTTAGGCGCTTCGCAATGTCTAGCTCGGTTACACCGCTTGCTTCTTTAAGCGGGCGAAGGTCAATAATACATTCGTGCGCTACGCGGCCATTGTTGCCTTTGTAAAGCACTGGGAAGTGCCCTTCTAGCTTCTTAGCCACGTAGTTAGCGTTAAGAATAGCTACTTCGGTTGCACGGCGTAGGCCAGCGCTACCCATCATTTTGATGTACATGTAGCTAATAGGCAGAATTGATGCACTGCCCCATGGCGCGGCCGATACTGCACCACAGTCTTTGCCTGCTGTTTCTACGTTAACAACCGTGTGGTTTGGTAGGAATGGCGCAAGGTGCGATTTAACACCAATTGGTCCCATACCTGGGCCACCGCCACCGTGAGGAATACAGAAGGTTTTGTGTAGATTAAGGTGCGACACGTCTGAACCAATGAAGCCAGGTGACGTAATGCCCACCTGCGCGTTCATGTTCGCGCCATCCATATAAACCTGACCGCCGTATTGGTGAACAATGTCACAAATTTCGCGTACGGTTTCTTCATATACACCGTGAGTTGACGGGTATGTGATCATGGCGCACGATAGGTTATCGCCCACTTCTTCCGCTTTTTTGCGAAGGTCGTTAAGGTCTACGTTACCTTTGCTATCACACGCTACAACTACCACTTTAAGGCTAACCATTTGCGCAGACGCAGGGTTAGTACCGTGGGCAGAGCTTGGAATTAGACACACGTTTCTGTGACCTTCGCCACGGCTTTCATGGTAACGCTGAATAGCCAATAGGCCTGCGTATTCACCTTGAGCACCTGAGTTAGGCTGCATTGAAAGCGCGTCGTAACCTGTTACGTTAATTAACCACTCGCTAAGCTCGGCAATCATTTCTTGATAGCCCGCTGCTTGGTCTAGTGGCGCAAACGGGTGAAGCTGACCGAATTCAGCCCATGTTACTGGGATCATTTCAGCCGTTGCGTTTAGCTTCATGGTGCACGAACCCAATGAAATCATTGAGTGGTTAAGCGCCAAGTCTTTATTTTCAAGGCTCTTGATGTAACGAAGCATCTCTGTTTCAGAGTGATACTTGTTAAACACTTCGTGCGTTAGGAAGTCGCTAGTACGTACTAAACTTTCAGGAATAGATTTTACGTCTTGCGTGGTTACTTCTGCATCCAGACCTTCCACTGTTAAGCCGTGCTCTTCACCAAGCAATACGTCGAATAGCGCAACAATGTCTTCACGTGTTGTGGTTTCGTCTAGCGATACACCTACCGCACCTTCAAGGTCAGCACGTAGGTTCATGCCTTTTGCGTAGGCTTTTGCTAGTACGTCTTCTTTGTTGTCTACCATAACGGTTAGCGTGTCGAAGTACGTGCTGTGCTTTAGAGCTACACCTTTCTGGTTCATACCAGTAGCAAGAATGTCGGCGAAGCGGTGAATGCGCTCAGCAATAGTTTTAAGGCCTTGTGGGCCGTGGTACACCGCGTAGAAGCTTGCCATATTGGCTAGCAGCACCTGCGCTGTACAAATGTTCGAGTTCGCTTTTTCGCGGCGAATGTGCTGTTCACGGGTTTGTAGCGCCATGCGAAGTGCTGGGCGACCACGAGTGTCTTTACTTACTCCGATAATACGGCCAGGTAGTGAACGCTTGTAGCTGTCGCGTGTAGCAAAGAATGCCGCATGCGGGCCACCATAGCCCATAGGTACACCAAAGCGCTGTGCACTACCAAGTGCAACGTCTGCACCTAGCTCGCCAGGCGACTTAAGCATTACTAAGCTCATTAGGTCAGCGGCTACTGCCACAATACCTTTTTTCGCCTGTACTGCAGCAATGATGTCGCTGATGTCTTTTACTTCACCGGTAGAGGTTGGGTATTGAAGTAGCGCACCGAATACGTCGTGTTCTGCTGCTTCTTCTGCCGCACCTTTGATGATTTCAAAGCCAAACATTTCAGCGCGAGTTTCAACCACGTCAACCGTTTGCGGGTGAACGTCGTTAGCAATAAAGAACGCATTCGCTTTTTTGTTCTTAGACACACGCTTAGCAAGGCCCATGGCTTCTGCTGCCGCTGTACCTTCATCAAGTAGTGACGCAGATGCTAGCTCTAGGCCAGTTAGGTCAATGGTTACTTGTTGGAAGTTAAGAATGGCTTCCAAACGACCCTGGGCAATTTCTGGCTGGTAAGGCGTGTACGCTGTGTACCAACCTGGATTTTCTAGCACGTTGCGAAGAATAACGTTTGGTACGTGTGTATCGTAGTAACCCATACCAATGAAAGAACGGTTAATTTTGTTCTTTTGTGCAACGGCTTTAAGTTCACTTAATGCTTCAACTTCTGTCGCCCCTTCACCACATTTTAGTGGCTCTGGTAGCGCAATACCTGCCGGTACAGTTTGCTCAATTAAATCGTCTAGTGAGCTTGCACCAATAGCAGACAGCATTTCTTCAATTTCGCCTTTACCCGGGCCAATGTGACGGCGGATAAATGTATCTTTTTGCTCTAGTTGAGCCAATGTAGGGGAAGTATTCGACATAACGTTGTTAAGCACTCGTAATGGTTGCCGCAAGGGCGCGTTAAATCTTTAAGTTAAAAAGGGGCTGAATTATCTTCATGCCCCTTTTCAAATTATGGTTCTTTTAAAACTGCGTAACGAATTACTCTTCGTCGATGCTGTTTTCGTAGCCTTCAGCGTCTAGTAGACCTTCTACTTCTGCCGCATCGTCAGCTTTAATTTTGAATAGCCAACCGTCGCCGTACGGGTCAGAGTTAACTAGTTCTGGTGAATCTTCTAGGTCTTCGTTAATCGCTACAATTTCACCTGAAATTGGCGCGTAAACGTCAGACGCTGCTTTTACCGATTCAGCAACACATACGTCGTCGCCAGTGCTTACTGCGTCGCCAACATCTGGCAAATCAACGAAAACCATGTCGCCAAGTAAGCCTTGTGCGTGCTCAGAAATACCTACAGTGAAAACACCGTCACCTTCAGGGCGAACCCATTCGTGCGTAGCGGCATAGCGTAAATCAGTTGGGATGTTGCTCATAATCGTTCCTGTTATTCTCTGTTAACTTGGGGCCTAGTAGCTATTGGCCCTACAAAACACTTTTTCCATTGCGAACAAAGGAGGGCTTAACCACTTTTACTGTAACCCACTTTTTGCGCATTTCCACTTCTACTGTTTCACCAACATCACTTGGTACTCGTGCCATCGCAATCGAGTGACCTAGAGTTGGAGAGAACGTACCTGAAGTGATAACGCCTTCGCCGCTTTCTGTTTTCACTTTAAGACCGTGACGCAGCACGCCTTTTTCAGTCATCACCAAGCCTACTAGCTTGTCGGTACCCGCTTCGCGCTGCGCTTCTAGTGCTTTACGCCCTACGAAATCACGATCAGCTGGTTCCCATGTAATTGTCCAGCCCATGTTTGCGGCTAGTGGTGATACGGTTTCATCCATATCTTGGCCGTATAGGTTCATGCCTGCTTCTAGGCGAAGGGTGTCGCGAGCACCTAGGCCGCATGGCTTAACACCCGCGTCTAGTAGTGCTTGCCAGAAGCTTTCCGCTTGCTCAGCTGGCACCATAATTTCGTAGCCTGCTTCACCGGTGTAACCTGTAGTAGCGATGAACAAGTCTTCTGCTTGTACACCGAAGAACGGCTTCATGCCCGCTACCGCTTCTTTTTGCGCTGCGCTGAACAAGGTGGCTGCTTTTTCTTTTGCGTTAGGGCCTTGTACGGCAATCATGGCAAATTCAGGGCGCTCGGTGATGGTTACGTCAAAGCCTTCTGCTTTGCTCATTAACCAGTTCATGTCTTTTTCGCGCGTTGCTGAGTTAACTACTAGGCGATAGTTAGATTCGTCGAAGTGATAAACGATAAGGTCGTCTACAACACCGCCTTCTTCGTTAAGCATGCCGCTGTATAGCGCTTTGCCTTTGTCTTTTAGTTTTGCCACGTCGTTGGCTAAAAGATACTGAAGATACGCTTTGGCTTGCGCGCCTTTTACGTCAACAATGGTCATGTGAGACACATCAAACATACCGGCGTCTTGACGCACAGCGTGATGCTCTTCAATTTGTGAACCATAGTTAATTGGCATATCCCAGCCGAAGAAATCGACCATTTTCGCACCGGCTTCTAGGTGCTTTGCGTGTAGGGCGGTGGTACTAGACATTCCACTTACTCTTTTTAATTTGAAAGGTAGAAAACGAAATTGAGTATAGTGAGCTAACGTTTATGCAACAAATTGGAAATTTTTATCAATACATTTAAAAAGCAAATGTATTAAACACTGAACATCAGAAATACAAATATTCATTATAAGTTAGGGGTTAACCAGAATTCGACAAACTACCCCAGCTACCTGTCTCTTCAACCGAGACAGCACCGAATTTAATCCGGCAGCAGCATTAATGCAGCTACACCGACCAACAAAAAAATGCGCTAAAAAGCGCATTTCTTTAAACAGTTGAACCGTGAGCCACACGGCAAAACACTGGTATTTACCAGCGTTGTTTTTTACAGCCCAATACGGCGTAGTAAGCAATAAAGCAGTAGCAAGGTAGCATGATCGCGTAGGCACTTTGACCACCTACTAGCTCACTAGCTGCGCCGTAAACCATGGGCAAAATAGCACCACCTGCAATACCCATAATAAGTAGTGCCGAACCTTGCGCAGTGTATTTACCTAAATTATTTAGCGCCAGCGGCCAAATTGCAGGCCACACCATGGCATTTGCCAAGCCAAGAAGCGCAATACAGGTCACGCTGTTAGGCAAGAAGGGAAGCGATTGCACGCCCGTCCATCCCCACAGCACTTCAGAGATCCCAGTATCAGTGTTTGAGCTCATTAGAATGCTTGTGGTAAAAACTAAGCCCAATACCGCAGAGCTTAGTAGCGCCGTTTGCTGAGAAATAAATCGAGGAATACAAATAAGGCCTACTGCGTATCCAATAACCATAGCAATCATGGTAAATGACGTTAGCGTGGTCGCGTTTTCTACGCCAATTGAAGAGCCATACAACCCAATGGTGTCGCCAGCGATAACTTCTACCCCAACATAGAAGAACAGGCTTATTGCGCCCAAGACTAAGTGTGGGAAGTGTAGGATCTTTTTATCTTTGCTTGAGGAAAGCGGTGTTTTCACTGTTTCGTCTTCAGCTTGCTCGTCATTAATGGCTGGTAATGCAAGGCGCATAAATACCAGTGCTAGTACGCCCAATGCGATGGCCATTGCAACATAAGGCTGAATAAGTGAGACAGACATATCATTAATTAGCGTGGCTTTTACGTCTTGTGGCATGGCGTTTAACGACTCTTGATTTACGTCAGGCAAACCACTTAACACTAAACTAGTAAAAACAATAGGAGCCAGCACGCCAGCCGCTTTATTTAGAAGACCCATAAAAGCAATGCGAGCGGCAGCGCTTTCTTCGTTACCTAGGCGAACAATGAACGGGTTTGATGCTGTTTGAAGTATGGTCAAACCGCTACCTACCACAAATTGTGCCAGCAAAAACACGGGGAACATGGCGCTAAGTGCGGCAGGTACAAACAACAAACATCCCACGGCGATAATGCTAAGCCCTAGGCTCATGCCCTTCTGGTAGCCTGTTTTTTCGAGGATCTTTGCCATGGGTAGCGCCATGACGACATAAGCGATGTAAAAACAAAAGGCGATAAGCAACGCTTGCATTTCGGTTAGCTCGCACACCATTTGCAAGAACGGAATTAATGCGCCGTTTAGCCATGTAATGAAGCCAAAAATGAAAAACAGTAACCCGATACTTAGAATAGGTACAAAGCGCCCCATTCCTGTTGCGTTGGGTACTTGCGACTGAGCTTGTGTTGTCATAGCAAAGATCTCTTATTTATTATTATATTGTTAGTTAGCGCAAAGGCGTTTAATTCCGTTTTGCCACACTTCTAACAGAGTATTGTCGTTGTTTATCACTAAAAAGTTAGCGCGCTTTCCTACCGCTATTTCACCTACCCTATCATGTATTTTGGTGAAGCGTGCTGGCGTTGCGCTTGCCATGGTACTGGCATGTTCTAGTGCAATATTGATGTCGTTAATGCTATTCGTTACTGCGCCGTGCATATCTAAACAGCTACCGGCTAACGTGCCGTCCGGCGTGGTTAACTTGTTACCTTGGCGCGTGATATAAGTATCGAAGAACGCGATGGTATCGTCGCTTGCGCCCACGTGGGCCATGGCGTCAGTCACTAGCATTAGCTGATGCGGCCCTTTCACCTTATAAGCCAACTCTACCGCTTTCGGGTGAATGTGATGATGGTCCACAATTATCCCGCACACGCTGTTGTTAAGTAGCGCCGCCCCCACCATTCCAGGCTCTCTGGAAGTCAGTGGCGACATGGCGTTATAAAGGTGGGTAAAGCCTGATGCCCCAGCGTCCAATGCATTCTGCACGGTTTCAAAAGGTGCGTTTGAATGCCCTAAAGCAACAATAACTCCTTGCCCCACCAAATCTCGGATGATGTCGCAAGGCACGTTTTCAGGCGCAACGGTGATAAGGACTTGTCCAATATCTCTTCGGGTATAGGTTGCCAGTTCACGATCTGAAAGTGCGCGAATATAGCGCGGCAAGTGCACGCCTTTTTTCTCAACAGAAAGGTGCGGCCCTTCAAAATGAACCCCCTCAACGCTGGGATGCGCCTGTGCAATGGCCTCGCTTACCGCGTCTGCCGCTTGCTCTATGGTGTCTATATCGTCGGTAATAAGCGTTGGGAACAATGTAGTGGTGCCGTATTTCAAGTGCGCTTCGGCCATCGCGTTTATGCTTTCAATCGTGGGAGCATGATTAAACATTGCGCCCCCACCACCATTTACCTGCGTGTCGATGTAGCCTGGAATAACTGCACCGCGTATGCGCTCGTTGATTGTCGCCGTTGCGTCTTTTTTGAAGTAAGAAAGAGGTGCAATGTCAGCTATCACACCCTTTTCAATGCTTAGCACCTGATTATGCTGCCAGGCACCGTTCATCAGTACCTTTTCAGCCAGAATAATGGTCTTCATTGGGTTTTCGTTACCTTGTTTAATCCGGGTGGCGTATCTGGGTTCAAACCTAATTCAACGGCAATTTTCTCTATATCCAGATAGAAGCGTTGCATTAGTAAAAGTGCGTCCAGCCTTGGGTGTGAAGACGTTACTCCGCCTTGCAGATCTATACACTCACCGCCACGGGATCTAACATCTTGCACCATGTTTTGATGAAAAGGTGCGCTCTCATCTTCTATATTTAACGAAATAAGCTTCAGCTTTTTCTCAACTAACGTCACTGGGCCATGGATGAACTCTGCACTGCTAAACGCTTCGGCATGTATACCCAATACTTCTTTTAATTTAAGCGCTACTTCTCGCCCAACCGCATAGCCAAAGCCACGCCCTAAAACAATGGTGTTTCGCGTATTTTCTAAATGGGCTTTTGTTAGCTGAGACGGCGCATTGATCACTGCCTCTAGCTGCGAAGGCATGGCTTTTAGCGCATTAAATAGCGAGATATTTTCGCTCCAACGAGCACACAAATGAAGAAGCGCCGACAGGGTTGCTAAAAAACTCTTAGTAGCCGCAACCGCCTTTTCTTCCCCGGCAGATAAAGGAATAACGGCATCAGCCAGCTCGGCTAATGGCGACGTTTCATCGTTCACGAAGGCAACCGTAAACGCCCCGCCGTTTTTGGCCGACTCGGTTTGTTTTAGTATGTCTGGGCTGCGACCAGATTGAGAGATAATAAAGGCTACCGCCCCCTTCAAATTCAATTGGCGTTTGAATATGCCTGCTATTGAAAGGGCGGCACTGCACACTGGAATACCCATTTCGGTTTCAAATAGATATTTTCCAAACACGCCGGCATGATCTGACGAGCCGCGACCAATGATGTAAATTAAGTTAGGGTTTAATTGCTGTAACCTAACCGCTAACTGACTGATCGCTTCATCATTCTTATCTAACTGCTGTGCAATAACTGACGGAAACTCTCTGGCTTCTTTTGCCATTATAGATAAACTCATTTCTCACCTTCTTTGTGATTAAACGCGGCTTTTGCATGATAAATAGCACCTTGTTGCGGCGTAGCTTTGCAGGGTACTAAACGCGCTTTGATGGATTCTGAAAAATAGGCTGAATAAACATTGCTAAGCCCACCTATCATGGCTAAACAATGGTTGTGATCTGCAAGAAGTCGCTTTGCCATACGCTCAATGTAAACGGCACCCTCTTCAAAAAGTGCGGTAACCTTGTTTTGCTTTGTGTATAGCAAAGGCAGCATACGTTCTACCAAGGCGGCATAGTGATGGGTGTTAAATTCCGCACATTTCGCTACGATTTCTTGGGTACATGATGATTGCAGGGCGTTACACACTTCTGCTGCAAGTTCATCCTTTTCTTCCAACTCATCTAAACACAATAGCGTGTGCTGCACTGCCTTTAAGCCTAGCCAAGCCCCACTGGCTTTGTCGCCGATAGGAAAACCGTGCCCACCAACATCTTGAAAAGATTCACCTTGCCACATGGTGCCCGATGAACCCGTACCAATAATTATCGCTGCTCCCGGGTTTCCGTTATGTGCTCCAACGCATGCGGCGTGTAAATCGCTTAACACGTGTAGCGAATGAAACGGGTGCTGCCATTGTTCAAACTGTTGCTTCGCAGACTCAATGTTCGCGCCAGCTAGACCGGCGCCTACCACGCACCGCGACAGCGAAATTTGCTCAGTTGTGTTGGCGTTCCCTGCATTCGAAATAGCGATATTAATCGCATCTACTATCGACGCTTTAGCTAAATCGCTATTGCGCATAATATTGGCGGGGCCACTTACGCCCTCACCCAAGACATTTCCGTCAACGTCTTCTAATCGTGCTCGGCACTTGGTGCCACCACCGTCTATGCCAATAAAAAATAAATCAGAGCTCATTTAAACATCTCAGTATAGATAAATGCATAGATGCACTTGGTAAAAACATGACAACGCTGTCATTTTGACCAATAAAAACAGGCGCTTACAGCTGCACCTGTCGACTCATTTGCTGTGTTCCCGCAATTCTAGCGCGAACAGTTGCGTTCCCCTTCACTTCAACAGGAGCGGTAAAGGTTTCCCACTTATTATCTGAAGTTAAGTACTCCATCGTAAGGCCAGACACTGGCTTTATATGTAACTTACCATTGTTAATTACCGCTGCTGGCGTAGGTACACGCACATTCACTCCCTGCTGCACTAGCGCGGGTGCATGGCGGTTGAATAACGCTAACTCAAACGCTTGCCAGTCGCTTGCCTGCTGGTTTACTAAACCGCCTTTTTTATGAATTGCTTTCGCGTTTTGTTGCCATGGAGCGTAGTGCCAAGCCCGTTCAGCCAAGGCCAATAGTCGGGGAAACACCATATATTCCACGGCGTCTTGATTCACGGTGACTTCCGACCATAGCTGCCCCTGAATACCGATTACTGATGATGTGTCGGCCTCAGCAGAACTGCTGTAACTGTGGCCCATACGGTCGGTCCATACATCGGCATGAAGCGGCAGCTGTTCGGGCATAAACGAAAATACTTTTTCCGTATCGGTTGCCCGTGAGCCCCAGTAATAGCCAGGCTCATAAGGATTGCTTTGGTAAGGAAAGTCAAAATAAAGCACGTCTGGAAACGAAAGTACTACCGGAATATTTTCCTTGGCGAAATGCGATACTGTTTTCTCTCCACCCGCAGCAAGAAGATGCCAAACGTTGGTATAAGCGCTGCTGTTATCCAGTGTATTTACGGCTTTTTCCATGCCATCGCTCCAGCCACCAATTGCTATATTGTGCTTTTGCGCAATTTTCTGCACTTCGGTAACAAACGCTGGCAGTATTTCATCTGCTTTTTGACCTTTAGCAGCGCACACAGGGGATTTCACCCAAGCACCGGCGGTTTCATCGGCGCCAACATGGAAGTGCGTCAGCGGAACGTTGGCCTTTTCATGCAGTGATTTCACAGCAGTAAGTACGGTTTCGATAAAATGATAGCTGCTATCTAAACAGGGGTTTATGGTGTTATCTGAATAGAATTGAACGCTTTCATATTGGGTTTTATCTTCTTTATCTACCAATAAAAACTCATTTGCAGCATCTAAGTCACCCTCTGCCATAAGCCGCTTGTAGCGCGCATTCATAGCAACAATTGCTGCGCGGGCATGGCCAGGCATATCAAGCGACGGAATAACTTCAATGCCGCGCGCATGCGCCATTGTTAAAATTTCAATGTAATCTTGCTGCGTAAGAAAGCCGTTACCTGTAGCACTTTTAAAAGGTCCGCTTCCCAGCTGAGGCAGCAAGCACTGTGTTTCAGACAAATCGTGGCATCGAAACGCACCAATTTTGGTAAGTTCGGGCAATGCATCGATAGCTAATCTCCAGCCCTCGTCATCACTTAGGTGAAGGTGTAGCTTATTGAGCTTATAGGTAAACATTTGGCGAACAACAGATTCAATCGCGGCTTTTCCCGGAAAGTGTCGAGCAATATCTAAGTGCATTCCGCGAAATTCGAATCGTGGCGAGTCTGCAATTTCAGTGATAGGAAAGCGGCCTTGCTGCGCATCAAATATTTGCATTAGCGTTAACAGACCGTAGTTAGCACCAATGTTATCGTTGGCAATTATCGTAGCGCTTTGCTCTGTTATGCTAAGCGCATAGCCTTCCTTCGAGTTTATTGTTGCAGCTTCATTTGCAAGGGCGTTCGCATCGTTAGCGCTGCGAATCATAACCTTAAGCGGTAAGCCTGTTTTCTGGTTTGTCAGGCCAAAATAGGCCATTTGCTCAATGGCTGGAGCAAGCATGTCTTGATCAGACTTATCTATATTAATGCCAGCGGCTGCAACAAATTTACCAGAATCATCTCTTTGAACTACGTTAGGAATAACACGATTCTGGGCATCATCTGAAATTAGCGCTGAATCGCCCTTATTGTATAAATACGCGCTGTCCATAAGCGGTGTATTGTCGTTTTCAGTACGTTTGTACTGGGCTTGTTTGCTCCATAAGCCAGTATGTTGATTGATGAGTAAATTACTTCCCGGCTCTTTCACACGGGTTGTGGAGGCCACCACCACCGCTGATAAAGCAGGGTAAGTTAAGTAATAGTTCGGCATTGCGTCCGAGCGAGAGGCGTGCCAAAAGGGCGCAGATAGCGTTATCTTAACTTGCTCACTTGCGCTCACCTTTTCTTCGAACGTTAGGTGGTGCAGGTCACCGTTTATATGCTCAATGCGAATTGCATTTTTTGAGTCATACCCGCGAATAGGCGCAATATGACTAAAGTAAAGCGACGTAGAGGCTTCAATGGGGGTTGCCATGGTTACTATCGTAAGCTCTGACGAAAAGCAGTTGCCTTTTGGAATATGTACCCGGCACAAACTATCGTCCACATTACTTAATACTTCGTAATGTATATCGAGGCTTTCTCCTAGCGCATTCAAGCTGGCTTGCTGTAGCGAAGGCGTTTCAGCCATTGCCGAGGCGCTACCCACTAGTAGTAACGATAAGCTCAGGCACGCTTTGACAAAATTCGTCGAATTGCGGATCACGTCGCACATCCTTAAATCACAATTTCAGAGTAAAACAAGGGTAAAGCAAACGCCCTACCCTATGCTAAGTGAAGATAGTGAACACACGAACTATCTTCACATACTAGCAACTAGAACTTCATGCTAGCGCCAATGAAGAAACGGCGTCCATTGGCACTTTGCGTTCCACCAAGTCGCTTACCGTCACTGCTTCGAACATAGTAGTTCTCCCAGATTTCGTCGGTAAGGTTAAGGGCTTCAGCTTTAAGTGTAATAGTTTCTGTCACGTTCCAGCTTACCTGCGCATCAAGCTGTGACTGTTCGTCGCGGTACTGATCGCCAATTTCAGCTTGGGCAATAAAGTACTCAGAGCGGTAGTTGTAGTTTAAGCGCGCGCTGTAAAGATCAGTTTCGTAGAACACACCTACGTTAAACGAGTCTTTTGACGTGTTCGGAAAGCTTACTGAGCGCGTTGCGATAGTAGCACCAATGATGTTGCCGTCATCGTCTGTAACGGCAACCGCTTCATCTACTTGTGCGTCGGCCACATCAGTGTAGGTGTAGTTAGCGTAGCCACCGAAACCGTTGTCGAACACATGCTGAATTTGCATTTCGATACCGTCGATAGAGGTTGAACCGCCATTCTCTGGCGTTCTTAGCTGATTGATTTGCTGACCATCAATTTCACGAGATACGGTTTTGGTAAAAATAAAGTCGTTAATATCTTTCTTGAACACCGTTACCGCGGCTACCGACGATTCGCTAAAGTACCATTCTGCACCCACTTCAAATTGGTTAGCAGTTAGCGGGTTAAGCTGCGGGTTACCAGCAGAGCCAGAGCTAGTTTCAGGCGTTAAGTTTACCGCAGGTGCTAATTGAAACGGTGCTGGACGAGTAAGCACGCGTGCTGCCGCCATACGTAGTAACACATCTTCAGATAAGTCGTACGACAAGTTGATGCTTGGCAGCCATTCGTTGTAACCACCGTCAAACGCTACCGCTTCGCCTGTTGTTAGGTCGTAACCGTTCGATGTTGAATCGGTCTCAACGTAACGCATACCCACATTACCTCTGAAACCATCGCCACTAAATTTCGCCATGGCGTAAAGTGCAGTAATATCTTCTTCTATCTCAAATGAAGATTCATCTAAGAATTCATTGGTACGGCGGCAAAGTATAGTAGTGTCATCAGCACATTCGGCTACGCTATATAATGCGTTGTACATGCTGTCTTTGTCAGGGAAGAAATAGCTGGCAGCCACGCCGTTGGTGTTGTCGTGAGACACGTTAATCATGTCGCCATTCCAAAACGATGACGCGGGGCCAAGGCTACCTTCACCCACCGGCGCTAAATTGGCCAAGTCAGTTCTGTAGCGAGATTGCGCAAAGCTACGATCGCGACGCTTAATACCCGTTTTGATTTCGGTTACTGCACCCCAGTCTACTGAATGCTCGTAATCAAACTGGATATAGTTTTCTTTATCTTCCGTTGCATTTAGCTGGTCGAATATTCCTCCCAACCACATTTCATCCGTTGGGTTAGCTAGCCATGGGCTTGCCGTTGTAAAATCGATATACGGGTTGTCGCCACCTGGGTTGTAAAAATCGATGGCTGCACGCGGGTCGTTTGCGCTAGCCCAAAATTCAGTAAAGAAATCTCGGTTTTCGCCTTCACCGGTAGTTGTACCTAACTGGAAGTGCAACTTGCCATCACCCATTAGGTAGTGCCCCTCAATATCTACAATCTCGGTAGACATTTCAGAACCATCGCGGAAGATGTTGTCATACGCCATAAAGCGCGCCCACTCAGGGCGGTTATCTACACCCATCATGCTAAGCGACTCTACTACGTTGTCGCTGCTCACCGTACCCGGGCTGGTGTCAGTACCCGTGTACGCCACACCGCGAAACGGAATACCAATTAAGTTAGAGTTTACGTTGTCAGCTTTAAGCGTTGACGATAAATAGTGGACAGACACATCGAAGTCGTCGGTAGGTGCCCATTGGGCAGTTACATCAAAACCAACGCGCTCACGATCTTGCTTAAACAACGCTGAGCCCATCCCCCATGGAATAGCGCCTTTTTGTGAAGCGCCAACAGGAGCTTCAATAAGTGGGTCGATACGAGGAATGCTAGGGCCGAACCAGCCGAAGTCTTCGTTAGTTTCACGCTCTACCGTTCTTTCTTGATAAGAGCCTGAGAAAAGAATACCAAAGGTTTCGTCATCGTTTTTCCAGCTGTACAAACCAGATAGCGTTGGGTCAAGTGAATCGGCGATATCACCATACTGGCCTTCTACCGAGATTTGTCCAGAATTAGCGTCAAGGTCGAACGGTTTACGTGTTTTCAGAATTACCGTTCCGCCCAATGCGCCTTCATCGATGTCTGCCTGAGACGACTTGTACACTTCTAAACCTGCAATCATTTCTGACGCTAAAATTTCGAAGTTAAAGTTACGGGTTGCGTCTGATAACACAAACCACTGACCGGTTCCCACGGCTTGACCGTTCACTAGGGTCAAGTTTTGGTCTGGCTGAACGCCGCGTATAGTTACTCCTTGCCCTTCACCAAAATCGCGGTCGATGGTAATACCCGGAACACGGGCTAGTGTTTCTGCCACGTTTTTATCGGGGAACTTACCAATGTCTTCAGCAGTGATAGCGTCAACAATGGCGTTAGAAAAACGCTTTGCATTGATGTTGGCCTTTTGGCTTCCGCGGATCCCTGTGACTTCGATGATTTCAGTTTCACCTGCTTCCTGTGCTACCGCAATAGGTGCTGAAATACTTGTTAATGCGCCCATAGCTATGGCGAGGCGAACACTTCTTGTTAGTTTATGTTGTTGGTTTTTGAACATTGTATTTACCTTCTCTCAGCCAAAAATGACAACGCTGTCATTTATTGAAATAATAAAATGACAGGCGTTGTTGTGGGGTACAGCTTTTTGATGACAACGCTGTCATTGAATGTTAACTTACATGACACAATGTAAGGCTGCAATTAATTTTTTAACAAAAAAGTAATACAAGCTTCTTAATTGTTGAAAATTAAACCAATTTTTAGAGTGAGATCGAATTTGGCTGCTACCATCAAAAGTGTTGCCGAAATGGCGGGGGTTTCGATAAAGACCGTTTCGCGCGTAATAAACAAAGAAGGCACGGTAAAACCCGACACCTTGCAACGTGTTGAAGAGGCGATAAAGGCCTTAAAGTACACGCCGAACAAGGCAGCGCGAGACTTAGCGAGCAAAGGAGCATCGGTACTGGGTTACGTATACGACAACCCCAACGCTTACTACATAATCGATATGCAAAAAGGCATATTGGATGTCTGTCGCAAAAACAATTTCGAATTGTTAATTCACCCGTGCGATGCAAGCTCTAAAAACATAGCGAAAGAACTGGTGGACATGGTAGACACTGCTCAATTGGCCGGCCTCATCCTTTCGCCTCCGCTATCAGAAATGCCAGAGGTATTATCGGAACTTGATCAAAACCAAATAAGTTATGTGCGTATTTTATCTGGAGACGGCCTCTTTCCATCGCCCCTCCCCTACGTGTTGGTGAACGACTTCAAAGCGGCATACGATATTACTGAGCACCTTATTGGCCAGGGTCACAAAAACATTGCGTTTATTGCCGGTGAAGAAATTCACAAATCCACCATTGAGCGTTTGAACGGCTACAAAGCGGCGTTAGAAAAAGCGGGTATTGCAATTGATGAGTCGTTAATTATTAAAGGCACCTACTCATTTGAAACTGGGGTTAAAAGTTCTGAAACGCTGCTTGCCATGTCGCCGCCTCCTACCGCTGTATTTGCGTGTAACGATGAGATTGCAGCGGGTACATTGTTTGGTGCACGAATGAAGGGGGTAGATGTTCCTCAAGAACTCGCAATCGCTGGGTTTGAGAACAGCCCCTTTTCCCGACAGACTTTTCCGCCGTTAACTACGGCATCTCAGCCAACTAATGAGATAGCGCAGCACGCTGCGGCGTCGTTAATTCAGTATTTACGAGCTAAGAAAGCCAAAGCTGCCCACGACAATCTTAACCATACTTTCATCCCGGAACTGGTAGTGCGCGCGTCAACCGAGAAACAGTAATGAACAAATTACCTCAAGAAATCGTGATTGTGGGTGGCGGAACAGCAGGCTGGATGACGGCGTGCTACTTAGCAAGAACCGCCGAGTTGATGGCCAATAACAATAATGTACCTGCCCCCGCCCCTAAAATAACGCTTCTTGAATCTGCGGTTATCAGCACCGTTGGCGTAGGCGAAGGTTCAACGCCTTATCTGCGCCACTTTTTTGAGTTTTTGGGAATAAATGAAAGTGAGTGGATGCTGAAGTGCAGCGCCACGTATAAGATGGGCATTAGCTTTGAGCGTTGGACTACAACGGCTGAATCAAAAACAACGCGCCCCGCGTTCACCGATTCAGACAGCTATTTTCACCCATTCTTCTCTTCTTTAGATATTCCCACCGCGGATATGTACTTCAGCGCGGTAAATGAATACAGAAAAGGCGCTTCGCACGACATTAATCCGTCGCACTACTTTACTGCTGCGCACATGGTAGAAAAAAGCATTACGCCCGACGCCATTTGTAGTTCTGCGAATATTGATTACGCCTATCATTTTGATGCAGGGCTATTGGGTGATTTCTTAAAAGAATACGCGCTAAACAAAGGGGTGTCTCATCAAATAGGCACTGTGGCAAATGTTGAAAGTCATGAGCACACTATTAACTCGCTAAAACTGGATGACGGAAATACATTAAGCGCAGACTTTTTTATTGATTGCTCGGGGTTTCGAGGGCTTCTTGGCAAACAAGCCCTGTTGCGAAAGTTTACAAGCTATGCCGACACCTTGTTTAACGATGCTGCCGTAGCTATTGCCAGCGACGCAACAGCATCACCAGAAACTGCACTACAAACTCGCTCTATTGCGCTTAGTCACGGTTGGCAGTGGCACATTCCCCTAACTAGTCGCACAGGCAACGGCTATGTGTACAGTTCACAGTTTTGCACTGAAGCCCAAGCAGAAGAAGAACTTAGACTTGCATTAGAACCAGACCAATCCCATCAGCAAGCCCGACATTTGAAAATGACCGTAGGCAGACTAGAAGAACACTGGAAAGGTAATTGTTTATGCATAGGGTTGTCTCAGGGCTTTATTGAACCATTGGAAGCCACCGCACTTATGCTGGTGCAGTACGCACTGCATCACTTTATCGATTGCTGGCAAAGTAACAATCCGCGAAGAGAGGTACGCTATAATTCTGAGATAAACCGAATGTTCGACGGCATTCGGGATTACATTGCTGCTCATTACTATTTAAATACGCGCGACGATTCTGCCTACTGGGTTGCCTGTCGCGAAGACTTAAAGGTGCCGGATACCCTTTCTTATTTGCTAAATGCGTGGGACAAAGGCGCCAGCTTTGAACAAGCGCTTAATGAAGTAGATAACAAATTGGTTTATTTGCGACCTTCGTGGTACTGCATTTTTGCGGGAATGAAGCGCTTTTCTAATAACTCAACGCCACTTGCACAGCCCAATACCCTTGCACGTCGCACTATGCAGCAATCGGTGGACGGCGCTTATCGAGCAAAACAACCCCAACTAGGTTCGATTGAACGCACAAACATATAAAATTACGCCTTTCGCCCGCTTACATTTAAAAATATAATAAAAGCAGGCAAATTCATTAGAAAGTGTAATTAACTATGAAGCAGCTTTCCCTTGATACCTTACGCACCTTCGTTAGCGTTATTGAGCTTGGTGGCTACGCTAAAGCGGGCGATTTTTTGGGCCGTTCTCAACCGGCAATAAGCCTACAAATTAAAAAGCTAGAGTCGCAGTTAGACCGCAAGCTGTTTACTAAAGTTGGGCAACGGCATGTGCCTAGCGCCGACGGCAATTGGCTGTACCCAAAAGCGAAAGAATTGCTAGAGCTTAACGATAACATCTTTCGCAGCTTAACCCCTGCCCCGCTAAGCGGTCGCTTGCGTCTTGGCATTCCCAATGAATTTGCTTCTACATTATTGCCGGGTCTAATTGGCGAATTTTCAAAGCGTTATCCCGATGTATCACTTGAAGTGACCTCGGCCTTAAGCCGTGATTTGCTTCACCCGTCGCAGCGCGATCATTTCGATTTGATTTTGGCGTTGGTGAATCCGGGCGAGCAGACAGAAGGCGAAGTAGTGTTAGAAGATGACGTAGTTTGGGTTGGCGACACGGCTCACCCGTTGGTTGGCAACAATATTCCTTTGGTGCTTGCTCCCGACGGTTGTATGTATCGAAGCCGCGTTATTGAGCAGTTAAAGCAGCAAACCTTTGCATGGAAAATCAGCTATACCAATGCAGATTTAGGTGGATTGGTTGCCGCCATTCAACAGGGGCTAGGCGTGACAGCTCTAGCAAAATCAAGCTTACCGGCAAACCTTGTAGCGCTAAACCACCCGCACCTGCCCAAATTAGGCAAGGTAAATATTTGCCTGTTCAATCAAGATACACAGCACCCAGTGATCAGTAAAACCCTGGCCGAATTCTTTAAAGTGAGGCTAACCCAATAAAAAAATGGGGGCAGAGTACTTTTTCTGCCCCACCGTTCTTATTCGATTAGCTTTAGCCATCACTCGTGATGGTTTCGATAAGCTCGCCGAGTACAGTTTCGGCTTTGCTGGTTTCAACCTGACATGTACCTGCGTTCATGTGACCACCGCCGCCATACTTCAAGCACAACTCTCCCACATTGGTTTTTGAGCTACGATTAGTAATGGATTTACCAATAGCAAATACCACGTTTTGCTTTTTCAGCCCCCACATCTTGTGAATAGAGATATTGCAGTCGGGGTACATGGCATAAATAACAAACCGGTTTGTCGCGTAAATGGTTTCTTGGTCGGTTAAATCAAGCACAACTAAGTTGTCGTATACGGTAGAACACTTGGCAATTTGCGCCTTCGCCATTTCATTGTGCTCGTGATACAAACTCACGCGCTCGGCCACGTCTTCCATTTGCAGTATTTCTTCAATGCTGTGGTCTTTGCACGCATCTATTAGCTTCATCATTAGCTGATAGTTAGAGATTTTGAAATCTCTGAAACGACCAAGCCCAGTTCGCGCATCCATGATGAAATTCATGAGCACCCAATCTGTGGGCTCAAGGATTTCTTCTTCGCTAAACTGTGCAGAGTCTCCTTTATCTACTGCATCCATCATATCTACCGAGATATTAGGAAATTTATCTGCACCACCGTAATAGTCGTATACAACGCGCGCCGCCGACGGCGCTTTCGGATCAATGATGTGATTATCAATATCTCCTGAGTTACGCACTGTTTCACTTAAGTGATGGTCGAAGGCAATATGGCAACCCGCAACGTAAGGCAGGTTAGTGGTGATATCATTCTCGGTAATATCAATTTTACCGTCTTGCATGTCTTTGGGATGAACAAACAAAATATCGTCAATTAAGTCTAAATCTTTCAATAAAACTGCACATACCAGTCCATCGAAATCACTTCGCGTAACCAATCTAAATTTTCTTTCAGGCATAGTTTATCCATCATTCACTTAGGTAATAATTTTAAGTGTAACAGCTAATAAAAATTTTGAGAGACAGGTTTATTAACTTTATAGGGCTAGCTACAAATAATTAAAAAAAGCGCTAGCAGCTAGACCGCTAACGCTTTAAACATAAAACTCATTCTTGTTTCTTTGTTTTTTAGGACGACTCTATTTCTTCTTTGTCTAAATCGATGACTGTGATGTTGCAGGTTACTGAAGAGCAAGGGGCAATGCTAATATCCAAATTAATACCCGCAAACCACCCTCGAATGCTACTATGACTCGCTTCTTCACTTACTCTAAACGTTGTACCAATAAGCTTTTCGGTATCAACTGTCCCATCCTCCTTAACAGGGATAACGAAAACTATACTTCCATTCTCGATAAGCGCTACTCTAGTAGTTTTAGTAATAAGCCCTGTAGAGCCATTTTTCTTCACATCAACGATTACTCCCCATGGAGCCTCACCTTCCGGCTGAGAAGCCTTGAAGAACACTTCCATCTGGTCTACAGATGCTCCATCAAACGAAGCGCCAATTTCAACTGCAAGAACCTTTCTGAATGCCAGCCCAACTCTGAGATCCCCTGACAAATCTATATTATCTAACAAGCCGTTGGAGTGGTCTTGAAATGCGTTGTTCAGTGGGCTTTCTAACTCATTATTTATAGAAAATAAACTTGAACCTCGAACACTGACTTTGTGGGGCAATGCGTAAAAGTGCTCTAGAGGAACAATCGGTCTTCCGTTAACTGTACCTAATACAACTGAGTCCTCATTAAGGGAAGATATGATTGGGTCCTCTAGAAAATGTACTAAGTCTACGGAGGCCATGTGGCCTGCAGTACTTGCGATGTACACTTCTTCAGCTGTCACAGTGGGCATGCCGGAAAACGTCGTTCCGCCAAAATCACTGTTTCTAACTTCTATAATAGAAGTTTTATTCATAACAGTGTTCACCAGCACTATATCTGTATTATCGCCATTAGATTTGCTGAGAGCGTAATTGAGTGCTTTTGATTCAGTTGAGCATAGTTGATATGAGCCACATTCAGTAATCTTGACTGCGCCTTCGGCACTAAAACTCGCACACATGACCGCAGATAATAGACAAGCTAGCCGTTTTAATTGACTAGTAGAGTAGGACATTTATTACTTCCTTATAAAAGCTAAATTTTGTTTCTCTATATCTGGCCGTTGAATATATTTCATTCAAAGCAAACCTAACTTAAAACGCGTCAGGAATGCTCACTAACGTACCTACTTATATCATCAGCGAATAGACGCCTCAGCGTAAACTAAAAAATGTTTCAAATAAGGTGAGCTATAGCTAATCACGTAGCAGACATTTTTAAAAATGTAGATACAAAAAATGAAAGACAAATTAAAGCCATAATAAAAACACTTACCTAAACAGTTAGAGGTTTTAGCCTACCCAGCGGATTCGCCAAACTTTCTGGCGGTTCGGTAAAGTAAGCGGGGCCTGTTTCTGTCATGTACAAACAGTCTTCTAAGCGCACACCAAATTCACCCGGAATATAGATACCTGGCTCATTAGAAAAGCACATGCCTTTTCTAAGTGGCGTATTTTCACCACGCACGAAGTTAACGCTCTCGTGTCCTTCCATGCCGATACCGTGACCTGTTCTGTGACTTAGCCCAGGCAATGCATAGTCTTTGCTGTACCCCTTGCTAGCATAGTATTGACGCACTGCGTCGTCCACTTTGCCTGCTGGCTCACCAATTTTAGCTGCGGCAAATGCTACGTTCTGCCCTTCCCTTACTGTATGCCATACGTCCTGAACTTTCTGAGACGCTTTGCCAAATACCAAAGTACGGCTTATGTCGCTTTGGTAACCGTGCACGCTGCAACCGCTGTCTAGCAAGATCACCGAGCCTTCTTTGATAGTTTGTGCTGCGTTTGTGCCATGAGGATAAGCACTTGCATCGTTAAACAGCGCCAAACACCATGTACCGCTGCCGCCTAAGTGCTGCTGTGCGGTGTTCATCAAACTTTTTACATCCTGCTGACTCATGCCAAGCTTTAGGTTGCTAAAAACAAACTCGTAAGCACGTAAAGTAACTTCATTGGCCTTATGCATAAGTGCCAGTTCACTCGCAGTTTTATACATGCGACAGCCAAGGGTAATTGGCTCGGCGGGAACGATATTAATGTTTGGCAGCGATCGGCTGACTCCGGTAACTACAAAGTAGCGTACGCTGCTTTCAAAGCCGATATTGCCGCTTGTTATACCGCGCGATTTTAAAATATTGGCTACGACATCAAACGGGCTTTCATGCTCTTGCCACACTCTTACATCATCGCCTATAGCTAACGACTCAAGCACACTTGGCTTTTCGAAAAATGGCGTTACCACCGCCATGTCACCTTTTTGAGGGATAACCAGCGCGGTCAAGCGCTCACTACGCCACCATTTAATTCCCGAAAAATAATCCATAGCAGCGCCAGGCTCGACCAGAATTGCCGCAATGTCTTGGGCTTTCATAAGCGACTGCGCTTTTTCAATACGCGCTTTGCGTTCTTCTACGGTAATCGGCTTCGCATTTGCGGTGATATCACTTAGCCCGCTTAAACCGTTAATGTCTGTTGCATTGGTTTGATTAATTGCAGCCATAGAAGCCACAGGAGCAAGCGCAAAGCTAGCGCCCGCTAATTTCAAGAAATGTCGCTTATCCATGTTCCCTTCCTGTCGTTTTAATTAAGGTTGTTTAGCACTTTTTTGTTCTATGAAAATAACATTCAATTGATTTTGTGCTAAAAACTTCAGTGTTTAATATTGTCATTACTTTATGCCCACATAACAAAGATTGCGGCAAGCCCAATAAGAAGTAAGCCAGCAATTTCGCGTTTTGTGACTGCATTTTTTAGCCAGTAATGTGAGAGTACCAAGGTAAGTAACACCTCTAACTGCCCAAGCGTTTTTACTAGCGCCACATGTTGCAATGCCATAGCGGTGAACCAACAAATTGAGCCCAAACAGCTTACCGTGCTAATCGCTAGCACCTGCTTTTTAGCGTTGGTTAGCTGTCTGAACACGAAGGGTTTAGTTAGCGCAATATAACCACTTAAACTTATCGTTTGTACACATAGCACCCATAACAACACCCAAGCAGCAGCCACCGTATGCTGAACATTTAGCATATGACTTGCCTCGCGCACCAACAGTGATGTCAGCGCAAAACAGGTACCGCAAGCAAGACCTATAACCATGGTTTTCACACTAATGCCATGGAGCCGATTGCCACTGCTTAACACAAATACTGCTATTGCGCCTATTACTATGCCCGCCCACCCAAGGGGCGTTAAATAACTTCCGAAAAAGAGCATGCCTACAACGCCGGCCACCAAGGCCTCACTCTTCGCTAGACCTGCGCCAATAGCAAAATTCTTCTGCTTGAACAAAATCACCATTAAAGAAGTGGCCGCTATTTGAAGTAGCGAAGCACACAGTACCACTGCAATAAAAGAGCCTGAGAACTCAGGCACTTGACTGGCGCTTCCGCTGTAGAGAATGAGTAAATAAACAAGCGCTATTGGGGGAGCCAAGATAAAGCGAGAGAGCGTTACCCCAGAGGTGTTAACTGCGCCGCTCAATTTGCTCTGCAGCGCATTGCGCACGGTTTGCAAAATAACCGCGCCCAATGTGAATAAAATCCAACTCATTAGCGTCGCTTTACCTTGTTATATCGCTACCTATAGTTAAGCGCGAATTACTTTGCCTTTTTCACTTCCATTGCCTGTGTGCGCTTGTCTTTAAAATCAGAGTCGCGTTTCCAGTATGGCCACACGTCGCCTTGGGCGTAATAGTTCAGCATAGAGCCGATAAGTGAGAGGTCTTGTTGCACGCCACCTAATGTCCAGCTTGGAAGGTAGTCATCATCTGCTTTATGGTAGCGTTTGACGATAAAGCTAGGGTCGGTATCGCCTAAGCTCATGAACAAAATTGAAGGCACGCCCTGCTTAGCAAGCGCGAAGTGATCTGAGCGGAAGAACAGTCCATTTTGAGGTCTCGGATCCATTTTAACCGTTCGTCCTTGTAATGCGGCAGCTGTCGCTAAATCGTCTTCAATAGATAAATAACCTTCGCCGTACTGCAAAATGTAATCAACATCATCGTTTACATTCATGCCGTCGATATTTAAAAAAGCCACCATGTTCGATGTTGGTACCGGCGGGTTATTTGCAAAATAATCGGCACCGAGTAGCCCTGTTTCCTCGGCGGTAAAAGCACTAAACATTAGTGTACGTGCAAAGCCCTCTTCGCGTTTTGAAAGCGCATCTGCCAATGTAATTACACCTGCTACGCCTGACGCATTGTCTACCGCACCATTGTAAATAGTGGTTTGGCCGTTCTTCTCAACTTTGCCTAGGTGGTCCCAGTGAGCGTGAAGCATTACCCATTCTTCTGGCTTATCTGTACCTTCTAAAATGCCTGCAACATTTTGCGACTCGGCACGCTCAATAGTATTGGTGAAACCCAATGATGCTTTTGTGTTTAGCGCGATGGGCATAAATCCTGGCTTTGAAGCTTTGTCTTTAAGCTCGCCATAGTCCAAACCCACTTTTTCAAATAGCTGTCTTGCGGCATTTAAATGAAGCCAACCCATTACGCCGACTTGTGAAGCATTGTTGTTGTCGTCGACTAAACTGAATTTGGTATTGGAATTTGAGTTTTCGACTACGCCCCACCCGTAACCCGCAGGCATGGTTTCATGAATAATGAAAACCGCTTCTGCACCCTGCCTGGCTGCTTCTTCGTACTTATATGTCCAGCGACCGTAATAGGTCATTGCGTTGCCCTGAAAAAGCTCTGGATCTTTAGAAGCGAAACCCGGGTCGTTTACCAGCATTACAACGGTTTTTCCTTTTACATCCAGGCCTGCGTAATCATTCCAATTGTACTCTGGGGCATTAATGCCATAACCCACAAAAACTACATCACTATTAGCAAGTGAGTAGTCATTAACAATGCGCTGAGTACGGGCTGTAAACTCGCTGCCTGCGCTAAAATCAAGCCCGCCTATTTTTAACGATGAAATGTTCTTAGGCGTTATTTTGGCTAAAGGCACAGCTTGGGTGTAGCTATCGCCAAAGGCTGGCTTCAACCCTAGCTTTTTGTATTGGGTTACCAAGTAATCGACTGTTTTCTCTTCACCTTTCGACAAAGGCCCTCGCCCTTCAAACTCATCGCTTGCCAGCGTTTTAACGTGCTGACGATAAACGTCCAAATTGATAGAGGCATTACTCAGCGTCATCTTTTTGCTTTTTGTTGTCGCCGACGCTTCAACCGAGGCTAAAGTGGAAACCACTGCGTCGGCATTCGCCGAACTAGTAATTAAAGTAGAAGTAAGTACGGAAGCGGCGCAGACAAAGGAAAAGGCGCGATAAGGTTTGCAAAGATAAGTAAACATAAGCCATTGGTACAAATAAAAAAGGATACCGAAGAGTATCCTGTACCGCTGACTATCTCAACGCCGAAAAGACTAAACCACAAGAATGGGGTCAGAGTACATTTCTTTGCTTTTAGAGCGAGATAGATAATTAGAGAGCTTTGCCGCCTGTTTTCTATGATGTGTGAAAAAGTACACTTCCAAGCTTCAATAATGGGGTCAGAGTACATTTATTCGGTTTTGTAATAGGGAAAGCCAATAATGTACTCTGACCCCACTATTCAGGGGTGGCGAAAAAAGTACTCTGACCCCAATTTAAATGTACTCTGACCCCATTATTTTTGGATTTATAGGCCCATGGCGTGGCTGACGAAGGCGGTTTTAATGGTGCTGAGTTTGTCTGTGGCTGAAAGACCAATTCCTCTGACCAACTTTTTGAGGGGGTCGTCGCCGTCGAATAAGAATTTAAAGCCGTCCATTGCGGCAATCATTTTCGTGGCTTCTGTTTTACGGCTTCGTTCGTAGCTGCGTAAGTGCTTGTACAAACCTATGTCTTTGCCCGACGCCTTTAAGTTGTTTAGGGTTTCCGCCAGTGCGAGCGCATCTTGCATTCCCAAGTTAGCGCCCTGCCCTGCAAGCGGGTGAATGGTATGCGCTGCATCGCCTACCAGCACCACACCGTCTTTCGCCCACTGGCGTGCATAACGCATGGTCAACGGGAAAGCGGCGCGCTTGGTTTCAAGCGAAATAGTGCCAAGAACGCTATTACTAGCCGCAGTTAACGCATTACAGAACGCAGCGTCATCCAATGCCATTAATAAGTTCGCTTGCTCTGGCGTTTGCGACCATACAATAGAACATACATTTGGCTCAGACATAGGCAGTAGCGCTAGCGGTCCCGTGGGTGTGAACGCTTGTCTCGCCACATTACTATGCGGCTCTACCGTTTTGATATTAGCGACAATCGCCGTATGCTCGTAGTCTTTAAAAGTAATAGGCAAGCCAGCCTGCTTTCTCACAAACGAATTTGCGCCATCGGCGCCTACTAACAACCTGCAGCTTAGCACGTCATCATTATCAAGCATCAGCATGGTTTGGTTTGGGCCAGCTAATACTCTATCAATACCCGCGGTAATCATCTCCACGTTAGGCTGCGCTTCCACAGATTTAGTCAGTGCATTGACTAAAGCCTGATTCTCTACAATCACGCCAAGCGCATCACTGCCCATTTCATCGCATGAAAAGTGAATGTCGCCAAAACTGTCTTTGTCCCATACATGCATGTCGGTGTAAGGGTTGGCGCGATCTTGCTGCAAATGCGACCACACATCAAACTGTTGCAGCGCTTTAATATTGGCCTGGTTTATGGCACTCACTCTCGCCGTAGGCTTCTCATCCAGAGTCTGATAACACACCGCTTTATCGACTATTGCTATGCTCAATTCACTGTGTTTAAGCGCCGCTGCAAGGGTTAGCCCTACAATTCCGCCGCCCACTATCGCTATATCAACATGCTGCATTGTTATCTCTTTTTCTTAGTGGTGTTTCGCCATAGCCCGTCGTGTGTTTAACAAACGCTTTTTTCGCCTGGGGCATCATGCTTAATGCCAATAACGACACATTGCGCCCAATTACCGTTGGAAAATACTGGTTTGAAAAAGTGCGAACTAGCGTATCTGTCAGGGCTATCGTGTTATCCCTGTCATTCTTACGCGAATTGGCGTAATGCTGAGTAATACTAAAAGCGCCTGCATCGAAATTAGCGGATGCGATTGTATCGTTTTTCTCTTCGTATGAACTATGCTCGCCGTGCTTTTCCGCTGACGCTTGCAGCACAGACACTAAAGTACTTAAGTCGCGTAAGCCTAGATTGAAGCCTTGCCCTGCAATAGGATGTAGCGCCTGTGCCGCATTGCCTACCACCACGGTGCGATGACTAGCAACTAGCTGCGCCTTCGTAAGCGCTAACGGGTAACTTGCCAACTCACTGACTCTCAGTACTTTGCCCTGTCGATAGCCAAATGCTTCCTGTAGGGCCCTGATAAATGCGCGTTGATTTAATGCCATTAACGACTTTGCGGCGTCGGTATCTACAGTCCATACAACTGAAAAGCCGTTTCCACTAGCCTTGATATCATCGATTTCACTGTCGAAAGGCAGGAACGCTAACGGGCCATTTTGGGTGAAACGCTCGTAAGCTCTATTTTCATGAGGGAGCTGAGTGTGAACGTTAAAGACAATGGCCGTTTGATGATAATCATTGACTGTTTTTGTAATGCCCACCTGGTCAGCTAATCCTGAACGACCGCCATCTGCCAGTACCAGCAGCTTTGTGGTAAGCGATTGCCCATTATCTAGCTGCACCTCTACAAAATTGCACTGCTGCTTTACGTTCGTTACCTTGGCAGGTGCGATATATTGGTAGCTTGAGGCTGCACCTGCCGCCAATCGCGTTAGTGCGCTTAAGCTCACCACCTGGCCAAACGCGTCAATGTGGTAGTCACTGCTTTGAAGGTTTAATAGCCCCAAGTGCCCTTTGTCGCTAACCTCAATATGCTTAATTTGAGGAGGTAACTCACCGTTGTGCTGCTTAGCTACATCATCAAGGTTTAGCCCCATGTGAGACAGTTCTTCAACAGTACGTCTTGCCAAGGCAATCACTCGGGTGTCGGTAAAAGGGTTAAAGTCGACTAAGCTTTTACTGGTTTGCTCTGGGTCAGCCGCATCAATTAGGGTGACAGATAAGCCAGAGCTGTTTGCAGGAAATACTTTCTCTGCGAGTGCTTTGGCTAATACAGTACCGACAATACCACCACCAATAATTACTACATCAACCGCTGCTGCCGATTCCACTGTTTTTATATTCCTGTCGTCCAGAGGCTCTAATTATTAAAAGCGTTAATTCTGAGATTTTTTTCTTTATATTAAAGGCTAGTTTTTAGCGTAATTAAAACTGGTAGTTTAAACCGGTAACTCAAACCAAAATTCCGTATTTCACACTTATCGCAGTTTTTCAAACCATGGTAAACCTAGCAAATTTTGACAACTAGTCTCTGCTTTCAGCCATAAGTGCTTCAATCTCATCAATGTCTTTTGGCACGTCTGCGGTAAGAATATCGACACCCGTCGCAGTAATCACCACATCATCTTCAATTCTTACACCAATGCCTTTGTATTTTTCCGGCACGTTGCTGTCTTGGCTAATGTAAATGCCGGGCTCAACAGTGATCACCATGCCAGGCTTTAACGGACGGTCTTCACCGTCAATTTTGTAGTTGCCTACATCATGCACATCTAGACCTAAATAGTGCCCTAAACCATGCATGTAAAACTGACGCCACGTTTCATTTTCAAGGTTTTCTGCCACACTACCTTCAAGAACGCCAAGGTCAACTAAACCTTGAGTAATAATTTCTACGCTATGTAACATGGCTTGTGACAGGGTAACGCCGGGCGCTAACATATCTAGCACGCTTTTTTGCGCTTTTAATACAACGGTGTAAATTTCGCGCTGAGCATGCGTGAACTTTCCATTTGCAGGAAACGTTCGCGTGATATCCGCAGCATAACCTTGATATTCAGCACCTGCATCGATCAAGATCAAGTCACCGTCATTTACCTGCGCGTTATTTTGCGTGTAATGCAAAATACACGCATTGTCGCCGCTTCCAACAATAGTGCTATAAGCAGGTGAACGGGCTCCCGCCATGGCAAATTCGTGGTGAATTTCAGCTTCTAGCTGGTACTCGTAACAACCAGGCGCGGCAAACTGCATAGCTCGCTTGTGCGCACGTGCGCTTATCTCACCCGCCGCTTTCATCATGGCCACTTCACATGCTGACTTGAATAAACGCATTTCGTGTAAAATAGGCTGTAAGTCGTGAATCGCCCTTGGCGCCAGTGATTCTTTAGGCGCATCGCGCAAGGTGTTTAGCGCTTCAGAAAATAATAGGTCATTGTCTTTCTCGTGACCCAACGAAAAGTACACATTGTCTTGACCTTGAATTGACGCTAACAGCGCTTCTTCAAGTTCTTGCAACTCAAACGCTTCATCTAGACTGAATCGAGCAAGTGCAGCTTCAGCCCCTAAACGTTTGCCGTGCCAAATTTCTGCACTTTTGTCTTTCTCTTGTACCACCATTGCACGATAACTTTCACCGTAACGAGGGTGGTTAGACAATATCAACCAAGCATTAGGCTCTTCAAATCCTGTCAGATACCAAAAGTCGCTATCTTGCCTGAATGTATATTCGGTATCGCGACTTCGGGTTACCATACCTGCTGCAGGCACAATACACACACTATTCGACTCGCACTGTGCAAGCAGTCGGTCCTGCCTGGCGATAAACTCTTGCGCACTAATCATAAAAGAGAAAACCCTAAAAAAATCTCGTTAAAACGAGTGGCGACTTACGGCCACTTTTAATATCTTCAGTTAATTACTAGTGTACGGATGGCGTGTCTTGTTGATCATCTAGAAGTGATTGGCCCAGTTCGCTGAAGCATAAAATTGCTGAAATTTTCACGTATTCTTCAACCTCTAACAGCGCCTTCTCAGACTCTTCGTCCGCGTCCATTGGCTCTTCCATACGTGAAATATCTGAAAAGTCTTCAAGTGCTTCTTTTACGTCGTCAGAACATTGCATAAGGTCTTGCTGGTGTAGGCCAAACCCAAGCATGAAACCTTGAACCCAGTTTATTAGTGCAGCCCCGCGATCGTTGATAGGCGCTTGATCATCAGGAAGTAACAAATTAAGCGCGAATTCAGGCTCAAGAAGCTGCTGACAGGTTTGATTGAAAAGGCTATTTAAAAGGTGCTGAGTAGGGTCGCTAAACGCATCACCCTGATTAATGGTTTCACTTAACGCTTCTAGCCATTTTTGGTCGGTAAGCGACATGCCTCCGCAAAGCATACCGCACAGAATGCCATGCACTTCTGCAGCATCAACAATTACGCCTTGCTGAGACAATTTATTACTTACGCTATCGTAATCGAACTGTTTTTCCACGAATTGTTCTCTTTTGTTTTGAATAGTTTGAGATACAGACGCCACTTTTATATAGCGATTAATTACCGTCTATTTTGGCGGCGACTTACGTCAATGTCATCTCTTGATGGAGTTAATACTAGCAAAAATCAATGTGTAACGCCTCCTTTTGCCCTACCACTGCTCTAACTTTGAACAAACAGCAAAAGTACATTCAAGGTCTAATAACACTGTGTCGTACACACTTTACACAGCGGTACTTAAACGTTGTTTACTCACTGTTCAAACGATATTTAATTTGCGGCTATTTAGCTAAATTCGTTGCCGGACGGCTAGCAACATCGTCAGAATTCATCTAAGATCGCTAGTGTTGGATACGGAAATCCTTTAGCAATAGCGTGACGACGTTCATTAGCCTTTAATGCCTGAATAGCTGATTGGTTATTATTGAGCTTCTCTTATATGCGTGTATAATTGCTGACCAATTGGTCAAGAAAAGTAATATTTTTTTTACCGCTTTTATAATCACCACGCAAAATAGTTATAAAGCGCTTTAGGTGATCCTCTTCACTGGATCTCGCGTTTGTTATACCCTGTTGCGTTAATACAACAACAATGTTTCCTGGGATGTTTGCTAGTTCATTCATGTCCCTGGCCGATGCTTTAAACCAAGGAAGTTGAAACAGCTGCTATTGTGCAAGCTCGACGCGTATCGAGAAGCCTACGGCAATTGTGATACTTCCGCCCTGAACTTTTCGGTTCACGGGCGAAACATGGACAGCGGCATTCTGGGAAGCGCCCTCTTTCGACGGAAGAAGAAATGGCAATAATAAATTTTGGCTCTATAAATATTGACCACGTTTATCAGGTAGATCACTTTGTACAACCTGGTGAGACGTTGGCCTCTACCCATTATCAAACCTTATTAGGTGGTAAGGGTGCAAACCAGTCTATTGCTTTAGCGCAAGCAGGTGCAGACGTAAGACACGTCGGCAGCATTCACGAAAACGACGCCTCATTTAAACAAGCTCTTATTAAAAAGGGTGTTGATTGTCGTGGCGTAAAGTGCTCAGAAGTTCCTTCAGGTCACGCGATTATCCAAGTCACGCCTAGCGGTGAAAACGCCATCGTATTATTTGGTGGTGCTAACCAAACCATTACCGCAAAAACCGTAATGCAAGCGTTAGACGATACGCGTCCTTCAGATTGGGTACTAACCCAAAATGAAACAAGCAGCATTGAAGAAGTACTTCGCCAAGCGAAAGAAAAGCAGCTTAAAGTAGCTTTTAACCCAGCGCCTATGAGCGAGTCGGTTAAGCAGCTTCCGTTAGACTGTGTAGATTTACTTATTGTAAATGAAACCGAAGCTGCTGCGATTACCGGTAAAGAAGAACTTGAAGATATTGTGACAGTGTTCAAAGAGCAGTGGTCACACAGCGAAGTTATTATTACACTGGGTAAAGCGGGTGTAATGATGCTGCGCAAAAACGATGTTGTAGAAGTAAAAGCATTCTCTGTAGACGCGGTAGATACCACCGCAGCCGGTGACACCTTTATCGGTTATTTCCTGTCTGCATACAGCAACCACACCGATGCTAAACAAGCATTGCGTCGCGGGTGTGCAGCTTCAGCCATCGCGGTAACACGCGAGGGTGCAGCACAGAGTATTCCAACACAAAAAGAAGTGGATCGTTTCTTAGCGAAACACGCCAACTAGCAAGACGCACTGAGATAAGTTGATGGCACATAAGATCATATTAGATACGGATCCGGGGATTGATGATGCAATGGCGATCTTTTTCGCCTTTCAGTCTCCAGACATTGAAGTACTTGGCTTAACGACCGTTTACGGTAACGTTCCAGTAACAATGGCAGCACAAAACGCACTGACACTTTGCGAAATTGCAGGTAAAGATATCCCTGTAACCAAAGGTGTTGGCATGCCATGGGTTGGCCCAGAGTCAACGTACGCACACTTCGTACACGGCGAGCACGGCTTTGGCCATATTAAACCTGAAGCGCCTAAAACCGAGCTTGACCCACGCAGCTCTGCGCAATTTATCGTTGAAATGGCGCGTAAATACCCTGGTGAAATCACCATTGTTGCTATTGGCCCACTAGGTAACTTGGCCCTTGCACTTCGTCTTGAGCCAGAACTTCCTAAGTTGGTAAAAGGCGTTAGCATAATGGGTGGTGCAGCGTTTGTACCAGGTAACGTTACGCCGGTAGCTGAAGCGAACATTTGGAACGATGCACATGCAGCAGAAATCGTTTTCGCAGCAGACTGGGAACTGACCATGTTTGGTTTGGACGTAACAAACTTCACGCCGTTCTCGCCAGCCTTTGTTGAAAAGCTTGAAGAGAAAAACAATACCCTTGGTGGTTTTGTGAAAGAAAGCGCCCAGTTCTACATGGATTTCTACTCGCAAAACCGTGAAGATCGCGTGTGTTTCTTCCACGATGCATTCCCGATTGCCCACCTTCGCCACCCTGAGCTATTTGAACTCACTGAGGGTCACGTTCGCGTTGGAACAGGGGCACTAGATAGAGGGCAAACCGTGGTTGCGCCTAAAGGTACAACACCGAGTCCACTATGGAATGAAGCAAATACCATAAAGGTAGCGACTAAAGTTGACCATAAAAAGCTGGAACAACTATTCATAGACACCTACGCTCTATGATATGTTTAAGGGATTGTTAACACACAATCCCTTTTTTATTTACAGCTAGGTTTAAACGCAACGGTTATGAAAGCGGCGCCCCTCCCTCAAAATGAAGATGAACGTCTTGCCGAACTGCTCAGCTACGACGTACTCGATACTGAAGCTGAGCAACTTTTTGATGACCTTACAGCCTTGGCCTCTCAAATTTGTGAAACCCCTATTGCGCTTATCAGCCTCATTGATCCAAACCGCCAATGGTTTAAATCAAGGGTAGGTCTAGACGCAGAAGAAACATCACGAGACATCGCGTTTTGCTCACACGCTATTTTGCAAAGCGATGTGTTTGAAATACCTAACGCTACGTTAGACCCCCGGTTTCACGATAACCCGCTGGTGACTGGCGCGCCTGATATTAGGTTTTACGCCGGCGCACCACTGATTACCCCGTCTGGCCATGCAATTGGCACGCTGTGCGCCATTGATAGCAAACCACGCAAGCTAACCGAAACGCAAAAAGCGTCGCTCCAAACCTTAAGTAAATCGGTAGTAGCACATTTAGAGTTAAAGCGGAAAAACCGAGAGCTTGAGCGCACCAGTCAATTTAAGTCTGACTTTCTTTCTTACATAAGCCACGAAATTAGAACACCGCTTAATGCTATAAATACGTTTAGTCAGTTGCTTGAAGGCGAAGCCCAAAAGTTAAATTTACCCTCGTCATTTACCACCCCGCTTTCTCATGTAAGCCAAAGCGGTGAAAGGCTTTTAGAAATAGTAAATTCTGTTTTAGATATAAAGCAGATAGAAGCGGGGAAAATGCGTGTGATGCCACGCGCGGTGAATACCAAAGACTTTTTCACCCACTTATTTTCGCTCACTAAAATCCGCGCTGAAGACGGTGGTATTGCATTTAGCACCAGTATTGATGACGCTGTGCCCGACTCGTTGTTTTTCGATGACACCAAATTTGGTCAAGTTGCGCTTAACTTGCTGTCGAATGCGATTAAGTTCACTAATCACGGCAAGTCAGTAAAAGCGCAGGTGAAATACAAAAGCGGCAAGGTAATATTTAATGTCATTGATCAAGGCATTGGTATGAGCGATGACGATCAAAAGCGGCTTTTTACACCTTTCGAGCGAATGGAAAACGCCCGTCAGATAAGTGGAACCGGCTTAGGCTTGAACATATCGAAGCGCCTTGTCGAGCTCATGGACGGGTCTATTAAAGTTAGTAGTAAGTTGAATCACGGTACCCGAATAAGTGTGACCTTACCTGCCGACGCCCTAAGCGCAAACCAGTTCGTTGAGGCACAACCGCGTAGCTTTGTTGCCCAAGTAAACATAGATAACTCAGTAAATGTATTGGTAGTTGAAGACCACTATATAAACCAAGTGGTTATTCAAACCTTGTTCGAAAAACTGGGCGTGTCGCTTTCTGTGGTAAGCACTGGCGAGGAAGGCGTTGAATACGCCAAGTCTAATCCCGTCGACTTAGTTCTTATGGATCTTAATTTGCCAGGTATTCAAGGCGATGAAGCAACAGTAAAAATAAAGGGGTTTAAGCCAAACTTGCCTATTGTTGCATTGACGGCCGATGTCATTACCCAGCCTGAATATTTGCGAGAACAAGGTCTTGATGACGTACTCACTAAACCGATAGATAGTAGTGAATTGGTGCGTGTGCTCAATCACTATTTAGGGCATCCAGACCAATGATTTTATTTGTTTTATTTAAGTAGCTTTATCTAAATAGTTTTGTCTAAGTAGTTTTACCACAGTGATTTTACCTGAGTCATCTTTACCTAGCCCAACAAACCTTTTTTAACAGCCGTGGTAGTATAAGCTAACTCAATTGAAAGACAGGAGAACTCCTCTACCATGTCCCCCTCATCTTCAGGAAGCGGTACTTCTAGCTCGTTGACGTCTAACAAGGTTAATTCAACGGAAACGGCTTCAGCACCAGCTTTAGCAATGAAACCAACGCAGATTGCGCCGTCGCAAACCATACAAAAAAGCGTTTCTAAAGAAGATATGCAGGCCCGCGCTCAGCTTAGAAAAAAGCTTCGCGAGGCACGCCGAGGGTTAACCAACCAGCAACATACGGACGCCGCTAAGCGCATTGCTTCACGACTATGTACACTGCCCTTTCTTGATAACAGCACGACCATAGCCGGATATTTGGTTAACGATGGCGAGGTCAATTTAACGTATTTTATTGAGTCTATTTGGCAGTCTTCACATGATAAAAAATTCGCTCTACCTGTATTACACCCCGTATGTAAAGGACATTTGTTATTTTTGTCTTATACCCAGCACTCTCAATTGGTGAAGAATAAGTACAACATTGAAGAGCCAGTATTGTCGTGTGAAAACGTCGTTCCTGTTAGGCAATGCGACGTTATTCTTATGCCGCTTGTAGGGTTTGATATAAACGGCAATCGCCTGGGTATGGGGGGCGGCTACTACGACCGAACTTTAAGCTTTACCCAACGCGCACCAGATTCACATTCATTTTCGGGTAGTAAAGCGCCCAAGTTAGTGGGTATTGCCCACGACATTCAAGAAGTAGGTGCTCTGCCTATTGCACCATGGGATGTCCCCCTTGATGCCATCGTGACGCCCTCGCGCACACTGCAATTCACTAAACCGTGATAGTCATTATAACAAATTGAACATACGAACTTGTGGGTTCACGTGCGCTTATAAGTTACACTTGCGAACACAATAAGTCGGAGAATGACCATGGATCAGAACGCAAAAAAACAAGCCGTAGCCAAAGCAGCCATCGAATATGTTGAAGCAGACAGCATTGTCGGTGTGGGTACAGGTTCTACCGTAAATTTCTTTATTGAAGAACTCGGTAAAATTAAGCACAAAATTGAAGGTGCAGTATCAAGTTCAGAAGCCTCTACCGAGCGTTTAAAAGCCTTGGGCATTGAGGTATTCGAGTTAAACGAAGTCAGCAATCTATCGGTTTATATCGACGGTGCCGATGAAGTGACCGAACACAAGCATATGATTAAAGGCGGAGGCGCAGCACTCACTCGCGAGAAAATTGTAGCCGGTGCGGCGACCACGTTTGTGTGTATTGTTGATGAAAGCAAGCGCGTTCCTGTGTTGGGCTCGTTCCCCCTTCCCGTTGAAGTTATTCCCATGGCTCGCTCTTTCGTAGCACGAGAGCTAGTAAAGCTTGGTGGCGATCCTGAATATAGACAAGGTGTTGTCACCGATAACGGCAACGTTATTTTAGATGTTCACAACCTTGAGATTCTAAATCCTCGTGAGCTAGAACAAAAAATAAATAATATTCCTGGCGTGGTAACGAACGGCATTTTCGCACTACGAGGCGCGGACATAGTGCTAAGTGCTACAGATAGTGGTGTTGAAACCTTTAAGTGATAACTGAGTAAGACGTATAGTGCGGTGAAAAGCTATACAAAATACTACTTTCAACTTAACGCGTTTTCTGTTAGTTTCCGTTTAGACGTCTAGATGTCCTTAAAAGAAGTTCACTAAGCGTCTCAACTTTTACGTTAGTTAAGGCCAATTCCTTAATAACGAAAGCAATCAACGTGATTATAAAAGCTTGGTAGCAATAACGCCCAAGCAAGGCTTTCAGAGCTGCAAAGCGATGTCGTTGCAGCGCAGGTTAAACACAGCTTTGTGTTTCATACTGGCAGGTTTCTGAGAGTCTTGAGTTGGCGGTGCAAGCAAACCAAAATTACATCAGTGAGAGATAGCGAGTTCATGAGCAAAGTTTCATTAGAGAAGGATAAGATCCGAATTTTGTTGTTGGAAGGTGTTCACCAAAGTGCTTTGGAGACACTAAAAAGCAATGGGTATAGCAATATTGAATTTCTCAAGACCTCTCTTCCTGAAGACGAGTTAATTGAGAAAATTAAAGACGCCCACTTTGTTGGTATTCGCTCGCGTACTCAAATTACAGAGAAGGTAGTTGAAGCAGCACAAAAGCTTGTGGCTATCGGTTGTTTCTGTATTGGCACCAACCAAGTTGATCTTGAAGCCACCCAACGCCGCGGCATTCCCGTGTTTAACGCGCCATTTTCCAACACTCGTTCGGTTGCAGAACTTGTACTTGGCCAAATTATCCTTTTGCTTCGCCAGGTGCCGAGTAAAAATGCCAAGGCTCACCGCGGTGAGTGGGAAAAAACGGCAGTCGGCTCATATGAAGCCCGTGGTAAGACACTTGGTATCATTGGTTATGGTCATATAGGCACACAGCTGAGTATTCTTGCTGAACACCTAGGTATGCGCGTTCAATTTTTCGATATCGAAGACAAGCTTGTGCTAGGTAATTCTGCCCAAGTAAAATCGCTTGAAAAGCTGCTTAATACCTCTGACGTTGTTTCACTTCACGTTCCTGAAACACCACAAACTCAAGATATGATTGGTGAAAAAGAACTGTCTCAAATGAAGAAAGGCAGCATTTTGATTAACGCGTCTCGCGGTACTGTGGTAGATATCGATGCGCTTGCGAAGGCATTGGAAAGCGGCCAACTAAACGGCGCTGCTATTGATGTATTCCCGGTTGAGCCTAAATCTAATACTGAAGAATTCGAGTCGCCGCTTCGCGCGTTCGATAATGTCATTCTGACCCCGCATGTGGGCGGCAGCACGCAAGAAGCGCAAGAAAATATTGGTATTGAAGTGGCGGGTAAACTCGCGAAGTACAGCGACAACGGTTCAACGCTGTCAGCCGTTAACTTCCCTGAAGTGTCACTGCCAGAACATACTGGTCGTTCACGCCTACTTCACGTACACAAAAACCAGCCAGGTATTCTTACTCAGATTAACCAAGCGTTTGCAGAAAAAGGCATCAACATCGAAGCCCAGTACCTACAAACTAACGCAGAAATTGGTTATGTAGTAGTTGATGTTAAAGAAGACCGTGGTTATGAGGCACTTGCAGAGCTTCAGCAAATTGATGGCACAATTAAGACACGTATTCTTCACTAAGAAGAGTTGTTTTAAGACTAAATAAAAAACGCTGCACAATGTGCAGCGTTTTTTTATGCCTGTGATTTTACTTCAATGCGTTGAAGTGCCCAGCCCTACTTCGGTGCGCTGAGCATATAAGGTTAGCTTAGAAGAAGTTGTAAACTAAGCTAACTGCAGTTTCTGTGTCTAGTTTTTCAACGTCGTCGTCAACATTGGTGTTGTGATCAAGTTTGAAAGAAAGACGCATTGAAAGGTTACCGCTGATTGTAGCTGTAAGTGCAGACTCAGCACGAGATTTCGTGTTGTCAGAACCCACTTCGGTACTCACTGTTTGCGTAAATTTAGCGGTATCTGAAATTTTCCAAGAATAAGCTGATGACGCACGAACGATTACGCTGTCAAGATCTTCGCCATCCTGAGTTTCGATGAATGAGTAACCAGGACCGATTGAATATTCAAGGGTGTGGCGCTTGTTCTCAAGTACTTTTTGGTTCCAACCCGCCGCAATAGTTGATTGGTAATTAAAGTTACTAAAGCGGTCGTCTTCATATGAAGCGAAGCCGAATAAACGGTTATCAGGATTTTCTAGTTTGTAGTTACCCTGGGCTGAACCAAAGAACTTCTGTGCAGAAGTAAACTCGATATCTTCTTGCTCGCCTGCATCATTTTCTTGTTGAACAGTTTCCTGTTTGTACAGACCTTTTAAAACGTAGTCGTTACTCCATTTTTCAAGCTCTTGGTGAGCCTGTATACCCGCACTGATTGACGTGGTTTCAGTGTTACCTGAAGTCGAAATAAAACCTAGTTCGCCTTCCATTGTAAAAGGCTTAACTTCATCGTCTTGAGCGAAAGCGGCTGGAGAGAGAGAAATTGCAACTAAAGATGCAAGCACTTGCTTTTTCATTGAACAATCCTATTGATTATCGGTCCATTCGTTGTACTCGATACCTTTTGAACTGCAAGGCGGTACAACACGAGTTTTAAAAGAGATCTGCTAGACAGTGCCGCGAGGCGGCAAGCACTACAAACAATGGTGCGCAGTGTACATTTTCAAAGCTCTCAGTCAATGCGAACACGGTAAAAAGCCAAAGATAACCCGTTAATTTACACTAATTGACTAAAAAAACTGATAGACCAGCGCCACGGAGGTCTCTGTGCTTAAGGCTGCAACATCTTCGGCGGTGTCTGTTTCATGGTTTAGTATGAAGGATAACTTCATCGCCAGTGAACCGAATACGTTGGCTGAAAGCGAAGTTTCTGACCGCGATTTCATATTTTCTTCACCCGCCTCAGTGCTAACAAACTGCCTTAACTTGGCGCCTGAGCTCCAGTGGTATTTGTATTCGGCGGACGCTCTTACAATGATACCATCGTTGACTACGCTTTCATTATCTTCTTCAGCTTCAATAAAACTGTAGCCAGGACCAATGCTATAGCGAAACTCACTGTCTTCACTGCGCCAGAGGCGCTGAGACCAGCCCGCTGCCAGCGAAGCACGGTGATCGTAACCAGTAAATTGATCGTCTTCGTAATCACCGTACATAAAAAGACGGCGACCAGGCGTCATTAGTTTATAGTCGAACTGCGCGCTAGTGAAAAAGCGCTGGGCGCTGATGTCCCGCTCTGTTGTTGGCGTACCGCTTTCTTTATAGAGCAACTCTGCGAAGTAGATACTGCTCCAATTTTCTGTTTCATGGTCAGCATTGACCGCGGCTTTCACACTAGCAGCTGATGTGTTTCCGGTGTTTACAAGTACACCTAGTTCACCGTCTAGCGTAAAACGAGGAATTTCGTCATCGGTGTCGGGCGTGAAGTCTGCGTGATAGAGGGTTTGTATAAGATCCCTCGCGCTTGCGTGCACACACACGCAGCAACAAACAATGCCAACAACAATGCTTGGCCGGAAGATTTTTTTGAACATAATCTGATTTACGTTGAGCTTTATAGTTTTTAGATTACGTCTTAGTACGACGCTTGTTATACCATATATGGACCCTCTCCGATTGCAAGACACCGTGTTGATTTAATAACGTGATTCATTGCTGCCATATATT